>JBHLQK010000008.1:0-34206 GCA_048884925.1 Candidatus Thorarchaeota archaeon
TACATACATCGTCAGCCGGCTAGTCGCATAGTCAGCTTTGACATGGGTGAAACTGGTGGAGAATTTCCAGTAGAGCTATCTCTGTATGGTCTTGAGAGATGTCAGATCCGTCATCAGGCCCTTGAGGCCGCACGAGTCGCATCCAATCGGCACATGACTAGAAAGGCTGGCCGCAAGAACTACCATCTCCGAATTCGTGTCAAACCCTACCATTACCTCCGCGAGAATAAGATGATCTCAGGAGCAGGAGCGGACCGTGTGCAGGATGGTATGAGAAAGGCGTTTGGCAAGGTCATTGGTATTGCTGCCAGAGTCAAACCCAATCAGCCTCTGATTACAATACGCACAAATCCTGCGTACATAAAGGAAGCAATGATTGCTCTAAACAAGGCTGCTCCAAAGATGCCCACTCCCTGCAAGGTTCGCTTTGACAAGATCGACCCAGACTTGAAAAAGAAGCTTGGCTATGGCGCATAGTTTCATCTCTTCTATTGCGGGGCTAGCTCATCTGCATCTTAGATAGACAGTAGGACCTAAGTCTGTTCTTTTCTGAATACTAGCACATATCGAAAGGCACTGCCCACTTTATTCTCTAGAGTCAATCCAGCTCTTTCGGCCCATTTGATGACGGTTCGCCTGAGAGGGTAGTCCGGGTCAAGTAATAATTCGGCTTCTGCAAAGACCCCATTGTCAGCCATTAGCCGCTTTATCTGTTCCATGGCTTTTACAGGATCTGGAATCTCTGGAATGACCGCGACTGAGAACACGGCATCAGCAATGCCGTCATCAAGAGGAATATGGCCTTCTGCATCTGCAAGAATTGGAAAGATGTTTTCTACGCCATCTTGCTTCATCCTGTTCCTTAGCTTCTCAAGCATTCCTTCTTGGATGTCAACAGCATAGACCACCCCCTCTGGTTGAATTGCTTTTGCCACTGCCACAGTATACAGACCAGAGCCACATCCCACGTCAATAACAGTCATTCCCGGCTCAGCTCCAATAGCTTCGATAATCATCGAGGGTGGTTGAGCCCTATTCCGGTACGGGCCTGCAGAAATCGCATTGCCCATGACAGAAGGCATTGGGAATTTCCAGAAGTAGCGGATTGACCTGACACAGACACAGACCCAGAGAAATAGGAATAGAAAGACTAGGAGTATTATCTCAATTATCCAGTGAACTCCTTCAAACAGAAGATCCAAAGACAAACTCCTCCACAGGGATGAGAACCTTGTCTTCACTCCAAATTGGTTTCCTATTTGTCTTTCCTAATCAAATCTCTAATCTTCCTGATAACGCCCGTCAGTGTTGAAACCTCACGTCCAGTCATATATGCTCTACCAAGCAGGTTTCTGAACACCTGCTTCACAATGGGATTCCTGTAATCCTTGATATCCAAATCATCTACGACCTCATCGAAGAATCCATACACAATCTCTCTCTCTTCCCGTGTCGCAGGCTTGGCCTCTGTAGGTTCAGGGGGCTCTTCAAATCCGTACTTCTTGAATAGCTCATATAGCGTCACAGCAATAGCATGACTGAGATTCATACTCGGGTAGCTCTTGGAAACTGGTATGGTAAATGCAAGGTCACAGAGAGCGACCTCTTCATTTGTTAGCCCTGCATCTTCTCTTCCAAACACTAACGCAACATTTCCACCCACGCTAAAAGGATCTGGCAAATCAGGAAGAGGCACAGCCGCGCGTGTCACACTATGATTTCGACCTACTCTCGCTGTGGCTGCCCAAGAAGCATGCATATCAGCCAGAGCCTCTTGAAGACTTGGGAATACTCTTGCTCCTTCAAGAATTTCTACTGCGCGAACTGAGAACATCTTTGCGTACTGGTCATTTCGAGGGTCCTCTCCCACAATCCTGAGTCTGCTGACGCCAAAGTTAGCCAAGACTCTTGCAGCGAATCCAACATTTCCGGGATTCAATGGATTAACAATTACAACTGTAATGTTTGAGAGTTCGGTCAATTCCGAGCACCAATCTACCTACTCATTAGTTGCAGGATGTCACCATCTTCAAGGGGATAGCTGAGTCCTACCTGCCTACGCTTTATCTTGTCATTTGCGCGGAATATCACCGCAGCCCGAAACCTCTCGACGAACAGCTCCTTGTGCACCTTTGCAGCAGCATCCTCAACAATTGCCCCCTCCGGAAGGACAATAGGCTTGTCTTCTCTCTTTTTTCCAGGTATCTTTGTGTAGACCCTCAGTATGTCGAGATGGTCATATAGAGCCCATTTCATCCCATCGAGGTTTTCTCCCGTTTTTGCAGAGATTGGAATAATCTCGAAACGTTTTCCATACTTCTCTGTCAGTTCGGCAAACCTGTCTTCAGACCCTGGCACATCACCCTTTGTGGCAACCACAAGCGCCCTCACATATGCCACACTTGCATCCATCGCGTCCACAAGCTGTTCAAATGTTGCAGGTTTCTGCAATCGAACGATTATATTGGATATTCTTCGTGCCCTGAGATATTCCTTGACTTCTTCAATGTCACCTTGATAGTTCTGAGCTCCATAGATCATATGGCCACCTAGGCCAACCCGCTCAATTCTTACTGCACTCTGCTCTCTATTCAGTCTCACTCTAGCACCATCAAGCTCACTCAGAATGATATCCATCTGCATATCGATATCCTGTGAGAGGTCGACAACAAGTGCGATGCAGTCAGTATTTCGTGCCACTGCGAGTGCTTGACGGCCCATTCCCGACTCTCTAAAGCCTTTAAACAGTCCCGGAATCTCCACGAGCTGGATGTTGATGTCTTCAAGGGTGAGCATTGCAGGTGTAGGAATCGGTGTAGTGAAAGGATAATCTCCAACATCAAGTTCCGCATTTGTGACGGAATTTATAATGGTAGACTTGCCGCTGTTAGTCACACCCAGGAGACAGACTTGACCTGCCCCTTCCTTTCTGATGACTCCCTCTTCTGCTCCCCGTGCTCCTTTTCGTGTTCGTTCTTGCTCTCTCTGTTTCTCAACCTTCGCCTTGAGCTGCGCTAGCTTCTTGCGGTAATCACCAACCATCCTTTCAGCACCCTTGTGCCTAGGGGCTAAGGACAATAGCTTCTCTAGCTCTACAATACGCTGCGCTAAATCATCTGTGTCCTCATAGATTTGCCTTTGCTTGTCAAACTCAGGCGTTACATTGGTCGGCAAAGCGTTACACCATTGCAGGTTTCTGTCTTGGATTTCCTTCTGAAAGTTCTCATTATGAAGGTTTTCAATCATTCCAATCTGATTTCAGATTAATATCGAGTATGAATCGCTCAGGATTGGGCGGTCTAGGAAGAGCGAAGAATTGCTTTTTCATTATCGGATTCTCATGCGGTCCTATTCCGTAAATAAAGACGCCTGATGTACCTCTATCTGTTGGTTCTGAATCATCGGGTCCCTTTACTGATGCATACACATTTGATGGACTCCATTTTTGCAGCAAGCTATTGATATCTGTCCGTGTCACTTCAATGCCATTATGCATTAACTTCCCCTTGTCGACTGATAGGCGTTCAACTTCACGTTTTGACTTCAGTAGAAAGAATGAGATGGAACGCTCATCAGGCGATACTCGCTTTAAGGTTTCACCTGAAAAGGTGATTACACGAAGGTCGCTTGTTTCACCCCACGCGATGCTTATTGACACATTCCTACGCAGGTTTCCTGATAAGAAGAGTGCCACGTTAACACATCGACTTGCCACAATGACTTGGTGTGTGTTCTCTCCAGATTTCACTTGGGCTTCTTCTATTGGAAAGTCATCAAAAAGGACCAGAAAGCGCCGGTCCGTCATAGCGATTCCCCTCTAGGAGATGACCGAATCTGCTACATACCAGGCAGTCCTGGTATCCCTGGCATTCCCCCGCGCCTTCCTCGGCGCGATCTGCCCATTTGCTTCATCATCTTTTGCATCTGCTGATGCTGTTTCAGCAGTTCGCGAACGTCACGTGTATCGGTGCCTGAGCCCCTCGCGATTCTCTGAATGCGTGATGATTTGATGACCCTTGGATTGTCCAATTCATTCTTGGTCATGGAGCTCATGATGACCTCCCATTTTTTCATATTCTCTTCTTGAATCTGTGCTATGTCATCAGGAAGCTTGTATTGGAGTCCAAGCATTTCCATGACCTTACCAATAGGCCCCATCTTCTTGAGCTGCTTGAGTTGTGCCATCATATCATTGAGCGAGAACTGACCTTTCATGAATCGCATAGCGGCATCTTCGTCGACCTCTATCTGCGCCTCTCTGACCTTCTCAATGAGACCCTTGATGTCAGACATTCCAAGCAGCCGACCGGCAAACTTTGTGGGATTGAATGGCTCAACAGCATCCATCCCTTCTCCTGTTCCAAGGAACTTAATCGGTGCCCCTGTTGCAGCTACCGCTGAAAGGGCTCCCCCTCCCTTGGCGCTGCCATCAAGTTTGGTGACTATGATTGAACCAATGGCCGTTGCATCTCTAAACGCTGCAGCCTGCACTCCTGCTTGTTGTCCTAGGGTGCCGTCAACAACAAGCACTATCTCCTGAGGCTTGACAGCTTTCGAGATGTCACGCATCTCCTTGATCAGACCCGTTTCCTCGCGATGTCTTCCAGAGGTGTCCAGCAGGATGAGTTCGACACCTCTCTTCTTCATGTCGTCATAACCCTTCTTCGCGAGCTTCACGGCATCCTTTTCCTCTTCATCTCCCCAGAAAGGCACATTAGAGCGCTCGGCAAGTTGTTTCAGTTGACTATAGGCACCAGGTCGGAAATTATCGGCGCAAATAACGCCAGTCTTAATTCCCCTCTTCTGGAAGTATCGAGCAAGTTTACCAACAGTGGTTGTCTTTCCTGAGCCTTGGATTCCCACCATCATAACCAAATTCGGCTTACCTGGATTGATGGTCAATGGAACTGCTTTCTCTCCCAAATAATAAGCCAGGGTATCCCAGACCACCTTTACGATGTGCTCACGACGTGAAACTCCTCTTGGGAGTGACTCATCAAGTGCTTTCTGTTCAACACTCTGTGTTATGGCCATGACAAGTGTGACTTCTACATCTGCAACAAGCAGTGCACGTTGTATGTCTTTTACTAGCTCCTTTACAAGCTCCTCATCTATGATGCTGGCACCAAACAGTTTCTTCAGTGCCGAGTTCAGTGCCTTTCCAAGACCTTCTAGGACCAAAGTGACTCACCGTGTTACCGAAAAGCAGTCCCGTCGTTAACCATATCAACCTTCGCTTTCAACTTTGGCGCCTAAACGTGCAGAAAGAGAGGAAGGGATAAAACGAACAGGTTATTCTCTACTCTCCCAGTGGACAGAGATGAGTGAGAGGAAGAAGGTCGAAGGCATTCGAGTTGTCAAAATATCAGATGGAACAGTGATTGATCACATCACAGCGGGTCACGCTCTACAAGTTTTGCAGATTCTTGGAATAACTGGGAAAGAGGACTACGTTGTTACTCTGGCAATGAACATCAGTAGCTCCAAGACTGGGCGAAAGGACATTGTAAAGCTCGAACACAGATTCCTTGAGGGTCATGAAGTAGCTCGCGTTGCTCTAGTAGCCCCGGATGCAACTCTGAATCTCATAGAGAATGGCAAAGTAACACGGAAGACACGTATTCAATTGCCAGATATGATAGAGGATGTGATTACCTGTCCGAACCAGCGTTGTGTGACAAACAAGGAAAGGGAGCCCGTCACACCCAAGTTTCAGGTCGTGGCCAAGGATCCAATATCACTCAAATGCCACTATTGCTGGACAATGGTTGATGAAATCGACATCGTTGCTCAGTTTACAGAAACGAAATGATGCATTGTTGGCCACGATGTCGAATGAAAACCTTAATTATCCCGACATTTGTTGCAGGCCCTCAGCAGAATACTGCTTCAACCCCGAAACAACGAAAACGGCGTGGAGCAACGAATGGTCGGCAACAAGATTGTAGTGATTGGAGACAGGGACACAGTTACTGGTTTTAAGATGGTTGGAGCCAATGAATGTGCCATTCCTCGTACTCCTGAAGAAACACGAAGTGTGCTGACCAGATACTTCAGAGACCCAGGTACTGGGCTCATAGTCATCACCGAACCCCTCGCCAAACCGATAGAGGCCACGTTGATGGAGCTCTCCGAGGCACCCATCCCAGTTATACTGTTGATTCCCGACAGACAAGGTTCCACTGGTGCATATGAGGATGTCTTACGAGAATTGATCCGGAGGGCTGTTGGCATCGAGATTAATGTCTAACTTTGCAATGATGGAGCGAATGAAGATGAGCCATAGCATTGGAAAAATTGAGAGCATTGCTGGACCAGTTGTGAGATGTGTAGGACTCCCTTCCGTACGTATGTATGAAGTCGTGCGTGTAGGCGAGCAACAGCTCATCGGAGAAGTCATCGAAGTTGGTGAAGGTACTTGCACCGTACAGGTCTACGAAGAAACATCCGGGGTGGCACCTGGAGAGCCGGTCGAGGCCACTGGTGATTCTCTTTCTGTGGAGCTAGGGCCTGGTCTTTTAGGCTCCATTTATGATGGTATTCAGCGTCCTCTTCCAGAGCTCCGCGAAATGTCAGGCGACTTCATCTCCAGAGGTCTGACAGTAGAGGGAATTGATAAAGAGAAGAAGTGGGAATTCAAGCCATTAGTCAAAGTCGGCGATAAGGTTGAGCCTGGTGATGTTCTCGGGGAGGTCCCTGAAACGCAGATCATCACATCAAAGATACTAGTCCCTCTAGGTGTGAAAGGAGAAGTTTTCGAAATAGTATCACCAGGTGAATACACAGTTGTAGAAACAATCTGCAAGGTAAAGGACAGCTTTGGTGATGTCCATGATGTCGTAATGCTACAACGGACCCCTGTTAGGATTGGACGACCATTCAAGGATCGTTTCCCTATGGACACTCCTCTAATCACTGGTCAGAGAGTCATTGATACATTTATGCCTCAAGCAAAAGGCGGAACCGGAGCTATTCCCGGAGGTTTCGGAACAGGCAAGACGGTAACACTTCATCAGTTCGCAAAGTGGGCTGATGCACAAGTAGTTGTCTACGTTGGTTGCGGAGAACGTGGTAACGAGATGACAGAGGCTCTAGAAGAATGGCCTCATCTGAAGGACCCGCAGAGTGGTCGTCCTCTAATGGAACGCACAGTTCTCATTGCCAATACCTCAAATATGCCAGTAGCTGCGCGTGAAGCCTCAATCTATGTGGCAGTAACATTGGCAGAATACTTCAGAGACCAGGGCTATGATGTTGCTCTGATGGCAGACTCGACTTCTCGTTGGGCGGAGGCACTTCGTGAGATATCTGGCCGACTTGGCCAGCTACCATCTGAGGAGGGCTATCCCGCGTATCTTGGATCAAGACTAGCTCAGTTCTACGAGAGGGGTGGTCGTGTGAGGACTCTGGGTTCTGATGAACGACTTGGTTCAGTCACCATCTGCGGTGCGGTTTCACCGCCTGGAGGCGACTTCTCAGAACCAGTAACCCAAGCGACGCTGAGAATTGTCAAAGTATTCTGGGCTTTGGACAAGGACCTGGCTGCACGAAGGTTCTTCCCGGCGATTAATTCACTGACCAGTTACTCGCTGTATCAAAATACACTCGAGGAATGGCACAAGGAGAATCTTGGAGCTGATTGGCCTGACCTGGTGACTGAGGCAATGGCTCTTTTACAAAAGGACCAAGAACTCCGTGAGATAGTCCAGCTTGTCGGACCAGATGCCCTTCCTGAGTCGGAACGTGCTACTCTAGAAGCTGCACGAATGATCAAGGAGGATTTCCTCACACAGAGTGCTCTGCATGAAATCGACACGTATTGTCCACCAGGAAAGACCTATCGCATGCTAAGGGTCATAATCAATTTCGCCCGCAAGATGGCTGAAGCTGTCAGTGTGGGTGTTCATGTCAGGAGACTCCTCGAGTTCAGTGTTCTTGATAACATTGCACGAATGAAGATTGCACCTTGGGACAGTTATGATTCAACGTTGGACGCAATTGAAACCAAGATGGAGCGCGAGTTTCAAACTCTCTACCAGGAACTCTCTGACACTGGTATGGTGATGTCTGAAGCCGTTGAATAATCTCCTCCCACTCTTCTGAAACTATAGAATATAGTTGAGTTTATCGGTAGCGAGCACACCATTTGACAAGAGATGACTCGCCAAGATGAATTGGACCGTCTCTATGAAGAGATAGCAGCATGCGAGGAGTGCTCATTACACACAACTCGCTTGAATCCAGTCCCTGGAGAGGGTTCAGTTGATGCCAAATTGATGTTTGTTGGTGAGGCACCCGGGGCAAGAGAGGACGAGACTGGCCGCCCATTTGTTGGAAGGTCCGGCGATTTTCTCACGGCACTGATTTTAGGGATAGGTCTTTCAAGGAGCGAGGTCTTCATCACATCAGTTTTGAAGTCAAGACCTCCAAAGAATCGAACTCCGACTCGAAGTGAGATAGAGGCTTGCAGGCCTTATCTTGAACGTCAAATCGAGATAATCAATCCTCAGATTATTGTGCTTCTTGGGGGTGTCGCGGTATCATCTATAGTCGGTCCATGGAAGATGGCTGAAGCTCATGGGAAATTCTATGAAGCGGACGAACACACCTACTTCGTCACCTATCATCCTGCGGCAGCACTCAGGTTTCCCAGATTCAAAGATGTGATGAAGGCAGACTTTGAGATATTGAAGCAGGAGCTTAGATGAGTGGCGGTTAAATGCAGTGGGCATGACGACATTCTGTGGAGGCAATGGTCCCGCCGATTATGACCTTGATGGTTCAATCCCCATTTGAGATTCCTACATATGGACCCTGGATGGACCTGGCAGGACTAATGCTCAACGTATTGCTCGCGTTAGTCATCCGTGGCTATCTGATGCTTGTCCTTGTAGGATTCATGATATATGTCACTGGTCTAAGTGACGGACTCGGAAAAACGCTTGTCATAATGGGTGTCGCGATTTACATCTTGGGCCCTTATGTGCTCGATATCTTTGCTGGGATAATAGGAATGGAGCCCATCAACCTGGAGAGTGCAACGAGTGCATGGCTGAGTCTTATCGGCATGACAGATGCCGAGTTGGTATTTCTTCTAGTAACTATTGGTGAAATTGTTGCAGCTGTATGCATACTGTCAGGAGCTATAATGTACTTCACTCCTCTTTCAGGAGATCTCAAAGGCAGAGGGCAATCTCTGATTGTCAGAGCTCTGCTTTTCGCTCCAATTCTTGCTTTCTTTCATGTAGCTCCGTGGATATAGACTCCATCTAGCCGCACGGTAAGTCTTAAAACTAGGAAACATTTACCGAGCCGAACAAGACCTGACAAGAAGACCTGAGGCGGCTAGTAGACATGTCAAAGAAATCCTCTGTTGCTTATCGTACTGTATCGGATGTAAGTGGACCGCTACTCGTTGTGGATGGCACTCACAATGTCAGCTATAACGAAGTTGTCAGGATTCGCGCTCCGTCGGGAGAGCTTCTGACAGGCACGGTTCTTGAAACGGGTAGAGGAAGAGCTGTTATACAGGTCTTCGAAGGAACAAGTGGCCTAGATACTGATCTCACTGCTGTCCGTTTCACTGGTGAAACCTTGAAACTTCCTGTTTCTTCTGAGATTCTAGGACGGGTTCTTGACGGGTCTGGAAATCCTCTCGACAACGGTCCAAAGCTCACTGCTGAGGATCACTGGGACATCTACGGTTCACCGATTAATCCCTATGCTCGACAGTATCCTAGGCAGCCAATCCAGACGGGACTATCGGTTATAGATGGCCTGAATACTCTAGTTCGAGGCCAGAAGCTTCCTATCTTCTCAGGTTCAGGCCTTCCCCACAACAGGATTGCTGCTCAGATTGTCAGGCAGTCCAAGATTCCTGGTGAAGAAGGGGACTTCGCTATTGTATTCGCAGCCATGGGCATTACAGCCACAGAGGCGCAGTACTTTATGAAGTCCTTCGAGGAAACTGGAGCATTGGAACACACTACACTCTTTCTGAATCTGGCAAATGACCCAGCTATTGAGCGAATCATCACTCCCAGGGCTGCACTAACGGCAGCAGAATATCTGGCTTATGAGTCGGATATGCACGTGCTTGTCGTTCTGACTGACATGACAAACTATGCTGAAGCTCTGAGAGAAATCAGTGCCGCAAGATCCGAAGTGCCAGGTCGTCGCGGCTATCCCGGCTACCTATACACTGACCTTAGCCTGATTTATGAACGGGCTGGCCGTATCAACGGAAGGAATGGGACCATCACACAGATGCCAATCCTCTCGATGCCTCAGGATGACATGACTCATCCCATCCCTGACCTCACTGGCTATATCACTGAGGGTCAGCTCCCGCTAAGCCGCGGCCTTCACAGGCGCGGTGTCTATCCTCCAATTGATCCTGGTCCATCACTTAGCAGACTCATGAAGGAAGGTATCGGAGAAGGCATGACACGCTTTGATCACAAGGAGGTTCAGGCTCAGCTCTACTACGGATACTCTGAAGGCATAGACCTAAGAGACCTAGTGGCTGTAGTGGGTTCTGAGGCACTTACAGACCGTGACCAGAAATATCTGAAGTTTGCAGACCGCTTTGAAGCAGAGTTCATTGGTCAAGGTGAGTTTGAGGACCGCTCCTTTGAACAGACTCTAGACTTGGGATGGAACCTATTGAGCGAGTTCCCAGAGCGTGAGCTTAAGAGATGTGATCCTGATACTATCTCCTGGGCCAAGGAGAGAGGCGCTTACAGGGCTGCCTAGAAACTCTGGACATCTGTCACCATTGCTGACCAGAGGTTCCAAGATGCGGATTCTTGTAGTGAGCAGTACATCTTGATAGGAGGCATACAAGCACCTATCACTAGAACAAGCAGAGTCTATTGATGTAGATTGAACGACTGAGCATCACTCTGGCTCTATGCCATGATGCAAATAATGGTCCTTTTCCTTCTTGGCACCAAAGCTTCGCAGACCGTCCTGTCTGAGTTGGGACTTTATGTCTCGCGCATCAGATGGAGAGATCTCATCGCGGCTGAGCAAATAGTCCACAATCTCGATTGCTTGAGAAACAGTATCACATCTTCGAATATAATCCACAACATCTGGCAGGAAGGTCTTATGTTCCCGCTTCTCTTCAGGTTCATCATCAGACATCGTGCGGACACCATTTATCCTATGAGTCAAAGTTCGTTCCTCACTCAACTCCTCTGCAAGCGCTGGGAAGTCCTCTCTGAACTCTTCGTCTACCATTACTAACCACCAGACAGCCTGCATTAGGAGTCGTCATGGGATGTATTCCAAGACTCTTCTGGAATATTCCCTTTTAACTGTAGCCAAGATGGCCTAGTTTATTCTAGTTGGATATGAATGACCAAGGGAGTTCTCCATCCGCGTAACGAGTATCATTCGCCAATGAGAAGAACGGAATCCCGGATTCCTTCTCAGCTCTTCTCCAGCCTCCAAGTCCACCATACTTGGCAGCTAGTTGGACTACTTTTCCAATCGAACGGTCACCAACTGATAGCGCGGCCTGTATTCTTGCATTCCTCGGGTCGATACCCTCCACCGTCACCCTTGGGGCACTACGTATTCCCATTTCAAGCAACTTGAGTTTCTCACGAAGTGCCTCAACGGTAGGCTGAACCTCACACTCCCATCTTGTGTGTGCCTTGGGAACAAATGGATTGACGCTAGCTGTTGTCCTGATTTCATATTTGTGAGCCAACTGCTTGACCATTCTAGCGATGGCTGTGATGTCTTCCTGGGACTCATCTGGAAGACCAATTATGAAATAGAGTTTTACAGCCTTGTACCCTGCGTCCTTAGCGATTCTAACAGCTCTATCAATATCCTCGTCATCAAGTCCTTTGCCCATGGCTTTTCTGAGCTTTGTTGATCCCGCCTCGGGTGCTATTGTGAGGGTTCTTTGACCGCCCTTCACAAATGCCTCCAAAAGCTCCAATGTGATTGAGTCTGCCCTTAGTGATGGGGCTGATAGATTGATACCTTGTCCTACAATCCAGTGAGCGAGGTCCTCCAGACCATCGTGGTCACCAAGTGACGAGCCAATAAGTGACACTTTGTTTACTGGAGAGGACTCGAGTCCATGTGCGATTATCTCTTTTAGTCTGTCAAGAGATCTGATTCTGCGAGGACGACAGATGTGCCCAATCAAGCAAAACTTGCATGAGTGCCCGCACCCACGTGTAACCTCGACTAGGAATGACTTTCCAAAAACCGGTTCAAACAGTGACCCTTCCGGAGTCTCAGGAATAATCTGTGAGGTAGGATATACAAGCGAATCAAGGTCGTCTATGACTATTCTGGCCACCGAAGATGGTTCTGCAGCTGGAACATATACTCCTGGAATCTCTGATAGGTCCTGCAGAGCATCTAATCTGGAAGAGGAATTCTTGACAGCATCAATGATGTCATGAATTACAAGGTCCCCCTCACCAATAACAAATGCATCCACAAAATCAACGTAAGGTTCTGGATTAGAGCTTACGACAGGACCGCCAGCAAGCACAATGGGGCTGTTCTCATCCCTGTCCTTGGCCTCTATAGCAATCGAGCCAAGCTCTAGCATCTGTACGAGATTGACAATATCCTCTTCCCAGGTCAGGGAAACTGCCACAATATGATTTTCTGATAGGGGTCTAGATGTTTCCAAAGACTGAACGGGTGATGGAACATCAAATCGAAAATAACGCTCGCACGAAACGTCGCTTCTGGCGTTGAGGAGTGCGTAAAACAAGTGCGTGGCAAGTCCAGTCATGCCTGCTCTATACGTGGAGGGATAGCAGTATCCAACAAGTATACTGACCTCTCTCAGGTCCTTCACAACTATATTGTGTTCTCTGATTCGAATCTTGGACAAGGCTTGTACCTCATTAAGCACTCAATAGCACTAATCGTCAGTCTTGAAGTCGTTTTCCGATAAATCATGAGTAGTATAGACTAGCTTGCCCGGCGCTACATCTCGTTCCACGACAGCTCCAATACCAGTCCTTGCACCTTGATGGAGTACAACTCCCGGTGCTAGGAGAGTGCCTATTCCAGTCTTGACATTGTCTCCGATTATTGCTCCCAGTTTTCTGCGACCTGAACTCACCCTCTTTTCCTTAACTGTAACTCTTACAGATTGGTCATCATGTCTCAGATTGGCAGTTATAGTTCCTGCTCCAAAGTTTACCTTCTGTCCAATCACTGAATCGCCGACATAGGAGAGATGTCCAACACTAGAACCATCCATTATGATCGAGTTCTTGACCTCACATCCATTTCCTACCTTGACCCCTTTACTGAGGCAAGTGTGAGGTCTAATGTAGCAGTTGGGGCCAACCACCGAACCTTCCCCTATGAACACAGGCCCCTCAACATACGCTCCGCTTCTCACAGTGGCCCCTCTCTCCACTATTACCTCTCCTTTCAGAGTCGCCCCCTTCTCGATATTTCCTGAAAGTCGCCCACTTATGGCGCTCAATATCTTCTCATTAGCTTCAAGCAAATCCCAAGGTTTTCCTAAATCTAACCACCAAGTGGGTATCGAGAAAGCGCCGACATTGCCTTTCTTGATCATCATCATAATCGAATCTGTAATCTCGTATTCATTCCTGGGAGACAGTTCAGTATTTTCGATAGATTCCCACAGTGAAGGTCCTGCAGCATATATTCCCACGTTCACAAGATTACTTACCATCTGTTCCTTGGAAGGTTTCTCAATGAGTTCAGTTGCCTTTCCATCCTTGACTGCAACGACACCATATGGTGATGGGTCATTAATGGGAAACACTGTCAAGGTCAGCTCACAACTCCCCTTTTCATGATATTCAATGAGTCCTGAAAATGTACCAGGTCCGGCTATTACATCCCCATTCATTACAATCAATTGGTCGTCGCCAGCGAAATCCTTCGCATGACCTGCCGCATGAGCGGTCCCACGCCTTTCCTTCTGTTCAACATAGGAAACGCTCATAGGACCCCAGTCTACAGAGTCTATTTCTTCCTTCAATTGTTCCCCGCGATACCCAACGATCATCAAGGTCTCCTTAATTCCCGCATCCCTGAGTGCCTCAAGGGTATGGAAAACCAGAGGTTTCCCTGCGATTGTGAGAAGATGTTTTGGCATGTTTGCCGAAAGCGGCATCATTCGAGTGGAATCGCCAGCGGCGAGTAGGGCTGCCTTCTTCATTGAGGTTCGAGGATTCAGTTGGTACACCTCGTTATAGAGTTTGCCGGATGTTCTAGTAATGTGCCGCCAAGAATCCATAGTCGCAGTAACAGACCGCGATATGCAACTCGGGGCTGCGATACATTAATATAGCTTATTGTACAAATAATTGGTGTTGTTTGAAGCAAGATTGAGAACTCTGCGAGCTTCAAACCATACGAACGGAAGTAGGTGATATCGAAATTGATGTCAGATGAACAATTAAGGGAGGAGCTTAAAGAACTAAAGCTCACCAAGAGCCAGATGATCGTATTAGACATTCTTCGGAGCAGCGGGAAGAACGGTGTTACTCCAAAGCAGCTCCTTGACAAGGTGTCTTTTGCACCAAGAACTGTTAGATACGCACTGAGAAAGCTCCTCAAGAAGCGACTAATCAAGAGAGTACCATGTCTACAGGACATGCGTCAGTGGATTTACGTCCCCGCATAGGATATGTCTTCTCAATCGAGAAGATGTATCTCGACGGGTGATCTTGAACTAAGATATCTGCAAGTCGCCCCTAAGCGGGGTCTTGTGGACCGATCAACAAATCGATAGGTGTCAAATCCTATCATTGAGCCGTTGGAACATGAACTAACCATTGATGGAGTCTATAGAGATGGAAACGCTTAGGATTGTAGCTGGTGAAGAAGAAACTGCAGCGGTAGTCCGTGCCCTAAACGACGAAAACCGTCGGCGAATCCTCCATGCTCTAAGGTCCAAGCGGATGTCAACATCCGAGATCTGCGAATTCTTAGATGTCGCTGACCCCAGCAAGGAATTGAAACCCCAGACCGTCCGCTACCACCTGAAGGAGCTGGAAAAGGCTGGTCTTATCACACAGGATGGCTTTGAGCCAGCAGGCAATGGCGACTCTCACATTATGACAAAGCTTTGGGTCGCTACAGCTGAGAACGTCTTCATCGCAACGAGTGACATGGATGACCTCCCTGAGAGAACTGTTAATGATATTGACATGACGCTTGATCTAGTTGGTACCATGCGTAATCTAGGGTTCATCTTCAAGGATGAAAATGAGATTCAGGAGATTGCCAATGACTTCGTTGAACGAGACCGTCTATGGAAGAAGGCAAAGCAAGAAGTAAAAGAGATTCTAGATACTGTTTCTGCTCTGGACCCGGGAGTCTATCTCGCTCTCAGGAGAATCCTCTGTCTTGCTCGACTAAGTGACTCAGAGTTCGAACGATATCAGAAGCTGAGCAAAGAACTCACGGATAGGTTTCGAAAGGCATACAGGGAAGGGCTCAGCAAGAACCCCGACGTCTATTGAACCTCCTAATCTGTATAGGATGGATATTTGGTCGTTAGAAGACGTCTGATTCTACCTGCAATTTTCTTTCCAACTCCTTTTACACTCTGTAGCTCCTTTTCGCTTGCAGAGAAGACACCTTCGAGGGTCCCGAACTCGGACAGGATTGCTCTTGATATCACTGTGTCTACGCCAGGAAATCCAGACAGGATATATTCCAGTGCCTCTGCATCAGTCCCTCTAGCATCACCGGATCTCGTTCGCAGCGTCTTCTTTGCCGCCACCTGCTCGAGGTGAGCCAATCGATAGAGGACATTTGCTGTTTCCTCTGCGTTCCGGGTCCATAAAATGGGAATCTGGATTCGAATAGCAATCGATGCCAAGGCACCGTATATTGATGCAGGGTTCACTGCGCGAAGGCCTATCAGCTGTTCCCCTTCAATTATGAGCACAGGTCTGCGATATGAAGAGCGTAATGCTGTGAGCTGAACGAAGAGCCGCCCGTCAATTAATGACTGAATGAAATCCCCTGACTCCTTTCTCTCTATTGCCACATCTTCTGAAACAATGTAGTCTCCAATCTGCAGACTTTCTCCTGAAATCTCAACATCTAACCGAGTAAGTTCCCTTGCTACAGCAGTTGGCAGCTCCCTCGAGTCAACAATCATCTTGATTGTATCATCGGATGGACTTGGAGTTATTGTCGGTTTAGGTCTCTCTTCAAAAGAGTCCCCAGCCATATCATCATCACTCACAAAATCCTCTAGGCTAGTTTGCTCCTCCTCAGAGTCCTTCTCAGCCTCCTTTAGAGCATCTGGCATCTTCTTCAATTTACTAATCACACTCCAGTGATAGAACTCGTCGTGTGTTCCTCTGGCCACAAAGATTACCACACGACCGGGCGTCTTTCTCCCTGTTCTTCCTCTACGTTGGATATACGGAACCACCGAAGGCACGCAGTCATAGAACACGACTAAGTTGCATTCTGGGATATCAAGGCCCTCCTCCCCAACCTGAGTCGCTACCAGTACATTGAACTCGTTGTTGCGGAATCCCTCGAGAACCTCCACCTGTTTCTTCTGGCTAAATCCCTTGTCCGCACGCCGCGAGCTCTGTCCTACAAATCGACTCACTCTTGCATCGCTCAGCTGTTCGAGAGTTTCCACGACCTCGATTGCAGTGTCTCGAAACCTTGTGAACACAAGTATACGCGAGTCCAGGTCAACTGAGAGCTGCTCACTGACAAGCTCAAGAATTGCATCGGCCTTGGGATGTCGATGTCCTTTGTCTATGAGGGCTTTCAATAGATTCTCAAACTGCCGAAACTCACTCTTTGATATTAGGTCCTTGACACCCTTGGAGCTCTCTTTGTGACGGACCTCCTCGTAGATGCCTTGGATGTATCGGTAGGTTGGCGTCAGACCTTGAGTGCCTATGAACTCAATGAGGTGAACGAGTCTGAGGGCTGCTGTCAGGTTCCTGATGACCAAGAATAGGCCACGTGGCGGCTTGGTATATGATCCAATCTCTTTTCTAACCTCTTTCTGAACTCTAAGAATCTCTCTTCGACTCAACCGACGGCTATTAGGTAATGAGAAACCATGCTCCAATATCGGTTTCTTGTATTCCTCGAGAAGACCATAAAGGATATCCTTTAGGACCTCGACTTCCGAAGGCAACCTGACATATCTCACATCGGTGTCTATCGAAACAACATAGTCGCGAACATCTGGGCTCCTTTCATTGCGGACTTCTACACGAGTAAGACCAAGGTTCTTACAAACTGTCTTGATGTGGTCTGCCTCATGGCCCGGAGATGCAGTAAGACCGAGGGAGAGAGGATTTGTTCCTTGCTTCTCGTACAGTTCAGCAACGAACGTGTATGCGTAGTTTCCTACGCCTCTATGGGCTTCATCGTATACGATCAGAGACACCTTCTCAAGTCCATAGCTCCTCTGCACCAAATCATTCTGCAGAGCCTGCGGAGTCATAACAAATACTCTGGCTTCATCCCACATTGTACGTCTGTCTTCAGGCGTGTCATGCCCAGTCATGCACACAACATGTTCAGGATTGACATCCAGAACTCGCCTTAGATACCGAGCCTGTTGATCCACAAGAGGCCGTGAAGGTGCCAGAAATAGGACTTTTGAGTCCGGATGTTGAATCAGACGCGCTGCAGCTACCAATGCCGCAATCACAGTCTTCCCCAAGCCTGTGCTTAGAACAATCATTGTGTTCTCTTTTGAGCCAATCTCAGCGAGATCGACCTGATACTTCCTATACTCGATGCTTTCTTTGAGAATGCCATTGACATCGACATAGGAGGGTTCCACTTAGCTTCACACTCATATTTGTGCTGTCACACTCTTGATAATACTCGGTCTAAAAAGACTCCTACATCTGATGAAGAATAGGAGCCAGACGTGATGACAAGTAGTGATTCAATGCCAAGTATCGAAGCCGAGCTTTATGAACTGAGTATGCCCGGCAGGCTGTTAGGCAAGGAGGTTCTAGACAGTAGAGCTCGCAGGATTGGGATTGTTCGTAGCATTAGAATCGCATTGAACCCAACTCGCTCAGAACTGATTGTAAAGGGCGCCGAAGTGGAGTTTCCAGTTGATTTTGCCAAGGTCGAAACAGTTGGAACTGTAGTACAATTGAACTCAGTTGTGAAAGAAGCTGAAGAGATCGAGGTCCATGACGTTATTCGTTTGCAGAAAGAAGTTCTTGACGACATAAAATCATATCTCGGTGCACGCTAACTTTCTAGCCTATGGAAGGGTTAATAGCCCCTAGCATCGCATTTCGCGTCTGGTGGCACTATTATGGACCTTACTGTTGAAGCGCTAGCAAAAACTATTGACCACACTGTCCTAAAAGCCGATACAAAACGGAGTAAGATTCTGCAGATCTGTGAGGAGGCTCTCACTTACAATTTTGCAGCTGTTTGCATCAATCCGGTTCATGTTGCCTATGCTGCAGAGCTCCTGAAGGCCTCTGACGTGAAAGTGTGTTGCGTGATTGGATTTCCACTCGGAGCCAACACATCCGAGGTGAAGGCTTTCGAAACCAAGGACGCAGTACGTGCAGGTGCCCATGAGGTGGACATGGTAGTGAATATCGGCGCTCTGAGAGACGAGAACTATGAGCTTGTTCGAAGCGATATTGAGGCGGTTGTGTCTGCATCTGGCGATGCACATACCAAAGTGATTCTCGAAACAGGCCTCTTGATCGATGACCAGAAACGGAAAGGTTGCCTACTATCAAAGGAGGCTGGAGCTGACTTTGTGAAGACTTCAACAGGTTTTGGTCCTATGGGTGCAACTCCGTACGATGTACGATTGATGAGAGAAGCTGTTGGCAAAGACATGGGAGTCAAGGCTGCAGGTGGAATTCGCAGCTTCAAAGATGCGATCAAGATGCTCGATGCAGGCGCTGACAGACTGGGAACTAGTGCAGGTGTTGCTATTGTAGAAGACTTCCGATGGGCTCAGTATAGCGACAGTTGGATGCAGGAGGACAGACCATGCTGGGACTGTCCCAGTCGCCAAGCCAACCTTGCCAAGCAGCCTAAGGAGGTCTACGTATGGTACAAGGAACGATGTACTGTATGTCCGGACAGATCGGCGAATGTTTTCAATGACTAGGAGGAATCAATGCTGTCGGACACACCATTGCCATATATCGAATCTAAAATCCTTCGAGTATCACTGACGGAGAAGAAGACCACTGCTGAGCCTATTCCTGATGGTCTGTATAGGAACTACCTTGGAGGTAGGGGTCTGGGTGTAAAGATTCTCTATGATACTCTTCCCCCCAAAGTTGATGCGCTATCTCCTGAGAACATTCTTGTATTTGCCATTGGTCCTCTCACCGCAATGCCTGTTCCCACTGCAGGCAGACTGGAGGTCATCACCAAATCTCCACTCACGGGCACAATATTTGATTCGAATGTTGGAGGCTATATCGGTGCACAGCTGCGACGAGCAGGATATGCTGCAATAATCTTCGAAGGGCGTTCGCCGACTCCAGTCTATCTCTGGATTAACGATGAGCAGGTCGAAATCCGTGAAGCCTCCAAGGTTTGGGGCAAGGATGTATACGAAACCACTGACATGCTTCTAGGAGAGACCGATCCCAAGGCACAGGTCGCATGTATTGGCCCTGGGGGGGAGAATAAGGTCAAGCTTGCAGCGATTATGACAGACAAGCATAGAGCCGCTGGTCGAGGTGGTGTGGGTGCAGTCATGGGTTCAAAGAACCTCAAAGCTGTTGTTGTGAGGGGTACTGGCAGTGTCGGAGTAGATGACAAGGATCGACTGACCGATGCAGTCAAGCGGGCAAGACACCTCATCAAGAAGAACGCAGTGACAGACAAATCACTTCCTATCTATGGTACATCAGTGCTAGTCAATGTGACCAACGAATTCGGTATGCTGCCTACCCACAATTTTCAGGAGGGGACCTTCAATGATGCGGTGGGTGTTTCTGGAGAGAAGCTGCTTGAGAGGCTACTAGTTGGGAGGTACAACTGTTTTGGTTGCCCTATTGGGTGTGGCCGCATAAGTCGTGTGGGTAACCAAGAGGTGGGTGGTCCAGAGTATGAAACTATTTGGGCATTTGGACCACAATGTGGTGTAAATGACCTAGAATGGATTACTTTAGCAAATCACGAGTGTAACCTGCTTGGACTTGATACCATTTCTGTGGGCAGCACCATAGGGTGCGCCATGGAGCTCTACCAGAGAGGCAAGATTGAGGCACCAATGAAGTTTGGCAGCACAGAGGGACTAATTGACCTAATCCGGGATATGGGCCATGCTCGCGGTCTTGGTGCGGAGCTGGGAGAAGGAAGTCGAGTCTTCGCAGAAAAGAATGGTGCTCCAGAGTTGGCAATGCATGCGAAAGGTCTAGAAATTCCCGCTTATGACCCCCGTGGAGCTCAGGGTCATGCGCTCGGATATGCCACATCCAATAGAGGCGGTTGTCACTTAAGATCCTACCTCATCGGTCCCGAGATTCTTGGGACTCCAGTCAGGGTGGACCGAGATAATCCGAGAGGGAAAGCTGACCTTGTCATTCTCTATCAAAACCTCTCTGCTGCGATGGACTCGATGATTCTCTGTCGATTCACGAACTTCGCATGGACAGTCGATGACTATGCAGAATTCCTTGCCGCGGGAACTGGGCTCCCTGTGAATGGTCGAGATATATTGGAAATTGGTGAGCGTATCTATAATCTAGAGCGTATGTTCAACAACCGCGAGGGCTTATCAGCTAAGGATGACCAATTACCCCCTCGATTCTTCAGTCCCCTTCCGGAGGGCAATTCCAGGGAACGTGTGGTTCATCTTGATGAAATGCTTGCCGAGTACTATTCCCTCAGGGGCTGGGATAAAGAAGGCCAACCGTCCAAGGACCGTATCAAAAGGCTGAAAATAGATGCCTAACCGCAACACCTGCAAATGGAGTTGACTGCAACTGGCTCGAATGAAACAAGGCCGTCGAAAGTTCAGAAGGTCTCATGCCCCTTTTCTCACCAAGATTAGGCTGTTCTGGTGCGATGAGTGCAATGTCCCGAGGCCAGCCGAAACCAGATGTAGAGTCTGTGGTCATGAGCCCAGAAAAGTGCAGATATCACCACCGGGCGACCCCTATCCCGCAATGGAAGGCCATCTCCGTTGCGCAATAGCCACCATAGACAGGCAATTTGGTCCTGCGGTAGGCCAGAAGGTCTTGCCTGCCGACAAGACCATAGTGATCAACAAGGTTTCCTCGCTGGACGCCATGTTTGAGTTCGTAGTCGATGGCTATATCATTGGTCGTCTTCGTTACGACATCCCTCAGCGGGGCTATACTTTCCTCCTCTCTTTGGAGGGAGGGCGCCGAATCGGAGAATATAGCAGGCAGAAGTGGGTTTCATGTTATGATGGTGTACTGGAATACCTGAAGAAAGGCGCAAATCTGATGCTCCCCGGCGTTGCTGGCTGTGACTCAGGCATTGAGACTGGTGACGAAGTTTGGATTGTTGATTCGAATGGAGCAGTAATAGGTGTTGGAATCGCTAGAATGAGCGGTGAAGAGATGGCCCGTGAGTCGAAGGGATTTGCTGTCAAGACTCGCGAGGTGGATGACGCACAGCCACCAGCCATTAATCCAACAAAGGCTGATTGGGACGACGCAGTGAGAGCCAACATCAATGACATCGATGTGATTGAAAACGAGGCAATTTCGTTCATAAAACGGACCATCGAAAAGTATCAATTGCCTGTAGTTGTTGGTTTCAGCGGGGGCAAGGACTCTCTAGTCACCTATCTCCTTGTGGAAAAGGCACTGGGTGAAAGCCCCCCACTTTTCTTCATGGACACTGGTCTTGAGCTTCCTGAAACCGTAGAATACCTGAATGATTTTGCTAATCGCCATCAGGCATCAATTGTTTCGCAAGAGGCGGGAGAGCAGTTCTGGGAGTCAATTGAAACCTTTGGACCGCCAGCAAGGGACTTCCGATGGTGCTGCAAGGTTCTGAAGCTTGGTCCTGCAGCGATGGCAATCAGTGAGGAGATAGGTGGCGACACGCTAAGCTTCATGGGCCAGAGGAAACTCGAGTCGTTTCAGCGGTCTGTGGAGCCGAGAGTCTCCTCCAATCCATGGGTTCCCGGCCAGACATCTGCAAATCCAATTCAGAAATGGAACGCGCTAGAAGTGTGGCTCTACATATTCAGAGAAAAAGAACCATTCAATCCAATGTACAATGAAGGGTATCATAGAATGGGCTGCTACTTATGTCCTGCATCACCCCTTGCAGAGATTGAGAGCCTTCGCGAAACTCACCCGGAACTCTACACAAAATGGAAGCAGAAGATTAGAGATTGGGCTGAAAAGCTCGGCTATTCAAAAGAGTGGGCTGAGCTTGGATTCTGGAGATGGAAGAGCCTTCCGCCTGGTCAGATGAAGTTGATAGAGGAACTCGGATTGGATATAGAAGGTGTGCGTCCTGGACCTTCTGAACGTCTGGAGCTAGAATTGGTAAAGGGAGTTTCTCCATGCACAGATTCAGGTTTTAGTCTGGAGGGACAATTCTCAGAAGGCATAGATCTGAATCGAGCGTCAAAACTGATGCCTATTTTTGGAAGGACAAAAGTATCTGAAGAGCTTGGAGCCCTCAGAACAACAGCTGGTGACAACACTATAGCACTATTCAGCTCGGGCTCGATGACTATTCGGGGAAAAGAAGGGTCCGAGATTGAAGTTCTAGCCGAACAAGTGGAACGAGCAATGAAACGCGCGCTCTTCTGTCAAGCATGTGGATCTTGCGTTCCTCAATGCGACCAGGAGGCATTGAACTTGGACGAAGCGAAGATTGCAGTTGACTCTGAAAGATGCACAAATTGTCTCAATTGTGATACCTGGCCCTGCCCGACATACCTGAGCTGACTCATGTATTGCTAGTGATTATATAATCCGCGCGAGCTTTCTGCTCACGAAACCTTAATTATTGCCCTCGAGAAGCGGGCCACCGTCACCTGCAAAAGATGATTCATGAGGTAAGACTATGCTCCGTACAATCTCAATCACAATTTGGAGATTCCGACGAGAGCTAGTACTGAGCTTGATAATCTCACTGATTGCTATCCCCTTTGCCAATTATCTTGTCATTGAAAGAGACCGCAATCGAAACGAGATGTACGGAGAGGCTTTCTGGATATACGGATTCGAAGTCTACGAAATGAATGACCATGAGCTGGCTGCAGCTCTACCTCCGGAGTGGGGGTATAATGATGACCTACACGTGCTTCCTGATTACTTGGGCAGTATCACCTATGAGTATCCCGTCTTTGGGCTAATCTTCTTTGCAATAGCCACGTGGTTATTCCCTGGACAAGGTGGTTTACAGCCGTTATGGTTGAACTTCATATTGACACTCGTGTTCAATCTGAATCTTGTGCTAATTGCGATTCTCTTGGGTGATCGCATCTTCAAGAGCCAGTGGGCGCGCTTCTTCTTCACCGGATACTATGTCTATGGTCTGATTATGTCTGCCGGAGGAGGGAAGCTCGAGCCAATTGTAGATTGCCTCTTTCTGATGTCATTAGTCCTTCTCCAGGACAAGCAATATGGCAAGGCCATGTTTGCACTCGGTCTTTCAGTCCAGACCAAGATTTACTCAGTGGTCGCTCTACCCATAATATTCTTGGCTGCTCCCGTGTCGATAATCTGGTTCCTTGCGTCCACTCTACTGACAATTGTCCCATTTCTGTTTCTGGGTGCTGACTTCAGCTCATTGTTGAATCATTTCCTAAATACATCTGCCTACAGCTCGTTCATAGTGAATCCCATGTACCCAGGCCTATTCACTAGTACTCCAATTGTCGAGAACGGCACGATCATTGGTAGCTATTTTTGGCCGCCCGCACTCATACCCCTTCTAATATATGTAGGTTTCATGCTGTTCACCATTCGGCTTTATCTCCCCAACAGGGAAGCCTTTGGGAACGCATCCTTATTCGGAAAGATTCGGTTGCTTCAGCCCTTCTACATCTACATGCTTCCAGCTGTCCTATTTGTATTCAGGTGGGAAATGCCTTGGTACCTCTTCTGGCTAGGTCCTGCCATATTCCTCTTTGAGAAGGATGAGCATAGAGTTGGCTATTTGAAGGAACTAACAATTGTGGGTTTCCTCTATGCGTTTGGAGTAGTTGTTAACTGGCCATACTTCATAGCCGGACCACTTCCGGATTTCTTTGTCCATTTTCCATTTGGTTGGTATACGCTTCTGGGAATCATTGGGTTGATCCTTTCAACTGGAGCCGCCTTTGGAATATGGAAATGGACGTTTGATAGACGCGAGAGAAAGGCATTCGTAGTCCGTGAGGCGAGAGCACGTGGCGAGCTGGTGATGTAGGCTATATTCTGGCTCTACCATTCTCTCGGTAGAATTCAATTATTCGTTCTCGTATTAGAGTTGATGAGTATAGTCCATCTGCTTTTCGTTGTTGAAGTCGCACGATTTCCGTGGTCATGCTCATCTCTTGGAAGTGTTTCTCCAATGAAGGAATATCGGTCTTCTGGTCATAGCCAAGGGCAACAATATCCGGTTTGATATCTGTGACAATGATCGTATGATCAGATGTGTCATACCCAAGAACTGCCTTGTCGACGACCGCGAGTGATTCCACAAGTCTTCTTCGCTGTTCTTGAGGAAAGACAGGTGGAGCACCCCTCTCCCTCTGAACAGTCTTGTCCAAGGCAATTACAACAATGAGTTCGCCATCTTCACCAGCAATCTCTTTTGCTTGTTCCAGATATGCCAGATGTCCGAGGTGGAGAATATCGAACTTGCCAGCAGCCAGCACTCGTTTGCCTGACATCTTCGAAGCCTCTGCTAGTCTTCATCCACAGCTAGGAACTCGTGCCCCTCTGTAATTATCTCGATTCGTCTCTTTGTCTTCGTGATTTGACTAACATGCACAAGACCATTGATTTCCAGCTCCATTAGGGCTGCATTGAGCTCGGCATCACTAGGTTCCTGTCCAAGTGCTTTCTTCAACGATCTCTCCAATTCGTCATCTAGAATGACTCCTCTTCGTTTCTGAAGTATCTCCATCACTATGTTTCTGAGAGGCATGACGCTCCAAGATGTCATTATTTTCACCTGTTTAGATATAGCCTGGTGGTGCAGTTGATGGCTTTGCCGCTGTTCTTTGGAACTCCTCGTTCATCCTCTCGTAGTCTGCGATGTCCTTTGGTGTGATTGAGGCTTGAACCGCCTTTAATGCCTCCTCAAAGTGCCTCCACGAAACAAGTTCGATATCGAGGTCCTCCTTGAGTGCATGCATTCCAGCTTCCTTACACAGGTTTTCGATGTCGCCACCGACGAAATTCTCTGTCATCTCGACCAATTTCTTGACCTTCACATCCTTGTCAAGAGGCATTCTGTCCAAGTATATCTCGAAAATCGCCTCTCGCCCTTTGGCAGTGGGCGGTGGAATATAGACCCACCTGTCAAATCTTCCCTTTCTAAGAAGTGCTCTGTCTATAAGGTCTGGTCGGTTGGTTGCAGCAATCACCACAAGGTCCTTCATTGACTCCAAACCGTCCATCTCAGTGAGTAGCTGACTCACCATTCTCTCAGTGACATTGCTGTCTCCTGAAATCCTGCCTCGTGAAGGAGCAATTGAGTCAAGCTCATCAAAGAATATTATCGCCGGTGCCGCTGTTCTAGCCTTTCGAAACACCTCTCTTACTGCCTTCTCGCTCTCTCCGACCCATTTTGAAAGCAATTCAGGTCCCTTGACACTAATGAAGTTCGCCTCACTTTCAGTAGCGACAGCCTTAGCCAAGAGTGTCTTTCCACATCCAGGTGGTCCAAATATCAAAACACCCTTCGGTGGCTCGATTCCAATCCGTCGGAATGACTCAGGCCTCTTCAGTGGCCATTCAACGACCTCTATGAGCTTCTCCTTGACCTCTTCAAGGCCGCCAATATCAGACCATCTTACATTTGGAATTTCAATGAAGACCTCTCTCACTGCAGATGGCTGTATCTCTCTGAGTGCTCCTAGAAAGTCCTCGTTATTAACCTCAAGCTCATCAAGAACCTCTTGAGGTATTTCCTCGTCCTCTAGATTGAATTGTGGAAGATACCTCCTAAGCGCCTTCATCGCTGCTTCTCTACAGAGTGCGTTCAGGTCTGCCCCTACAAAACCGTGTGTAATGTGCGCAAGGTTCTGAAGGTCAACCCGATTGTCGCCTTCAGCAGTGAGGGGCATCCCTCGCGAATGAATGTGAAGTACTTCTAATCGGCCAGTTTCATCTGGCACTCCAATCTCGATTTCCCTATCAAATCGTCCTGGTCGTCGTAGTGCAGGATCAAGTGCGTTCACTCTATTTGTGGCACCAATCACAATCACTTGTCCCCGTGCCTTGAGTCCATCCATGGTTGCCAAGAGTTGTGCAACAACTCTTCTCTCAACTTCGCCTTGCACATCCTCTCGCTTTGGTGCAATAGCATCTAGTTCATCAATGAAAATAATACTTGGAGCATTTTCTTCTGCTTCCTCAAAGATTTTCCTGAGTTTCTGTTCCGACTCGCCATAGAACTTAGACATGATTTCTGGACCATTTATGTGAACGAAATTGGCCTCAGACTCACCTGCTACTGCCTTGGCGAGCAAGGTCTTTCCGGTGCCGGGCGGACCATGCAGAATCAGTCCACGTGGCGGGTCAATCCCAAGTCGTTTGAAGATTTCCGGATGACGCATTGGTAGCTCGACCATCTCACGGATTCGCTGAATTGCATCCGCAAGACCTCCAATTTCCTCATAGGTGACCTGTGCAGCACCAACAACATCCCCTGTTGGTTTCTCTGCAATTGAGAGCATTGTCGAGTGCTGAACCACAACAGTACCTGCAGGTTTTACAGAGGTGACCTTGAAGGGGATGGCTCGTCCTAGAATCGGAATGAAGACGGTGTCATTTGTCGTCACAGGACAGTTTAGGAGCTTTCGCTTAACGAATTCTTCAAATCGAGGCTCTGGTCGAATCGGTACTGATGTTGGTGCAAGAGTGACATTACGTGCAGGTTCTTCATTTGCACGCGATACAGTGACTTTCTCGCTCAAGCTGACTCCTGCATTTCGTCTTATTCTACCATCCATTCTGATGATTTCCCGGCCCTTATCCCCCTGATAGGCTGGCCAAGCAATTGCAGCAGTCACTCGCTTTCCTTTGATTTGGATTATGTCTCCAGTCCTGACACCTAGCTTTTCCATGGACATGGCATCGATTCTAACAATGAATCTACCAATATCCCGATGCTCGGCCTCTGTTACCTTCAGTATTATTTCGACCAATGATTGACAACATCCTTTTTGTTGTAGATTCTGATATCTCAGAAACAGGACGGCTTACCGACGACCCTTCAATTTCGTCTTGTTTCCCTCTCTCAGGTTCCCGTTAAAGGGTTTTTTAACACCAATAGAATCTGGCCCCAAGCGAAGTTGATTTACGAAAACTTCCGATGAAAAACTGGTTATAAACCCTGAGTTCTATTCGTTAACAAAGATGAAGATAGATAGATGGCGCGGTTCTCTTTACATGCGAGAAACCATCTCGACTTCTACCTGTGCAACACCCTCAAGAGAGCCAATAGCTTCTTCAATATCATCAGTGCCGCCCATCGACTCCTCTCTAGCAACATTCATCCTGAGTGCCTTGAGTCCAAATGCCACTGGCACAACCTCAGTTGCTCGAACATCAGTTCCATCAGGGATAGACATCTTTATGCGCTCCAACAGATTCTCGAGATCAACATCCACGTCTTCTGGCATTATTTTTAGTGTGACAACTACTCTTGCCATAACGTATCAACTCCATTCCAAACTATGGCCCTTCAAATGCACAGTTGGGGCAGCTATACTTGACAGAAAAACGTCGGCAGACCTCACATCGCCAGATCTTGAATTCACCGCATGACGGACACTGGAACTTCACGCTGTTCTCCTGTGGGGAGATTGAACGGTGACATGAAGTGCATCGGATAGCTCTCATATTGGACAAATTATCACCAGAGGGTATAATCGCTGGTTGCGTTTCATGGCTCGAGCTGTGCGGTTTTTATAAACCTGTCGAAGCGTATACATGCTCAACTGGTCAGGAATGAGCTTAATCCATATATGGCAAAAGGAGCTATCATGTCCTGGTAGCAAGTTTGGAGAGGATTCTATGGGTACCAAGCTGGGTGACATTGTGACTGCCGACCCAATCTCATTGAAAGAGCTCGGCGGGCGAATAATCGCGATAGACGCCTTCAATACAATCTATGCCTTTCTGGCAAGCATCAGACAACCCGATGGCACCCCACTCATGGATCGAAAGGGTCGTGTCACCAGTCATCTCTCAGGACTCTTCTACCGGAATCTGAACTTACTAGAGAACGAAATTAGTCCGGTGTTTGTATTTGATGGGGAGGCTCCCAAGTTAAAAGATGCGGAGGTTCAACGACGAAGAGAGATTCGTGATGAAGCGAGAGAGGAGTGGGCACGCGCAAAAGCGGAAGGTCGAATAGAAGACGCAAGGAAGGCGGGACAAGCCAGCTCCAGATTAACTGGCCCAATGATCGATGAGAGCAAAGAGTTGTTGGCAGCTCTCGGGATACCCGTGATTCAGGCACCCTCAGAGGGAGAAGCTCTGGCTGCGCAGATGACTAGAGCAAACATTGTATGGGCAAGTGCAAGTCAGGACAATGATTCGCTCCTATACAACTGCCCTCGTATGATTAGAAATCTTAACATCTCAGGAAGACGTCGATTCGGCCGTTCTAAGTATAGAACTATCAATCCCGAACTCATTGACTTGGACTTGAATCTCAAACTTCTGAAGATAACTCGAGAGCAACTCATAGATGTCGCAATCCTTGTTGGCACTGACTACAACGACAAGCTTGAGGGAGTAGGAGCAAAAACGGCTCTGAAATGGGTTAGACAGCATGGAAGTCTTGAGAAGATTGAGAAGAAGAGAGGGATTAAACTGGATTTCCCCTACGAGGAGATTAGGAGTATCTTTCTGAATCCTCCTAAAATGCATGTTGATGAGCTTAAATGGAACGACCCTGATCATGGCGCGATTGTTCAAATCCTGTGCGGGGAACACGACTTTAGCTCAAATCGAGTCGAAAAGTCTCTAGAACGCCTAGATGAAGCTCTTAAGGAGACCAGAGGGTCCACCCATCAGAGGTCCCTCACAGACTACTTCTAGACTCTTCCAATCACATAGAGAACGATATATACTGAAGAATGAACAGAACAAGTATAGACAGGTGGATTATCCTGATGCGAGAGAGAATGACCGCAGTACGTGCATCAGTACTCGACATTGTAAATGGGACATATGGTGAGGAAAATGGTCCCCATGTTGTTTCTCCCTATGGTGTGGAGCTAAGAAGGGTTGCTTTGGTTGGTCTGATAGTTGACCAATACTCAGGGCAAGGCTTCGCAAGCATAACAATTGATGATGGAACCGAAACGATAAGGGCAAAGGCTTGGGGTGGCGAAGCGAGTTCTCTTGAGAAAGTTCAGACCAACATTCTAGCGCTTGTGATCGGCAAAATCAGAGAGTACGAAGGTGAGCTCTATGTGGTTCCCGAAATAGTAAGAGAACTTGATGATCCAAATTACATGACTGTTCACAATATGGAAAGATATCTAGCTGTGCTCACCCGTAGTGGTGTGACAACTGAGATGACTACCGAACTAGAGGACTTTATCGAAGAAACCGCCCCGCCTCAAAAAGATGAACTCTCCAATAAGCAGCCTATGGAGAAGAAAGCAAAGCCTATCACTGGTAAGATATACAAGCAGATTATGCAATACATAGAACAGAATTCGAAGGAGGTCGGAGTTCCTATCGCATCTATTGTCGATTTCTTTGAGGAAAAGGGTCATGACCGTACAGACATCCAATTGAAGGTTCTTGATCTTCAGGGTCAGGGAAACCTAGTTGAAGTAAAAGTGGGAGTCTATCGTCCAGCTGACTCTTGAATCAAGTACGGAACGACAGCTTAATAGCGAAATTGGAGAGAATTGAGTTATGGACGACTACGACAGTCTACTAGAACGGGCGCGATCTCAAGTTCCAGAAGATGCTTTCAAAAGATCCGGAGAGCGATTTCAGGTTCCTAGCGTCCAGCTTATGGTTCAGGGCAACAGGAGCTTCTGGCAGAACTTCCAAGAGATAATCAATATTCTAAACCGGCCTGGTAAAGAAGTACTCAAGTACGTCGCAGGTCAACTTGCCACGGCAGGCAACATTGAAGGGAGTAATGCCATTTTTAATGGAAAGTTCATGCCCGAGCAAGTAGACGATGTCCTGAATAGATACATAGAGTCGTACGTAATCTGTCCAGTGTGCACTCGTCCAGATACCAGTATGGCCAAAGCGGGCAATGCCTATTATCTGATCTGCTCAGCATGCGGAGCTAGAACTTCTGTGAGACCAGTCTGATAGGGGGTGTATTCTTGCCTAATGTCTACATGCGTGTTCGAGAAACCCACGATGGACATTATGTGGTCGCAATGTGTGATGAAGCGCTTCTTGGAAAGACACTGATAGAAGGAACAGTCAAGTTCAAGGTTTCTCGAGAGTTCTATGGTGAAGAATTGGTTGATGTCAAGACTTGTGTTGAGCATCTAAACAGAGCAACAATTGCAAACATGGTCGGGTCAACGAGTGTCAAGACTGCAATGAAGGCAGGTTTTGTACATGAGCAGGCGGTCGCATATATCGAGGGGCATCCGCATGCGCAGTGGGTACGACTCTAGGAGTGATTTGATCCGCCGCCACAGAGCGAATCTGCTCTCATATCAGATGCGTTTCCTTCCAGATAGTTTCGCAGGACTTCTCCCACAGTAACTCCTTCCGCCATAACAACAGTCATTCCTGCCTGTTGAGTTATCATGTAGGGACGCCGTCCCATTCCTGAAGCTATAAGGATATGCACACCTCTCTCAGCCAAAGCCATAACGGGCTCAGCACAACTCGAATGGCCTGAATTTGTCATTGTTTCCACCTCGGTTATTTCGCCGTCCACAACAGTGGATACAACAAACATTGGACTATGTCCAAAATGTCCACTTATTGGGCTGTCAAGTCCTTGTTCAGAAGTCGCTGGCACTGCTATCTTGTATGTAGTCATCCATATCATTCCTCGCCTGTTTTGGTCCTCTTTCTTCTATGTAAGATACTCGAACCGCATTGGGGACAGGTTCTAGGTCTTGGCTCTCCAAGAGGGGCTTCTACTATGGTTTCGCATCTTTCACATTCAAACACACGGACATCGCAGGGCAAGACATATTCTCCTCCCTCGATCCGCAGCACAATTCCTCGCACTATGGTTTGGGCAATCTTTTTCCTTGCTGATGTTAGAATTCGGTTGAACGTGGGTTGGCTGACGTGCATCGCATCACTGGCGTCCCTCTGATTTAATCCTTCAAAGTCAGCCAGTCTTATAGCCTCGAATTCGTCAACTGTAATAGATATCTCGTCAAGCTCTTTTGCAGGAATGCCAGCAGGCTTAAAGATGGATATCACGGGCTCCTTTGAAACCTTTCTGAACTGCTTCCTCCGAGGCATGAGGAGTTATTAATCATAATTCAAAAAAAGGTTCCGTTGATTCAATGGCATTATGAAACAGTTGTATCCTACCACGTTTTAAGGAATCACAGAAAATAACATGGTTGATGACCTTGATTACCCCTTGCTATGAGTGTGGAGATAAATCTGTGATTGATGGTCTCTGCGCCGATTGTTACAGAAGAGCACATCCATTAGTTGAGGTAAGGTCTCCACTCAAATTACTTGCGTGCAAGAGATGCGGGGCGGTTAAGGTACCTGGTGGATGGAAAACAATCATTGAGCAAACATCTGACCCTGAAGAATTGATAGAACGCGAGATTGAAATCTTACTCCAGCAGGAACTCAAAATACACGTTGATGATGTGGAGCTAGAGTACTCCCAGGAAAAAATTCTGGATCGAGTTCGTCACATTCTAGTTGTTGCAAGGGGGAAGTCGGAACCATCTCTCTCAGAACATTCTGAGAGTTATCCCGTTGAATTACGATTCAGTTATGGTACCTGCGACACATGCGGTATGATGAGTGGGGGCTATCACGAAGCAATTCTCCAAATCAGAGCGGATGAGCGGCAAATCACTGACAAGGAAGAGGATGAAATTGTTTCTTTGGTTACAGACCTAACGGTGGCCAAATATGGCAAGGATGTAAAGGCCTTTGTAACAGAGGTAAGCAGGGACAAGTATGGGCTAGACTTCAAGATTGGTTCTGAGCACCTTTGTAAGCGCATAGCAGACGAGCTTCAAGAGAGATACCTTGCCCAACGCAAGGAGAATTACAGGCTTATTGGCGAAGACAAAGCGGGCAAGAAGAAGTACCGGATAACCATCCTCATTCGACTTCAGAGATTCACGCTTGGCGACTTCGTGCGAATCGACTCAAAACCATGTCAAGTCACTTCAATGGGACGTGGTGGCCTCAGTTGCTATAGTCTTCCAGATGGAAATCGATTCACAATCAATCCAAAAAGTGCGAAATGGCGGACCATCGAGTTCATCTCACCAGAGTCAGACAAACGCCAATTCATGATTGTGTCGAATCTTTATAATCAGCCAGTCCAGGTCATGGACTCTGAGAGTTTTGAGATGCACGAGATTGACCACAAGGATTTGACTATAAATGTGTCAACCGGAGAGACTGTTTTTGGCCTGTATCTAGATGATCGAGTATACCTAATTCCGTCTGATGACTGAATCACAGAATGTGTTGAGAGCTACGCTTAAATGGCCACCCTCGGCATGGAAAGTTAAGCCCAAGACACTCTAGTATGGGCCATGAACGGAGGATTATTTTGTCCCGTAGAGGTAAACGCCGACCACAAGGTCCCCCAACCGAAGAACTCGTCAGGGTTAGAACTCCCAGGCGTGATGATGGAGAGATGTATGGAATCATCATTCAAATGCTAGGTTTTGACAGGGTTCGGGTGCGATGTGAGGATGGCGAGATTCGTATAGGACGCATACCTGGTCGAATGAAGAAACGAGTCTGGATGCGCGTTGGTGACACAGTCCTCATTACTCCTTGGGACTTTCAATCCGATGAGAAGTGTGATGTCGTTTATAGATATCGAGGCAATGAGCTTGACTGGCTGCAAAAGAGGGGCCTTCTGAAGATGTTCTAGGCCAAGCTTTTTCTGAACAACTATCGGATTAGCACTGAATTTAGTTCCTCCGCGTCTGATAGGAAGTCGTGGCAAGTTGAGAGACCTAGACAAGAAGCATGAGCGATTTCTATCCGAGCTCGATCGTCGCAAGATGAAACGGCGAAAGGACTCTGACGAATTCAAAGTAGTTGAAGGCGTGATTGATCCTCCTACCCTGAAAGCCCTATACAAGCTTCTCAATAGAGGAGCCATCAATGTGCTTCATGGCGCTATTAGCACTGGAAAGGAAGCCAATGTCTACTGTGGAGAAGATCTTGAAGGCACCCCTGTGGCCGTCAAGATATATCGCGTAAGCACCGCTGAAACAGACTATATGCTTGAATATATTGTTGGCGACCCCCGGTTCAAACGTGTTGGTCGTCGTAGCAGAACTCTGATCCCACAGTGGGCCCTCAAGGAATACAAGAATCTGAATCGGTATCACGAAGCAGGAGTGCGTGTTCCCAAACCTCTTGATATTCAAAGGAACGTCCTTGTTATGGAGTTCATTGGCGATTCAGCCTCCGGAACCCCTGCACGATTGATGAAAAACGTAGAAATTGAATTTCCAGTTGACACATTCAACGAAATCATCAACATGATTCAGATTGGCTATATTGAAGCAGGACTAGTTCATGCTGATCTTAGCGAATACAACATCCTGTGGCATAATGGTCCTGTGGTAATAGACGTGTCCCAAGCAGTTCTCAAGACACACGACAATGCGAGTCGCTACTTGCTCCGGGATATCAGCAATATCACAACCTTTTTCCAGAAACTTGGTGTCGACGCTGAGGACCCCAAGGAAATAGCAAAAGAGATACTGTCCTCTGGTGAAAAGTAAATGCGGCTATATGAAACTGTCAGGGTGCCAGCAGAACGCGTTGGCGTGATTGTAGGACGAAATGGCAGAGTGAGAAAGAGAGTTGAGAAGCTGACAAACACGAATATCGAGGT
>JBHLQK010000009.1:0-31736 GCA_048884925.1 Candidatus Thorarchaeota archaeon
AGCCAAACGAAATCCATTGTACGTTCAATGGCATCAAAGTCTACATTCTCAAACACATCACTTGGCTGGTGCCAGTGAGGAATAATGTCCTCAGGAGTATAACCCACGAAAGTAAGACACCTCAATCCTGCTTTGATGCCAATCGCTCCATCAGTATACGCTGCCTTCTGCTCCTTTGAGTACGCTTCCAGCTCTGGATTCTCTTTGGCCAAGCGATCTGCCAACGCTATGAGATCGGGGTCATATACAAATGGGAAGATCATGGTTTCCTTCGTCAGGTAGCAAGGGCCAGATCCTGCTCCCCCAATATTGTCTATTGCAAGGTATATTGCATCTCCAATTTCGTCAAGATGCGTTTCAACCCATGCAGAAGCCCCATATGCTCCTACTTCTTCACATCCTGTGTTGACCAGCCAGACACGGCTATTCTGTAGCGGCTCTTTGGTGGTCTTCTCAGCCAGAGCCATGGTCAAGGCCGCACCTGATGCGTTGTCATTCGCACCGAAAGAGTAGGGAGTTAAGTCAGCAGAGATTGCCATAAGGAAGAGTGCAAGCACCGGAATGCTCAGAACGAGTGTGATTATGCCAAGCAGCTCAAATTCGATGAAGATTCGGATCACAAAGATAAGCAATATCAGAATAGCGCTAACGAAAGTCAAAGTAGTCAACCTATTGAAAATTGAGAACCATCTCCAAGATCGATGGGATATTGGCGTCCTGTGTGTATCTAGGTGACCTACAATCACTATGGTCTGCGTCACATCTGAGGTGGGCTCTACCACGGCACTGACATTTTGACTCTGACCCCTTGGCAGTATCCTCCGAAGAGGATTGGATCTGAAAGACAATTCCAGTACGAGAGAAACCAACGCAAATACAGTGACAAGTGTAGCAATCACAGCTCCATATAATCCTCCGAACAGAAAGACAATCTCAGAAAGAAGCACTAATAATGTACCAATTGCGAAAGGGCTCCATCCGGACTTTGCACCTACAAATTGCTCGGTGATGGGTGTGAGTCCCAAGCCTTTGAAGACATCTTCTGCATAATTGGCGGCTCTCTTCTCCTCCGGAGTCGTTGAGCCTCTTCGACCAATATCAACAGAGAGATGATGAACATGCTTCCTAATGGTATCTATCATCGACAACCTTCTTCCTCCATTTTTCAGTCCTCAGGTCCATTGGCGGATGTTGGGGTACTCTAAATATGTAGCGCTCATTGAGTCAGGCTGTCCAAAAGGTCTTTATGATGGATGACAAACTACGATGTTTCAGCCCATGCTGAGCGAGAGAGAATAATGTGAGATTATGAACACTGACATTCAAGCGACACCTTTCGTTGGGTTGCCGCTACTGGATAAAAGACTTGTCGGATAACCTCACGATTTGGAACACTTCGATGACTGCTTTCGGTGAACTAACCGATGGTTATAACAGCAACCGAATCCTATTTTGAGTTGTACACGCGATACCTTCTTTTGAGGGCATCGCATTCTTAAAGCAGCATACCTGGAGATGGAAGGATGACAGATGAAACTGAGAGTCACTATCTCACTCTGTTTGAGGACTCTCCAGTTTCATTATGGGAAGAAGATTTCTCGCAAGTGAAGGCACATTTTGATAAGCTGAGAGCATCAGGCGTATCGGACTTTAGGGCATATTTCGGCGACAACTTTGATGAGGTGCTGAACTGCGCAGAACTAGTCGAGATTGTTAGGGTAAACAGGGCAACCATTCAACTCCAAGGTGTAGAGGATGAGAATCTACTACTGGGCAGTCTGGGCAATATCCTAGCCAAAGATGCATATGATCTCTTTCGTGACGAGCTTGTAGCCTTGGCTGAAGGTGAGATTAAGTTCAAACAGGTTGTAGAGTTGGCAACAGTCACAGGAGAAACCAAGCACGTTCTGATGCAACTCTCGGTCCCTGAGGAGAGCAGAGAGTCCCTGAAAAGAGTCATTGTGTCAATGATGGATATCACTGATTCCACCATGGAGAGAAAGGCCTTTGAGCGGGAAAGAAAAGCATTCAAACTGATTGCAGAAGCTGCACTGGAACCAACCTATTCTCAGGCAACCAGTAATAGAATAATATCCGGATTGGTTGATCTACTAGAATACGACCTTGGAACGCTTAGGTTGTATGACGAAGGAAGTCAAGTGTTGCGACTGGATGCTGTCGTTGGCATTCCCGAAGGGGCGCGGAGTGAGGTCCCTCTTGATGATCAAGACTACATCGCAGCGCATGTTGCTCGGACGAAATCACCCATTTTCGAATCGGATATTAAGAATATCTCTATTTCTGAGGCGCGAAGAGCCGTCATTGAAGGAATGGGAATTCAGTCGCTGATATTCTGGCCAATACTTGGAGCTAACGAAGAGCTACTCGGGGTACTGAATATAGCTGCACGAAAGAAGAAACACTTGAGAGACCAAGATCGAGATCTATTTCAAACCATGGCAGGAATGCTCTCTACAGTTCTCGCAAGGCATTTGGCTCAGGATGCTCTGCGTTCAAGCGAGGAGAGGTTTCGATTACTCGCGGAGAATGCAAAAGATGTTATTTGGACCATAGATCTTGATTTCAAATTCACATACATCAGTCCCGCATGTGAGGAAGTGCTTGGGTACTCACCTAAGGAGCTTATGGGCGAAGATGTGGGCTCTCTAATGCCGGAGGAAACAATCGAGATAGCTCAGGCGGTTCTCGCAGAGGCACTTGCTCTGGAAGATGAAGTTGGGAAGGACGGCTATGATGCACCTCCGCTAGAGCTGGAACTCCTCAGAAAAGATGGGACAAGAATCTGGACAGAAATTTCGCGAGCCTTTCTCCGTGACAACAGGGATAAACCAGTTGGAATTCTGGGCATTGCTCGTGACATCACTGAAAGGAAAAGGACAGAACGGAAGCTTGAGGAGGCTTTGACAACAGCCGCTTTCTACAATGACCTAATGGCACATGACATATCTAATCTTCAGCAAGGAATAATGTCAAGCATGGAACTTATGCTGGAGAGTGGCAAGCTCCATGAGCATCTGGAAACCTTAGCCAAGTCAGCTCTAGCACAGACACAGAGGGGAGCAAAACTGGTCATGAATGTGAAGAAATTAGCTGCCCTGGGAGAAGTATCCGAGCTTATTCCCATCGACCCACACATGGCACTTGCAGAAGCGATTGAAATGGTCCATGACTCGTACCCGAGCTTGAATGTCAAAATCAATACCAACTTCAGTAAGGACCAATACTCTGTGCTGGCAGACGAGTTCTTGGTGGATGTCTTCTATAACCTGCTCCACAACTCAGTAAGAATGGACACGAACGATGTAATAGTGATTGATGTAGTTGCTGAGGATTCAGAAGAAGAGAAGTTCCTGACTATTAAGGTGCAGGACAGAGGACCAGGCATCAGCGACACCCTGAAGAAGGCGATTCTCACTCGGTTTGGGGATAGGGAGAAGCGAGGGAGCGGACTGGGACTCACTCTTGTCCGACGCATTATGCATAGGTATGGCGGTCGTATATGGGTAGAGGACCGTGTGCAAGGTGATTATCGACAGGGCACTAGCATGGCAATGATGCTGCCAAAGACTACCGCATAATACGGTTTGCAGAAAAAGGAATCTTGGGCTTCAGCACTTTATTGCGGCAAGGCCAAGAGTCCATTTGGCATCCATGTATCTTGCTAAGCCCACTTCTGCTCGATACCAGTTTAATGTTTGTTTGCAAGACTACCCTCCTCTCCTGCGCAGGAGAACCAGTATGAGGACAATGGCAATCACTCCTCCTAGTCCACCAACTATCAGCAGCATAGTTCCAAAAGGTATCTCTACGACGCCGGTTGGAGTGGTGGCGGTCGTTGGCGTTGTCGTAGTCGTCGTGGTTTCGACCTCATTCACAGTCACAATCACCGTATCAGACACGCTGTTATCGCCAATATCGAACACCACAATTGTGTAGTCGTAGTCTCCCGTTGAAGGGCCATCAACATCAATCGTGATTGCAGAGCCATCCCAAGTGCTGCTATCTTCGATAACACCTTCTTTGTAGATGGTATAGTTGTTCGCTGCTGCAAGAAGTGATTCCGCTCTCTCTTGTCTGAACACATTTATTGGGCATTCATTACCTTTTCATATGGTTATGTTCGATTTTCAAGTGAAACCAATCCTGCTATATGGGGTTTACGAGAAAAGAGAGCAAACTAGTTGGAGACCTTGGGGAGCGATTCAATCTGAAGCTGACGCAGACAGTGAAATTAGGAAAATCAGGGATGAGTTACTAGAATTGCAGAATGAGGCGGACTTCGCATTGCGAATTCAACCTTTAAGCAAGGCCAAAACTGTTGAAGATATAGAGAGTCTAGACATCAATGCAGATGCAATCTTGGTCTACGCAGCTGGTGTGCAAGAAATTGATTCGATTGAGCCCTTGGAGCGATTATTGTCATATGATAGGCCAATACTATTTTTCCTAAGGAAGGACTATCTATGGTACGAGATAATACATCCACGGTTCTTAAGAAAAAGCGTATCTGATGAGATTCTGCAACCTGTCATTGTTGAGGACATAATAGTTGATGATTACAAAGAACTTCTCCAGAAATTGAGGGCGCTAGTAGGGCTGAAATCTGCAATTGATGCAAGAGTCATCTCGATAGGAGCACCTGGAGGTTGGGGTATTGGGGAGGAGGCTGTACAGAGAGCAAAAGACACATGGGATTTTCAAATTGAAACTATCTCCTATCAGGAGCTAGCGAACAGAATCGAGTTATTGAAGGCAGATACAAATGCAATTGAAATGGCTCAAAAGGATGCAGACATCTATTTGTCAAATGATGAAGTCGAGCTTAAAACAGACGAGAGTTTCGTAGTCAATGCATTTCTGCTTGAACGAGTTTTCAAAGACTTGCTGAAAGAAGAAGACGCACACATCCTTACAATTGCAGGATGTATGTCTATCATCATGCCAATATCTGAAACGACTGCTTGCTTACCCATCTGTTTACTCAATGATTCTGGATGCCTAGCATTCTGTGAATCCGACTTTGTCGCGATTCCGGCAGGAATTCTTTTGCATTTCATTTCAGGCAAACCTGTTTTCTTTGTCGATCCTACCTTACCTCATAAAGGTCAAGTCACTGTTGCACATTGCACAGCGCCGCGTAGAATGGATGGCTCAAGCCTTGAAAGAGTGGAAATTCTCACTCACTTTGAATCTGATTATGGAGCAGCACCACAAGTGAAGATGAAGGAAGGTCAGGTAGTTACTGTAATCGATCCTTCGTTTAGTGGAAACGAATGGATTGGATTCAGAGGAAGAATAATAGATAATCCAACTCTTCAAATATGCCGCACTCAATTAGACATAGAGATCGAGGGCGATTGGGAGAAGCTGCTGCATGACATGAAAGGATTTCACTGGCTAGTTGTATATGGTGATTATTTGAGTGAAATTGAGTATGCTTTGAAGAAAGTGGATGTCAAATGGACAAATCTCTCTAAAAGCAACTAGTCCCAAGAAACATCGATGTTCGATGCAGATAGGCCTTAATTCACGAATTTTGAGTCCTAGGATTCAACTTATCACAGTGGCATGTTACCATGCTTCTTTGGAGGTCGGCTCTGCCTCTTACTCGCCAGCACATCCAAGCCCTTGCAGATTAGTGACCTTGTTTCGTGTGGAAAAATCACTTTGTCTATGTAACCCAAGCCAGCAGCAATATACGGATTAGCAAATCTCTCTCGGTACTCCTTCACTAGCTCAGCCCGCTTCTTCTCTTTGTTCTTCGCTGCAGCTATCTCCTTGCGGAAAATGATGTTAATAGCTCCGTCTGGTCCCATGACAGCAATCTCTGCAGTGGGCCAAGCATAGACCAAGTCAGCCCCGATGTGTCGTGAAGACATAACATCGAATGCACCGCCGTAGCCTTTTCGAGTTATTATCGTAATCTTGGGAACGGTTGCTTCAGCAAAGGCATAGAGTATCTTTGCTCCATGACGAATGATGCCCCCCCACTCTTGCGCCGTGCCTGGCAAATATCCTGGGACATCCATGAAGGTGATTACCGGGATGTTGAAGGCATCGCAGAACCTGACAAACCTGGAACACTTGTCAGAGGCGTTGATGTCAAGTGTGCCAGCTAGATGAGCAGGCTGATTCCCAACAATGCCGATCGAACGACCATCAACTCTGGCAAATCCCACAATCATATTCTTTGCCCAGTGCTCATGGACTTCAAAGAACTCTCCATTGTCGACAATTTTCGTCACGACGTCTCGCATGTCATATGGCTTATTGGGATCATCAGGCACAATGTCATCTACTGACTCATCCATGTCGTCAGGAGAGCAGTCACTCATTATTCGCGGAGGATCCTCCAAGTTGTTGCTGGGGATGTAGCTTAGGAGTTTACGTATCTGCTCGAAGCAGTGGTCCTCATCCTCACTGGCAAACTGAGCAACACCACTCACACTATTGTGAGTCATTGCACCTCCAAGCTCCTCGAAGGTAACCTCCTCGCCCGTGACTGTCCTTATAACTTCGGGTCCAGTAATAAACATGTGAGAGGTGCCCTTTACCATCAAGGTGAAATCAGTGACAGCAGGACTGTAGACAGCGCCACCAGCGCATGGACCCATTATAGCTGAAATTTGTGGAATCACACCGCTCGCCCAGGTATTCAATCTGAAAATATTACAGTAGGAAACGAGTGACTTCACACCTTCTTGTATGCGCGCTCCTCCACTATCGTTCAACCCAATGCAGGGAGCTCCAGCATCCATTGCCATTTGCATGACTTTGACTATCTTGTCGCCATACATCTCAGCTAAAGAGCCGCCGAACACTGTGAAGTCCTGGCTAAAGATGAATACCTTGCGGCCATCGATTGTACCGTATCCAGTGATGACACCATCGCCCAAGACCTGCTTTTCATCCATGCCAAAGGCGGTTTCACGATGAACCACAAACTCATCAATCTCTACAAACGAGCCCTGATCTAGCAGCTTCTCTATGCGTTCCCTCGCGGAGTACTTGCCTTTCTCATGTTGCTTCTTGATACGCTCTTCTCCACCGCCGAGTTTGGCTTCCTCACGCATCTTGGTCAGCCGCTCGAACTTGTCTTTCTTGCTCATCGCAGGACACCTCTGCACTCTAGTCTGCTGAATCCTGCGTACCTAGTTTTGAATGTTCTGCTGAACAGTCCACATAGCTAAAAGGAGCTAAGAGTGGGGCTGGCAGTTCTGAGCCAGCCCCAGTAGGCGTGTAGGCTCCTGCTTCAGGAAAGACGCCAGCTGGGTCACAACCGGGTCGAGTCAAATGAATTAGTGATCATCATGGAATCGTCCATGCCTCCCGTATCAGGCGGTGGCTGTGCGGCCACAGTTAGTTGAAGCAGATTCCTAAAGAACAGATGGTACTTGCTAGACTCTGACCAGCCACTAAGCAGTTCATTGGGGGTGTGGCCTCCGATAGAAGGGAGACTCATGCTACGCAGCTCGTCATCTGTCGGTAATAGCAATAGAAGACTCATCTGCTCCGCCATTACATCTATGTTTGAGGCTTAAGAACCACACATATTTTGAGAATCTCATAGATTCGCCCTTTGGACCCTGAGATCCACTCCAACGACAACCATGCCCCATTTCTCGAATCGAGAGTCAAGCTCCTTTGTGACAGCTGATTCCACACGCTCTCTATTTGTAACAATGTCATCATAATCTCGAGATTCAATCTGCTCAATCATGACATGCTTTGACGACTGCTGGGCAGTAGTCTGATAGTCCTCAAGGCTAAGAAACGCCCGTTCAATGTCTATCACACGATATCGAACCTCACCGACCAATCCGATGGGAGTTCCATCTCGGGTCATTGCCTCTCCGGTTTCGACCTCAGCTGTTTGCGCTCTGAGAGAAATCCTAGCTCCAATCCTGTCAACGATTGGCATCCTCCATACAATGCCAGGACCTATGACACCCCGATACTTGCCGAGGCGCAGAATCACGATTCGTTCCCATTCTGCGAGAACTTTGATTCCCGAAAATACGAATAGTAGAAAGAAAAGCAATACTATTGAGATATACATCGTTAACAAGAAGGTTGGATCCCACTGAATGATTGCCGCCTCCTGATGTTGATACTCAATTTGCGGAAGAGGCATATAAAGACAGTTCCAAATCACTTCTGTAACGAGAAGGATTATAGGGAGAAAGCGCGGTCCAGCGGATGCTGATGGACATGGATTCTGATCACCAAAGGAGCTCAGAGGTTCGTAGAGCGGCACTCCTTTCAGTTATTGCCGCAGCAGTCCTGACCATCATCAAGGTTGTGGTTGGAGTCAGCAGTGGTTCTCTTGGAATAATCTCGGAAGCTCTCCATAGTCTTCTGGACTTGGCCGCAGCGGGCATCACCTTTTTTGCAGTGAGAAAATCATCCCAGGTAGCAGACCACTCCCATCAGTTCGGTCATGGAAAGGTAGAGAACTTTGCTGCACTTGTTGAAACCGTTCTGATCTGGATTACAGCAGGATGGATTTTCTTTGAATCTTTCAGGGTGATTCAATCGGAGGAGTTCCCAGAACCAACTCTGATTGGAATTGCTGTTATGGTCATCAGTATAGTTGTAAATTATGAGCGGAGTCGTGTTCTCTACTCGACTGCACGAAAGCACTCCAGCCAAGCCTTAGAGGCGGATGCGCTTCATTTCATCACAGATGCTGCTAGCTCTGTGGTGGTTCTTATAGGACTAGCATTTGTATGGTTTGGGCTTCCCATTGCAGATCCAATCTCCGCCATCGGTGTTGCTCTAGTGATACTCTTCGTGTCTTTCCAACTTGCCAAGCGAGCTGTAGATAACCTGCTGGATCGAGCGCCAACAGGAATCAATGATGAAATTATTGAAGTCTGCACTGCGATCCCCGGCGTCATCGAATGCAATAGAGTAAGAGCACGATTATCAGGTCATTTCATGTTTCTTGATGTTGTAATCTCAATTGCAGAGAACACCTCGATAGACGAAGCTCACCAAATAGCAGACAGGGTAGAACGAGCTCTAGCAAGGCTTGGAACCCATGTTGATGTGATGGTCCATATTGAGCCAATTTCTGAGGAGGCTACGACCAGATTTGAATACAATGCATATGATTTGATTTTTAGCGAAATCAAGCGATGGCCAGAAATAAGAGGCGTGCATAAGGTCAGAATTCATGTGATGGATGGCCGAATATACATCTCGGCTGACCTTGAGATGCAACCGGAGCTAACTCTTGGAAGGGCTCATGACATTTCCAGCCAACTTGAGCGGAGTCTTTCTGAAAATCTACCTGATTTGGAGAGAGTCACATTTCATCTTGAGGCTGATATATCTGAGAAGCCAATTCACGATGTCACTCGCAAACATGATGACATGGTGGAGAAGATTATCCAGATAGTAGATGCAGAAACACCAGTCCAAAATACTCATGGTATTGTTATGACTGACGATGGCACAGGGCTAACAGTTTCCATGGATTGCAGAATCGACCCAGATATGTCGCTTGCAGATAGTCATAATATCGCAGAGCAGGTTGAGGCAGTAATCAAGAGTGCTTTTAGTAATGTGACTCAAGTCTTTGTCCATATTGAACCGGAGTAAGTTTGTAAGGACTTCCGTTGATGTTTTATCCTGCCGCCTACAAGGTATAATTGTCAAGTCGGATGGGATTGAAGTGTCAGAGTGTGCAGAATGCACAAGTCGAAAAGGTGTCGTGAGCACCCAAGAGGTCTTCCCTTGCGTCCTCTGCGGAGAACCCAGGTGCATCACCCATGCAGTCTGGGTGCCTGCTCATTTTTTGGACAGACGGTTGGACTCAACAGAGGCCATAGTTCAATTAATGACAGGTACGGCGGACAAGGGGTGGTATGCTTTCTGTGGTCGGCCTTCTCATGTCCCTAGAGGTATGCCAATTTGGTATGGAAAGGACCGCATTGGCGGAAAGATTGTCGAGGAAATTATGATTCATGAGAAGCCTGAAGGCCTCGTGATGTTTCCAATGTGGGAAGTGGGCATCGTCGAAGAGGGATTTGAGAAGCGGTGGACTAAGGACCATTTTGAGCTCGGCTGCGATATTGCTGCTACTATCAATCTTGTTCATCGACTGTGGCAAAAGCGGGAGGACCCGCGCGCATTCCTTGTGACACTTCAGACACTAGTCTTCGAGAATGTCGCAAGCAAGAAAGCTGTTTTCTTCGGAGCCACTGCTGATGAAATAAGGAAGGGTATCGGGGATAATCCAAATTTGGGGGATGTAGTGGATTACGTCTGCAGTAGATGTGCTGTTGTGGCTTGTCTTAACAGGCAATCTCCATTCTATGATCAAAAGCTGTTCAAGAAAATCATCAAGAAACCTGAACTTCTGATTTGAGCAATTAATGACAACCATAACAAGAAAATGAAAAAGGCTTCGAATTTTACTCGGGACCGATAGGGACCATTCTGGAGAGATGATACGCCACTCATCCTCCCAGTTCTTGAGAACAAAATGCACCGGAGTATGAATAGACAACAACTTCGGGTGGGGTGCGCACACTGCAGGCGAGGTGTTTCTGATGTAATGAAATCGGTGCATTTTGATCAAGAACGACGCTACGGTGGCCTTGGATTGCATCAGGCAAAACGAATTCTAGCAAAATACGGAGGCGTGATAGAGGTTTCAGATAGGGTCCCTGGTGATTATAGCAAAGGCGCGCTCTTCCGATTGTGGTTCCCCAAGCATATCCCCTAGGCATGTGTCTCGCCATACTTGGGAATATGATTCATTTCTGCATAGTTACGCATTGCAGATAATGAAAGATTAGCGGATGTACTGAACCTTTGCGAACCTGTTTCTATGCGGATGATTTCTCGCATCCCTTTTGCTGAGTTCTCGAAGTTCGATATTGAAGGTCTTTCTCGCACCATCAATCCACAGCTCCCGAGCCGCTCGAGCTGTAATGCTGGCGGCAGCCACGGCAATCTCGTCTTCTGCCTTATGGCGCTGCACTAGCCTAACTGATTCAAGATCTATAACTCTAGCAATCCTATCTTTAGTCTTTGCCCTTGCAAACTCATCCACAACAATCTGCACTCTGGACTTTGAAGAGGACTTAATTCCCTTGAACACACTTGAGATTGCCAGGGAGTGAGCCCAGGCCAGTAAATCATTGAGGTTCTTTCCCTCTTCGTGCAGCTCAGCTAGCCGCTTGTTGAATTTCTCAGGTGAAACAAGTACTGTATGTCTAGCCAAGCTGTGCATTTTTATGTCATGTTCTAGTTCCATGATTCTTTGCACGGAGAGAGCTTTGCTGTCCATTACCCCATGCGCCCTGAGGTATCTTGACTGCTCGGATGAAATGGCTACAGCAGAAACAACCAGTGGCCCGAGCCACTCACCTTTGCCTGCTTCATCAGAACCAATCACAATTTCAAATCGCCCATCTTCCTTCATCTCAAGTACGATGTCTTTCAGAAGAGATTCAGAGATTCTTCCAGAAGCTACAACTTTTCCACTAGTGTAGCCTATTATGGTTCCTCCTGCGCACTTAACTCTGAATGCCTCGTATTCATTGGTTGGTTTTGTATCCGAAACTTGCGATCTTTTGAGAAGTAACTTTTGCAGCTCCTTGACTCGATTTGGTTCTACTTTGACTACAAATGGGGACAAAGTCACTCCTCCATGCCTTTTTGACCCTTCAAATTACGTATTTGGGATGTTATCTATTTAAGATGGATGACATCACCTAGAGTCACGACTTCTCGATTCGTATTAGTCGTCACAATCAACGAGCCAGTGTCATCAATATCAGTGGCTGTGCCTTCTATGATGGTAGTGCCCTGATCAACTCTAACCTTCTTTCCAAGTGTGTCGCAAAGACACATGTACTCGATGAGCACAGGAGCGAAAGATTGAGCCGCTTCAACTATGATTAACCGTCTATCAATCTCTCCCACAATACGAGAGGCAAGATGCTCGCGAGAGGTATTGGCACAAATCTCATTGTAGACTGTCGTCATACTATTCCTAATCCGATCTGGAAAGTCCTCACGATTGACATTCTGATTTATGCCGACTCCCACCACTACCCCCTTCACACGGTCATCATCCATAACAAGCTCGCTCAGAATCCCTCCTATCTTCCTTTTCCCAACTAGAATATCGTTCGGCCACTTCAGGCGAACTGGAATGACTCCCAATTTCATAATTGCTGCGGCAGAAGCGCACCCCATCAGAAGTCCTAGAAGAGGGCTTAGGGAATCATCAATACGCGGCTTAAGAACTATTGAGAGATATAGACTGCCTTTTGGAGAAACCCATACACGATCATGCCGGCCCCGACCCTCTGTCTGAGTATCAGCAACAACAACTAAACCCTCCGCTTCTCCTTCAAGCACGTGTTTTTTGGCAACGGCATTCGTTGAGCCAACCTCATCAAGAACAATCAACCGGGGGGCCAGGATTTTCGTTTCTGCACACCTCAAGATTTCAGCTTGATCTAACATCACTCTGCAGCCTCCGGTGACGATATCCGTCCGGATTCATTACCGCGATTGCTTAAATAATGCAGGGTCAGAGATTCTGGCACAAGAACTCGTCAAGCGTTGTCTGATTCTTGGCCAGTTGCGGTAGCATTCGTTCCAACTTGTTCTTCTGAATGGGGCTAATTCGGTTCAGCATTTCAAGTATCTGTAGTGCATTTGTAGGTCCATAGCCATAGAAATGGTTGTTGAAGAAAGTATAGACATATTCATTCTCATCTGCAAGGACGTTTAACCGATCGCTCCATTCATGTAATTCAGTATCAGAATAGCAATAGTTGTACCAGGGATTGCTACCATGACCATGAAGACGGACATATACAAAGTCAGTAGTTACTCGCATATTTACAGGCAGTCTTGGTTCATCAACGATAACGTGCGCTATCTGATAGTCCTCAAGAAGCCGCCAAACTCTTGATCGAATCCAGCTCTCATGACGAAATTCGATTGCATATCGATAATCGGAATCTAGAGCAGAGAAGAAGGTTTCTAGATCACCAAAGGTGGAGAGTTCCCAGGGGGGTAGCTGAATCAGAAACACACCCAGCCTTTTACTCATAGGTTTCATCTTCTCAAAGAAATCTGACAGTATCTTACCTGCCTCTGTTCTTAGGTCCAACCTGTTGTTGTGAGTCACCCTATGTGGAATCTTTGCAGTGAAGTGCTTGGTTCCCGAGAGCGTTGCCATCAAGTAATGTACTATCGACTGTCTCAGCGGACCATAGAAGGTTGAATTTATCTCAGCGACGTCGAAGTATGTGAAATATTGCTGAAGCATAGTTCGTCCAGAGCTATAGAATATCCCCTTCCACTCAGGATAAGACCACCCACAGGTTCCAATATGGAGCCCTCTTCTGAGACTAACTCTGCTCCTCAATACGCTCATACAGGATAGTCCTTACAGGTATTGAAAAGCACCCCCAAACTCAATCCTTTTACCTGTTGACAGTAATATTTCCATGATGTGCGGCCGATTCAACTTCCTAACTCACAGAACAGCTGTTGAGGAGAGATACGGAGTTTCAGAAATAGGCTTTGAAATTGTCCCTCGATACAACATTGCACCTGGCCAGATGATTGCTACTGTGATTCAAGACCTAAATCTACGTCTGGTCGAGATGCGATGGGGTTACATTCCCCACTGGGCGAAGGATGAGAAGATTGGCTATAAGATGATCAACTCTCGTGCTGAGAAAGTGGCAGAGAGTCGAGTCTTCAAGAGCTCGTTTCAGAAGAAGAGATGTCTGATTCCGGCTACAGGATTCTACGAGTGGCAAAAGGTTGGAAAGGTCAAGAGGCCAATGCACATTAGATTCGAGTCCAGGGACATCTTCTCTTTTGCAGGAATCTACAGTCATTGGAAGTCCCCCCAAGACAAGATCATTCTGAGCTGTTCAATAATCACGACAACACCGAATAATCTAGTCGAGCCAATTCATAATCGAATGCCCGTCATCCTGGCTAGGGAGAAGGAAACAGCCTGGCTTGACCCTGAGCTGCAAGATGCTGAAATCCTGAAGGAACTGCTTGTTCCTTATGATGCTGGAGGAATGGAGGCTTATGAGGTTTCAACCTATGTCAACTCGCCCAGCAATAATAGTCCAGTTTGCACTCTACCAGTGCAGACGCAGTTATGATTCTTCGAATCCCGATAGCTCTAGACCTTCTGCTGCTAGGTGATGTCTAGTTCTTCCTCAGGAGGCTCTTCAATAACCACTTCGGCATCTTGGATTTTCTTAAACTCATCTTCTTTTCCTCTGAAGAAGTAGTAGAACATGAATATTCCAATGATATAGAGTCCTGAAACCAAAAGATATGGCTCCCTGTACAATCCGGCAGCAAGCATCCACCCACCGATGTTGGCTGCCACACCTCTGGCGAGTGAGTCTCCTGTCCTCACGACACCCATCGCTGTAGCTCGTTCCTCCCTCCTCAGACCCTCCATGAAAAAGGCACTGGACACAGGACCTGCCATGTTCATCAAGACGCTTCTCATGACATATGCAATCACAGCAAAGTAGATGACCGGCGCCCAAGATATCATCAGGAGGAATGGTATCGAGAGAATCTCTGTCAGGATTATTGTTCGGACCTTTCCAAGTCGGTCTGAGAGTGCGGGTGCGAGGAAGTTCCCAGCGGACAGTGTGATGGTGTTTATGCCAAAAATGATACCAATCAGCGCTGCGTCTGCCTCAAATACACTCTCAAAGAAGAGATTGAAGTACATCACAATCATGCCAGCTCCAAGACCAACGGTTGATACGGATGCCATATATCCTCCAATGAATCTCCAGTTCTTGACATTCTGAAATCCCATTCTCACCTCACAGTTCCGCGGAGGGTCTCGGCTCATTGGAATCACCAGAAGTGTAGAAACCAACATTGGGAGTAGGCTAAACCACAGCGTGAAACGATATGGCCAAAGAAGATTCGGCCCCAAGACGAAGAAAGACTGGAAGAAGCCGGGGAGGAATCCTCCGAGTATATTGCCAGCAAGGACAGCTAGGAGAGATATACCGCCGTTGAAACCAAACAGATGCGCACGCTCCTCGGTTGTTGATAAATCAGTTATGTATGGTGCCCAAGCAACTTGGCCAAATGCACTTGAGAGCCCAAGAATGACTTGTGATACCATCAGAGGTAGTGGATCTGTTACTGTGTATTGAACTGCAATCATACTAAGTCCTATGAAGCTCTGGCTTAGAACGATGGTCTTCCTACTTCTCCTGTCTGTTACCATACCAGCAATAATTGCAATGGTAGCTGTCGCGAACATTGATACTGACAAGAAGAGCCCCAGAAAGTCTTCTTCAAAGCCGGGAATGGAAACCATGTAGAGATTGAAGACAACGTTGCTAACACCAAACGCGAATGCATTAAGCGCATTAGAAGCAATCCACAGACGCGCATCCCTTTTGAAGAGTCGGAGCTTGCCCATGTATCCTAGCTTCGCGTCTTGGTTCAACGATCTTCATCCTCATGAGAATCCAGACAGGGCAGAAAGCATGGAATCTACCTTTATTCATTGTGCATAAAGCATGTACCGGAAGGCTAAAACTCAGCACATATCACACCCAGAACTATGAGACCCATTGACCTACGCAGTGACACAGTCACAAAACCCACCGACGAGATGATTGAAGCCATCGTCAGAGCCCATAAGGAGGACAGATTCGGTGATGATGTCATCGGTGAGGACACGGTTGTGCATGAACTGCAAGATAAGGCCGCCAAGATTCTTGGAAAAGAAGCGGCATTAATGGTTACTTCGGGCACGCAGGGCAATGTTGTGTCCCTGCTTGCTCAAGCCAAGCCTGGCGACGAAGTTGTCGTCGAAGAGCAATCACATTCGTATGTCTATGAAGCTGGTGCGATGGCTTCACTAGGAGGGCTTTACCCCAAACCAGTGAAGGGGCAAAGAGGATACATATCGCCTGAGGCTCTAGAATCCGCCATAAGCATTGATGATTCGCATTATGCAAAGACGAGGATGGTAATTCAAGAAAACACTCACAATGCTGCAGGCGGTGCAATAATTAGGCCTGAGCAATTTGATGCACTCGCTGATGCAGCCCACGAGCATGAATTAGCAGTACATTGTGATGGTGCACGTCTGTTTAACGCTGCCATTGCACTTGACGTTCCGGCCAGTAGGTTAGTAAAGAACGCAGACAGCGTAATGATATGTTTGAGCAAGGGTCTCTCTGCCCCCATAGGATCAATTGTTGCAGGAACTGAGGAGTTCATCTGCGCGGCACATCGTGTGAGAAAGAAGCTAGGTGGAGGTATGAGGCAAGCTGGTGTGATAGCTGCACCCGGCATAATTGCCATTGAGAAAATGGTGAATCGGCTCAAGGAGGATCACGACAACACCCGTCTACTCTTTAATCAGCTTTCAAAGATTCCGAATCTAATTGTCGAGGAGCCAGAAACAAATATCCTGTTCATAAGACTGGACAACTTTCCCATCAATTCTATGGATCTCTCCAAGGAGTTGGAGAAGCAGAATATCTTGGTATATGGAGACCCTCATTTTGGAACTCGTACACGACTAGTGGTTCATAGAATGATAAGCAAGGATGACATTCTGCGCTTCTCGGAAGTCATGGAAGGGATCTTAGTGGCATAATCGTGGCTGTTATTCCCGTTTCTGGCAGAGCTCTACTAGTACACCACCCGTAGACTTGGGATGAACAAAAGCGATTCTCATATTGTGCGCTCCAACTCGAGGCTTTCTATCAATGAGACTCGCACCGCTGGCTTCATGCTGTTTGATAGCCTCTTCGATGTCGTCAACTCTGACCGCGATGTGATGTATACCTGAGCCGCGTTTGGCAAGGAACTTGGCAATAGGACTCTCGTCGGATATTGGCTCAAGAAGCTCTATGCTGCTCTCCCCAATGCCAAAGAATGCAACACGCACCTTCTGTTCTTCGACTGTTTCTTCGCCTCTATACTCGAGGCCAAGTCCATCCCTATAGTAGGCCATCATCTCATCAATACTCTCTACTGCAATTCCAATGTGCTCAATCCTTTCAGCCGTCATCGTTCAACCACCTACAGAATGTCCGGCGTCTTGTATTCACCGAAGACATCTCGCAGTATACTGCAGATTTCTCCTAATGTCGCATACACCTTTACTGCATCCAAAATCAATGGAACCAAGTTGACATCTCCCTCAGCCCCTTCGCGAAGAGCATCAAGTGAAGCTTGAACCTTTGTTAAATCCCTCTTGCTTCTGATTTCATTCAATCGTGTGACCTGTTCTACCTCAGCCTCAGGATTGACTCTGAGGTAGTCAAACTGCTGTTTTTCATCTACAATGAACTCATTGACTCCAACTACGATTCTTTCTCCGGAATCAATGCTTCGTTGATATTTGTATGCACTATTGTGAATCTCACGCTGAATGAACCCTTGCTCAATGGCCATTGGAGCTCCGCCTAGCTCGTCTATCTTCTCGATGTATTCCATGGCTCTATTCTCAATCTCTTTTGTTAGAGCTTCCAAAAAGTAAGATCCTGCTAATGGATCAATTGTGTCGCCTACAGCAGTTTCGTGGGCTATTATCTGTTGAGTCCTCAGAGCAATCTGAACCGAATCCTCAGTAGGAAGTGATAGCGCTTCGTCTCGTGAGTTTGTATGTAAAGATTGTGTACCCCCAAGTACAGCTTGAAGTGCCTGCAGGGTGACACGGACCACATTGTTGTCGGGCTGTTGCGCTGTAAGTGTGTAACCAGCAGTCTGAGTGTGAAATCGCATTCTTGCTGAATTGTCATCTTTGGCACCAAATCGCTCCTTCATAATCTTGGCCCAAAGCCTACGTGCGGCTCGGAACTTAGCAATCTCCTCGAAGAACTCACTGGCAGATCCGAAGAAGAATGATAGACGAGAAGCGAAAGAGTCAACATCCAGACCTGCTTTGATGGCCGCATCCACATATGCAATCCCATCCGCCAGTGTAAAGGCAACTTCTTGAACAGCGGTGGAGCCAGCCTCCCGAATATGATAGCCTGAGATACTAATGGTGTTGAATAGTGGCATGTACTCTGAGCAGAACTTGAAAGTGTCTGTGATTAGCCGCATCGAAGGTTGGGGAGGGAAAATGTACGTACCTCTGGCGGCGTATTCTTTCAGGATGTCGTTCTGGATAGTTCCCCTGAGTTTGTCCATGGACACGCCTTGATTCTCGCCAACAGCAATATACATAGCGAGAATGACTGCTGCTGGCGCATTGATTGTCATTGATGTACTGACCTTGTCCAAAGGTATCCCATCAAAGAGTACCTCCATATCAGCCAATGAGTCTATGGCGACGCCAACCTTTCCGACCTCTCCACTAGCCAACTCATGGTCTGAGTCGTATCCAATCTGTGTAGGGAGATCAAATGCAACAGAAAGACCAGTCTGACCCTGTTCCAAGAGAAAACGGAACCGCTCATTGGTTTCCATTGCGGTAGCAAAACCGCTGTATTGTCGCATAGTCCAGAATCGTCCTCGGTAAGAGGTTGGCTGAACTCCTCGCGTGTATGGAAACTGACCGGGAAAGCCTAGTTCAGTCAAGTAGTCAATCGATTCAATATCTAGAGGTGTATAGATTCGCTTGACTGGGATTCCTGAAAAAGTTTGAAAACCCTTTTTGCGTTCAGGGAACTTTTTTACAGTCCTATCAACAATAGTTTCCTTCCATCGCTTTAGCGCATGGGGAAGTTTCTCCTTCTCTCCCATGATAAAACACCTACTCTTTACTACTCTTTACAAGGAAATCTGCAATTAGTTTCTCTGCAACGGTGTACGGGTCTGCATTCCTCTTCGCAATCTTGGAAATTGCCTCAGCGTACTCAGGTTCATCCCTGAGTCTATCAAGAAGCTTGCGAGTGAGCTTGTATTTCATTAAGTCCTCAAGCTCTTCCTGACTTCGTTTGAGATCCTTCTTCTCCCAAAGCCCTGATTTCCTTAGAAACTCAATGTGCTCCCCAATCTTAGTGACGAGTTCAGAGATGCCCTCACCAGACCTTGCGTTTGTGAGAATGACTGGAGGACGCCATTCTCTCTCACGCTGATCCAGGTCAAGCATGGTATCAATCTCTGTCACTTTCTTCTCGGCTCCTGGCAAATCTGACTTGTTCACAACGAAGATATCAGCAATCTCCATAATTCCTGCTTTGATTGCCTGGATGTCATCTCCACTACCTGGAACATCAGTCACAATCACCGTATGAGCTATCTCAATTATCTCAACCTCAGCCTGCCCTGCACCCACGGTTTCTACGATGATTATATCCTTTCCAAATGCATCAACCGCTCTTACAGCGTCCGAAGTGCTTCTGGCCAATCCGCCAAGATGACCTCGTGTACCCATGCTCCGGACATACACCTCATCATCCAAGGCATGCTCCTGCATTCTTATACGATCACCAAGAAGTGCACCGCCCGAGAAAGGGCTCGAGGGGTCCACACAAATGATGCCAACCGTCTGCCTATTCTTTCGAAATTCGGCTATAAGCCGCGTGACAATTGTACTCTTGCCAGATCCAGGAGGACCAGTCACGCCAATTATGTGAGCAGCGCCCGTATGCTTGTATAGCTCTGCAAGAACCTTTGCAGCAGCAGGATCCTCATCCTCAATCATTGAAATGAGCTGGGCTAATGCACGTCTTTTGCCACCGAGAACACCCTTGGCAACCTCAGATTCTGGCAAGCAGTCCGTCCTCACATTCAGCTACAGCTTAACGTTAGCCTTGATGTACTCAACAATCTCATCAAGTGGAGTTCCAGGCCCAAAAATCTCAGCAATGCCAGTCTTCTTCAGCTCAGCTACATCATCTTCAGGGATAATCCCGCCACCTAAGACAAGAATGTCCTCGGCTCCCTCCTTCTTGAGTAGCTCCATTACCTTGGGGAATAGTGCCATATGCGCTCCACTGAGAATACTCAATCCAATACAATTGACAGCCTCATCTATGGCAGCCCGAACCACCATCTCCGGAGTCTGTCGGAGACCTGTATAGATGACTTCCATCCCGGCATCGCGGAGAGCACGAGCAACCACCTTAGCCCCGCGGTCATGACCGTCAAGTCCTGGCTTAGCAATTAGTACACGAATCTTTTTCGCCGAACTCAAAAGCCCACCTCTTCTTGGTTGGACACGCTGAAACCTATAGTCACGATATAAAGCCTTTCGATTCAGTTCAGTATATCGGGTGCAAAGTTAATAGCAGGACTTCTAAATATCTTCTTGAGGATGAGAATGCTATGGCGGCCGCCCCGGATGAAATGACTCAGTATGATTGGTTTGGACAGGCCAGGATATATGAAATAGCGAATGAGTATGATGCAGCGCTTAGAGCGTATGAAAAAGCGCTGGAGATTGACCCCAATTTCACAAAAGCTTGGTTCTACAAAGCGAAGTTGCATCATCAGCTCGGACAGAGTTCGGAAGCAATGGAATGCGGCAGAAAAGTGCTGGAACTGAAGCCTGAGTGGGAGAAACATATTAGGAAGTTTCTGCCGGCCATATGAGAAATGAATCTACTTCAAGGCCTCTGATGAGTCTGGATACAGCAGAACATAGACCGCTTGATTAAGGGTTAATATATTGCTATTTACCCACTCGAAGACCATATCCACATTCTCTTTTGATGAAAGCCTTCCCAGTGCCTCCATTGCAGGCTCTCTGCAATCAGGAGTTTCAAGTAATTCCTCTATTGTTTTCACAAGAATCATCTGTCTGACATCTGGGCTAGTATCAGTCAGCCAATGAAGCACATTATCTTTGACTTCAGCCTTAATACCAGAATGAGCTGCAGCCTCACTCAAGGTGTTTGATATTTGAGCCACAACCTCTTGGTCCTTGATGCCCTTCAGTTCGTTTTCGATAATTGTTACGATAACCTCAGTAATGTCAGGGTCGCTTCGAAGGATGCCAACAAGGTCTGCTCGTGCCTTCATGGGGCCGTTCTCTTCATCTCTAGTCAAAGGTGTCGAGACTCCTTTCTAGTCTAGCTAATAGAATCTTCATCACTAAATATAGATGTTGCTCGTCTTTTGTCAAATAAATCGTTCCAATTCTGGCAAGGAGTCGACAATAAGGTCGGGAGCTGACGATTGCCCATATTTCTCCAGCATTTCATCAATTGATTGCTGTCTGAGGTTAATCCAAACCGTACTCAATCCTATTGCTTTCGCGCCCACCATGTCGTTGAAGAACTCATCGCCAATCATTACAGATTCGTCTGGTTTGGCGCCTAATTTACCAAGTGCATACTCAAACGGTGCTCTATCAGGCTTGAATGCCTCAATATCACTCCCATCAACTATCACATAGAAGAAGTGATCAAGTTCAAGGTTCTTCAAAATCTGCTCTGCATGGCCCTCAAAGGAGTTTGTAACTACTCCCATCTTGATATCGAATGACCTCAATGCAGTCAGCAAAGAGTCAACACCAGGCATCTTTTCCGAAAGCTGCATATGCAGACTCTTGAAGCGTTGAGCAGCTTCTTCCAAGAGTTCTTCACTAAAAGTCAGCTCTTGACTGACCAATGTTTTACGAATAGCGTCTTTCACAACCTGAACCGGTGACCTGTATATCCCACTCTCAGCTACTTCCTTCAGCTCGCGGCGATAGTTTCCAACGAGCTCCATAATATAGGAACTCATCATGTCCTCTGGAGTTTCTGAGTATTTTGCGAGCAACCACTCGCTCGCCTTGAGTGGATAGGAGTGAGTATCAGTGAGAGTGGAATCAAGATCGAATAGGATTGCTTCGAATGATCTCAGACTGAACTTCTTCAAAGATTAGCCGCCCTTACCCAAGTAGATGCCTTTTGGGTCTAGCTTGTGCATAATATCAATCTGTTCTTGTGTCGGTTCACTTGTTTTTGGAACATGCTCAGGCACAATCAAGTCAAACATGACATTGTCAAGGACATCCTGCACCGTAAAGCCAGGATGCACTGACATCAATCGTATCTTCAGACTTTTTGGATCAAAGTCCATCTGACACATGTCCGTTATAACGACCTCAGGGCCGCCACCAACCAAAGACCATTTCTCCCGGGACCCAGGACCTTCCAGATGGCCAGGACTTGTGAAGTAATCGAGTTTCTTGACAAACTTTCGCTTATCGTGAGTCATCATGATGATGAGGCGCTTTGCTGATGATGCGATATCATTACCTCCACCGCTTCCAGGAAGCTTCACTAGTGGTTTCTCAAAGGGACCGATATAGGTCGTGTTCAGATTTCCGTACTCGTCAATCTGTGCAGCTCCTAGGAATCCAACGTCAATACGACCGCTTTGAAGAATGAAACCCAAGGTTTCGATCAGACCAATTGCCGCTGAACAGCCATAGTAATATCTCGTATCAGCGACTGAAAGAGGCACCTCTCTGGGCCGTGCGTCAATGAAGCCAGCCTCAGATATCAGGTTTGCGTTGGGAGCGTGTGACTCTTTTGCCAACAGCGCCGCCAAGAGAGGCATTCCTGTACCACCGAAGACCGCTTCGCCGTCCCGCACATGGCTTGCTGCACAAGCGACCAAGAACTCTATCTTGCTGTACTCAACCATCAGACTCCCTCCTAGTACCCCCAAGGCTTCTTTGCCTTCAATTTATTCAAGTTCTCCCATCCAATCTTCTCAAGATACTCAGAGTGGCTTTCAACACCCAGTATATAGGTGTCCAGGTATTCCTGCCACCCCTCTTCTGTTCTTGTCAGTTTGTGAAACATCTGCAAATGTTCAAGGTCGTAATCGTAATAGTTGTGACACATCATGGGATGAGCAGTGTACGGCAATATCACAACATGGTCTACGTACATTGCAGGAATCTTCGTCTGGTCGGGATTCGTGCGAATCTCCTCCTCGTCTATGAGCTCCTCAGCAAGAACAATGAGCTTCTTCCCACATCTTGAGCCTTCAATATCCTCCCCAACAATGCCATCTATCTGAGCATTCCCTGTCATATCCACACGTTGGACATGCACGATGCTAAAATCAGGCTTGACTGACGGCACCAAACAAATCTTCTCTCCAGTGAATGGACAATCGATAATCTTCAGTTTCTTGTCACCCTTGAATCGAGCCAATCTTGCCATATCTGTCCCCATCAGACTTCTTATGGGCATGAATGGTACGTTGAGCGATCCTCCCAGAAAACGCATAGCCATCGCCAGATTGCTGAAGTCCTCGACCTGCAGCTTTCCTTCTGCAACACGTCTCCTGGCATTATTTGATAATCCTAGGGCCTCAATGGCTGTAAACGCGATTTCGAACTTATCTGCCACTCCAGCGCCGCACATTATCTCAAGATCAACCTCAGATCCACAAGTCTGAATATTGAGGTGCCGCTTCTTCTGCCTTGTTAACTCATGAGCAAAAGCAATAGGCGCCCTCTGAAAGCCAAATCCGCCCCAGAATATCTCTGATCCGTTAGGGACCATCCTTGCGGCTTCAGCTAGAGTGATTCGTTTGTCTTCTACCTCTGCCTCAGTCAAGAACTCTCACCTTGAGTAGAACATCAGTATTGCTCAAGGGCGGTCAAAAAAAGGTTCCTTTTATCTTTGACTGGAAAATGTGGAACTAGGACGATTCCTCAGAAGACTCATCTTCCCCATCATCTTTGGATTCCTTGGCTTTGCTCCCCTTTAATTTCCAACAATCAATACACAGCATGCGGCCTGATGGAACTCGTTTCCCATACCGTTCGATTGTACCACAAGTGTCACATGGCATAGCAGGATTAGATTCCTCACTTGGTAGATTAATGCTGTGATATGTAGATAATCAAGTGGGCCTAGCACTAGCCGCCAAGTAATACGTATGAAGCGGTACTTATTAGTCTGTGTCGAGAACCTCGAACGGGAAGGGAGCAGCTATGATTAGAAACTTGGTTGGCCGGGTCATCAATAACAGACCTGATGGAGCCTATGTTGAGGCAAGATATCACCAAAGAAAGCACACGCAAGTGCGTGTGGAAAAGGGCACCATAGAGAGAGCAGTTGTTGATGACTACGCAGGTATCGGAGTGAGGGCCCTTCTTGATGGAGCGTGGGGCTATGCCAGTACTAGCAGATTGGAGAATGCGGCAGTCGATGAAGCGCTTGATAACGCCTGCAGAGCTGCCAAGAACCTGGCTCGCACGAAGAAAGACAAGATTGAATTGGCACCAATCGAACCGGTGACTGGAACCTACAAGTCAGTTGGCAAAGACCCCTTCTCAAGCCATGAGCTTGAGGAATTGGTGGAAATCGCTACAAAGACCGACAAGGCAATCATGGATTCTCATGAAAGGATCAAGGGATCAATGGTCTGGCTGCGAAATCCCGAAAATCACCGATTCATAATGAACTCTGATGGAACAGATGTTGAGCTAATTGATAGTCGTCCTAGTATAATCATCCAAGCTGTCGCCTCAGAAGCAGGAAAAGTGGTTCCCTTTTCGGATTCAATTGGAATCACAGGCGGATGGGATATCTTTGAGAAGCGTTCACCTGAGGAGATGGCGAAAAAGTCCACTGAGCTGGCAGTGAAACTGCTAGATGCACCATTACCAAAGGGCGGAAGGCATACCATTGTGATGGCGGCGCCAGTTGTGGGCATCATCTGCCATGAGGCGATTGGTCACACGGCAGAAGCTGATATTGTGCTATCTGGAAGTGCCGCAGCAGGCAAGATTGGAAAGAAAGTTGCTAGTGAGCACGTAACAATGGTAGATAGTGGTGAGCAGGATTATGCTGCAGGCTGGCTTGCAGTAGATGACGCAGGAGTGAGAGCACGCCGCACAGCTATGATAAAGGACGGCATCATGAAATCATATCTGCATAGCCGTGCGACCGCCCATCATTTTGGAGTCGAGCCAACTGGAAACGAGCGAGCGTTTGAGTATGATAATGAACCAATAATCAGAATGAGGAATACGTACCTCGAACCAGGAGACTTCGCAAATGAAGAGATTCTTGAAGGCATCAAATTCGGCTATTTATGCGTTGAACCAGACGGAGGGCAAGCTGACTCCAGCGCGGAATTCATGTTCAATATGTACGAAGCGTATGAGATCAGAAATGGAGAGATAGGAGGGCTAGTGAGAAACATGGCACTGACAGGCAATGCGTTTGAGGTACTTGAGTCGGTTGACGCCGTGGGAAAAGAATGGAAACTGAATATGGGAGCTGGTCATTGTGGCAAGGGTCAGCTGGCCAAGGTTGATGGTGGTGGCGGCATGACTCGCGCTGTTGCGCTGGTTTCAGGTGAAACAGGAGGGGATTGAAGTGATGGATGACTTGCTTTCCACCATTGCCCACCTCATTGGTGAAGCTCAAAAGCTGGGCGCTAATGAGGTCGAAGTCTACGCACAAAGGACTAGTTCCAAAGATGTAAACATAGAGTCCAATAACTTGAAGTCCGCTGTTAATCAAGTCCTTGAAGGTGTTGGGATTCGTGTGCTCAAAGACAAGTCCATAGGATTCGCTAGTGTAAACTCTCTGAACCCAAAGAGTCTCATAGACGGACTCCATGGAGCCGTTGCTATTGCTAGGGTAACACCAGCAATGGACAATTACTACTTCTCAGAACCTCGGAAAATCAGCCAAATTGAAGAGCTCTACGATTCGGCTGTAGCAGATATGTCAATGGATGAGGTTATTGAAAGAGCAGAATCATTGCTGATGACGACCAAGAACGTTGACCCAAGAGTTAGGGTCGACAGTGGTTCATTCTCAGCCTCAACCACAGAGACAGCAATAGCCAACTCTTCTGGATTGCAGGCAATTGAGAAGAAATCAGCGGTTTCATGGTTCATGGTGGGAATGGCTGTAGATGGTGAGGACATTGGCTCCCTTGACTATGACGTGAATGCTTCAATCAGGCTAAAAGATGCGGATCCTGAAACTACTGGAAGGGAACTAGGCAAGAAGGTTCTAACTTACCTCAATGCAGGAAAGACCGAATCATTTGAGGGGCCAGCTATCATCTCGGCTGACGCTCTCGGTGAGCTGATTGACGTCGTCATCCAATCGGCTTCGGCAAACAAGATTCATGCTGGCGCTAGTTATCTGAAGGATAGACTAGGCGAACCCATCTTCTCAGAGCAGCTGACAATCATCGACGATGGCACTACAAAGAACAGAATTGGTAGCAGCTCTTTTGATCGAGAAGGAATTCCTCACTCAAAACATGTAATTGTAGATAGAGGGGTGTTCAAAGGATTGCTCTATGATACATTCACTGCAAACAAAGATGGTCTACAGTCAACAGGACACGCCTCGGGACGGTTTAGACAGACTCCGACTATATCATCAACCAATCTTGAGATCCTACCGGGTTCAGAGAAATTGGAGGACATGATCTCCGAGATTGAGCATGGCCTCTACATTCCAAGAATCAGTGCGTTTCCAGATCCAGTATCCGGAGACTTCTCAGGACCTGTCAAAGGAGGTCAGCTTATCAGGAATGGCGAAATTGAATGTACTCTCAAAGAGATAACAATCACTGGGAATTTGTTTGAGGCCCTAAAGAATATCAGGGCAATAGGCAGGGAGCGCAAGTCAGTGGCGTTTCAGGGACAGACATGGAACATACCGAGCATCACCCTGACCGGGATGAAGTTCGCTTGCTAGACAGTTTCGCGATTGGGATGTTTCACTTCTGACCATTTGGATGCTAAATATGTGTTTAACGTGGACATGGCAGGCACCAGAATCCGAATTCAACTAGGAATTTAACTATAGTTAAACTTAAATAGGGTTCGGTTTACATATGGCCGAGGGAGACGAATTGAGCAATAAACCCAATATACTCCAACTAGTGAACATTCTAGCAATAATCATCACAATAGCTGTTAATGCTCTGGCAGAAATCATTCCGGTGAATGGTGTAACATCTAACGTCATTTCAGACTCCTACCCGAGTCTCTTCACACCTCCGGGCTATGTTTTCTCGATCTGGAGCGTCATCTATACACTGCTGATAGTATTCATGGTCTATCAGGCGCTACCGAGCCAGAGAGAAGCATCATATCTGAAACCAACAAGTGTGTTCTTTGTTCTCGGAGGCATAATCAACAATTCATGGCTTATTCTGTTTCATTATGCATATGAGCAACCGGGTATCTATGTGTTCACCCCAATTCTAATCGGACTATTCCTTGTTCTAATGCTCTACACCTACGTCAAGCTTGAGATTGGGGCGGTCAACGTTCCAATCAGGCAGAAGATAGCAGTCCATCTGCCTATCAGCGTCTATGCAGGGTGGATATCGCTAGCTGTGATAGCCAACATTGCATCGGTTCTAAATGTGATCATTCCGGGAATTCCAATGGCCACACAAGAACTTTGGACTGCGCTAGTAATCATTGTGGCACTTGTCATTACGATGCTTATGCTGGTCCTTCGTCGGGATGCCGCTTACGGTCTAGTTGTCGTTTGGGCAACTGTAGGAATTGCAGCCAAGCAGAGCGCGATTTCCATTATCTACTTCACAGCGATTAGTACAGCTTTGATAGTCTTACTAGCAACTCTGCTGCTTCCTATTATCACAAGAAAGGGTTTTGGTAAATTCTACCTCCGAAACTCAAAGTGAAAAAAGGAGAGAAGAGGAGTGGTGTGCGGCAACACCACTCTCTGCCTGTGATTGGATTCAGATTAATTAAGCCGGCTCCAAGAAGGCACTCATTTGAAATCACTTGATTTCAGGAGACCTCGCTCTTCCATGTTCTCCAAATGCCATCGGAACTCATTCTTTACGATAATAATGTTTCCAGAGAGGATATGGAACTTCTGGTAGAGTGTAGCTCCGAACTCAATTAGTGTCTTTCCAAAAGCCCACATTATCAACTCCTCAACTTGTGGAGAAACTGTATTAGGTGGTGCCAAAGGAGGCTCAATAGACTCTGGTGGGCGTGCGCCTAGTAATACCAATTATCTCACCAAGATCCCCATCACTGGACTATATATAATGACCATTCTTCAGAATTGCGAAAAGAAAGAGGAAAGAAGAAGTATAACCATCCTTATCATGAAAAAAGCTTTCTAATCCTTCATAAAGGTTCGATTGCGCCTTATAATCCCTTTATTGATTGGACACTAGACTCCTCTTTCCTTTTTTTGGATAGCCTTTGTGCTACAAATCCTCAAATTATCATGGAAGTATCTTTAGTCACCTGAAATCCCAAATTTCAGGTCTGAACAGCGGCTTCATGCTGCTGCGACTATTGCGCTAATCTGCTCGACGTGGTTAAGATGAATTCGAATCGATTTATGAGCGGCCGCAGACCCACTGCAAGACCATGCACAAAGGGTCAAAGAGAGTTGTTAAGAATTGGACTGCCACTTGTTATGGTGATTTTTCTGCTTGTGCCTATTTCCTCAGACATCACCGTTCAACCCTCTATTGATACAAATAATAATGCAGATGAGCGCTATGAAGCGGCTTCAAATCTAATAAGAATCAATCTTCCCTACTATGTTGAGTCAGTAGCGGCTGGCAATACTACATATGGTCGTGGAGTTGCCTGGATTTTCAATGATACGCTTCGCTTCAAAGATCCAGTAAATATGGTTGATGCGTCTGTGAACATAGGACTTGGAGACCCAATGTTTCATACGCTCACTGGAGCAGATATCGATCTAGATGGATATACTGAGTTCTTATTCATGAGATTCAATACGACAATGAAACTCGTGGTAGTTGATTTTGACGAGGGAGGCTCGGCAACAGAGTACGATTATTATAAAGTGCTGGATCCTGTGGGGATTATCGTCGGGGATTTCAATGGTGATACTATTCCAGATGTGGGTGTCTATAGTAGGAAGAATCTCATTATCAAAGACCTAGTCACCGACACATTCTACGGAGAATTTCCTGATCCCCTGTTTCCCTTCACTACGGAAGAGATTGTTAAGGCATGCGTAGGTAATTTCTCTATTGTGCCCGGTGATGAGATTGCAGTCATGTGGAACCGAGACCCTTGGACACCCATGGGTAAAGTCGTCGTTGACACCATATTTGGAGATGGCACGTCCATCAATCCTTCGCCTCTAGAATCGAGTGGCCATGTGCAGGGCTTTGATATGATATCTTTTAAGCACGAGAATGATTTTGACAATCTGGCGGTGACGATTCTAGACAATAATGCCTTAGAGAGCGTTCTAATTGGAATAGACGCGAATCTCAATCCGAGATTCACGTTGAGAGATTCCAAGTATCTTGGTGATTTGTATGTGAAGGCGGGAAAATTCAACATGGATGATCAGGAGGACCTTGTTGTAGTTCCTGGCCAAAGATATACTGCAACCTTTGTTGACGGAGTCGATGGTAGTATGATGAAACTCTCACAAGAAGAGTGTGTGAGTATGTCTCCGGAAGGTTTCGCAACTGATTTTCTCGACTCAGATTCATACACTGATGTAATATTAGAGGGGCCGAGAGGCCAAGTTGCCCTGGTTAGAGGCAGCAATGGTGAAACTGGATATGAGGACCCGCGACTCCCAGGGCCATTTCAACAGGTTCTGTCATACGATATCAATAATGACGGAAGAAGTGATGCGATTACACTCTATGGACAAATCAATGTCCTCCTTAGTGATACAGAATCGCCTCAAGTGACCCTTGATCCCCTTTACCCAACTCATCCAACTGTTTATGACCCCTATCTCAAGGTCGAACTAACTGCTATCGACGAGATGTATGTTAAGGAAGCTAGGGTCTACATTCGTCCAGCAGACCTCATGATTCCAGGATATCAAGTCAACGAAATGACAGAGGCTCAAAATGGGAAATACATCTTCTTTCAAACTGATTTACAGCCCGGAAATTACCAATATTACATCGAAGTTGTGGACCCATACCTGAATATCTTCTCGTATGGGAATTTCACTCATCCATACACTCTGAAAGTCGAGGGACATCTTGCGTCTGGAGTGCACTACAATGTAACATTCGACCAAGCTCAAAGACATGTGCTGGCATTAGGTAACAACTCCCTTGGTGAGAGTCGTATATACAATGTCGTTTCGAATTGGGAACAGAAAGCCACCAGTTTGAGAGTCTTTGACTCAGACTTCACAAAGCTTGGCGAGTTCATGCTTGACGAAACTGAAACAGATGAGCGGTATGAGGTATACACGGGTCTGTTTGATGGAGACAATGTGTTGGATCCAATACTAATTGGAAACAACTATACTCATGTTAGAATATGGGCATTCAATGGTGATACTTTCACGTCTTGGAAAAATGCCACATACAACCTATACCCCGCAAAACCCGAGCATGGGATGATTGTCGTAGATGATGATGGCGACAATATAGACGAACTAGCCTACGTGGGTCAGAATAGCACTGGTTTCTTTCTCATAAGGGCAGATGACAATTTTGCTACTTGGACTGATGTTGCCTTGAAGGAAACATCAGGCGTGGTTGATTATGTACCAATCGAGATGTTTGGCCCATATCCTCAGCTCGCAATCTTGAGAGACAGCAGAGAAATCAATCTGCACCAACTCTATAATGGGACGCACATAAAGACTCTAGGTTATTCGTCACCGGGCGAGACATCCTTTGATGAACCATATAGTATCCAAGTACTCAAGAATTCTACTCATGAAAGCGCACAACTGTTGGTTGTATATCGCAGTTGGTTGATTGATGTTCCAACGAACTACATCTGTCTTGTAGATGATACGACATCCAATGTCGGAGATTGGCCCAGCTATACGCTTACTGGTCAACATATCAGAGTCGTACTGCCCTATGATGTCGATTCTGATGGAATCGATGAGATTTCCTATCTAGACGATAGCGGAAATGCTACACTCTATGATCTGTCTTCTGCTGCTGTGAAGTCTTGGACCATCTACGTAAGCGAGGCCATACCTAGAAGCAGCATAGTACTGGATTTTGACGGCGATGATGAAGAGGAGTTTGTGATTTCTACATCTGACGACATACTTACTGTAGTCAGTTTCGACGGTACAATCGATTATCGCGCCACAGTAGGTATGGCGTTCAATATGGCACCAATTGGAAATGTAGACGTTGGGGCCGGAGAAGACATCATAGCGTTCCCAATATTTAAGGCTCGAAATACATTGGCGACTATCCGCAATATAGACCTTTTATACAAACTCAATGTCACTTTCAACCCGGAAACCAATCTAACTATTCAGGGAAGTAGCCTGTGGGCAAATACTACCGTCCTAAATGTATATGGCGAGCCAGTAAGTGATGCTTCCGTATCGCTTGTTGCGTCTTATCGCTTCGGAGGTGGCATTTCTGAACAAACAATGGGAATGGTCTATGATGGATTGTCTGAATTCTATACCACGACGGTTTCTCCAAATTGGCCAATGGGCATGGCGAACTTTTCACTCTCCATCAGCCATGACTACTACGATGGTGTTGTTCAGGAATTTGAAGACGCTTTGAGAATTGAGTCGCCGCTCAGTATATCGCTCTTCACTGAATCCGAGGTGATTCAGGGAGGCGATCTTGACATCAACATAACAATAACAGATAGCTTGGGTGCGAAAGTCACTGATGCTGATGTCAACGTTTCACTTGATGGTGTTGACTATCCAGTTTCCTATGTGGGAGGTTCCTACTACACCTCAGTTTCCGGCATCAATCTTGCACCTGCAGGCTATACAGTTACAGCTACGGCGGACCACCTTTATGCGACAAGCGGAGCAATTCATTCG
>JBHLQK010000010.1:0-29956 GCA_048884925.1 Candidatus Thorarchaeota archaeon
CGCGTGGATGCGAACAGGTATCCATCCGGGCATGTTGCATTGGAAAACGAAGCAGGGTATGGGGGGGCGGACCCTGTTTCACATTTTCTCTCTCCTCCGCCGCCCCTCTCTCAATTCTATAATCCGCTGAGCGCAATAGACTTCAGGTAACCTTTTCCGATGCGAATGACCATGGGCAGAAAATCTGATAGTAAAGTCATTATATCAGAGACCCCAGCATGACCCTGAATAAGGGCGTTGAGGGTCTTTGCATCAAGCTGCGACAGCACTATCTCCGCAGCATCCAGTGGATCGTTGTGCATGGAGTACTTGCTCACTGCCCACATGCCTTTTCCAGTGTTCTGGATATTTCGTGCAAGCTTAGATTTACGATACTCCTTCTCATACTCCATAATGCTACTCCTCGAGAAGTCGTTCTCGTCAACTGCCCTCTTGGCATGTTTCGCGAGGAGTGTCCCCGCATGGAAACAAGTGGTTACGCCGCCGCCTACTATGCTGGATACCTGTCCTGCCGAGTTCCCGCAGAGTGAAACTCCTGCATCAGTGAATCTGGGAATAATTCCTGCGCAAGGTACGACTCCTCCGTTCTGCAAGGCTATCTTGGAATCTCTGAGCTCGGGGATATGCTTTCTGTACTTCTTCAAAACGTCTAACAATGGGGGTAGCTTATCCCAGTTCTCCTTTGAAGAGGGGACTCTACCGATGCCTAGATTGACTTCGGTTTCACTCCTTGGGTAGAGCCATAAGTATCCAAGGCCAACATCGCGAGCAACGAAGAAGTATGCAGTTTCAGGGTCAACACCCTTGCAGTTCTCAAGTTTCCAGCGAATTCCATAGGAGAGAAGCCACTTGGGATGTGTGAATCCTGCGGTTTCAGAAACCCTGCTGAATGATCCATCAGCTCCTACAGTGAGCCCGCCCCTTTCCTCGTCCGATTTATTGTACTTCACGCCTACAACCTGATTTCCCTCTTTGATGACTGACATCACATGTGCACTATATCTAAACTCTGCACCGTCAGCCTCAGCTCTTTCTCGCATGAGTTTCTGGCACCCATCCTCATCAAGGAGATAGGAATTGCCAAGGAGACCTTTACCCACAACAATCTTGCCTCCAGTGTCAAGGCTCTCACCAATTATCTGGGAATACTTGTTTCCGATGTACTCCGAGTCTGGTTTCACTCGGAGCAGTTTCAGAGCGTTGTCTGTCACCAATTCTCCCATGAGCGAGTCAGTGACCTTCTTCCGTTTTTCAAGTACCAAAGTGCTGAGACCCTTGGCTGCAGCTCTATCTGCAGTCATCAATCCTGCAGGACCAGTTCCTACAATAATGAGGTCGTTTGGCATTCTTCATACACCGTGCCGAATGGCTGCTGCCCTCGTTTTCAGAGCCTCTATATCTGTTTCCCATGAGGATAAATGACCAAATCTCTGTATTGCTATCCTTAAAATAGGGGACCCTATCTATTTTCAAATCCCTACAGAGAAGAAGGTTGAGCAATGAGAATACGATCAATAGCCTATGGCATATACTTGGCATTATCGCTCCTTCTGAGCATCACCATCGCAGCCATTCCAGCTATAGCGACTGTTCTCATTGCTTATGAGCACATTGACTTCCAACTCAACAGAATCGGTTGGCCATTTGTAAACATCGAGAATTTCATTCAGGGGACCTTTGGGGAGATTCTTCCACAGATAGTATACGACCGCTTCTGGTTCATTGTATTCCTACCCACAGTCTTCTTCATCTGCTATAGTATCTTCCTTGCGTTGCTAGCAATCATGTTCCGTGTGTCAAGGAGAGGTATTCCCTTCCTCAAAGACGGCTACTATCCCATGGAGACTGAGGAGTGGCTGCTTTACGAGTACTATGAGGTCTTTTACATTCTATACCCATACTTTGCGTGGTTCTTCTCAGTCTTCTTTGACGTAAAACCTAGGCACTTATGGTTTGGTGCCAAAATCGGGGATTATACTGTGATAGGCAATGGTCGTCTCTTCAATCCAGAGAGAACAATAATCGGAGACAACTGCTGGTTTGGCTATGATGCCATTATGAGCGGCCATGTATATGAAGGTGATAGACTTTACCTCAAGACAGTCAAATTAGGAAACCGTGTCATTGTTGGGGCGAATGCTGTCATTCTCCCTGGAGCAGATATTGGGGACAATGTAATAGTGGGAGCGAATACTGTCGTTCCAAAGGACAAGGTTATACCTCCCAATACTATCTGGGTCCATGGAAAAGCCATTCCAAGGCTAGATCGCCAGCCCGAATTCATTAAGCACCAAGTTATTGGAGGACCGCCGTCTGCATTTCCAGAAGAGGATAGAGGACAGAAAGCTAAACCTTCAGACGAAGACTAGGGGCCGCCAACTTGGAATTTCACCTATAAATGGAGGATTTACATGAAGCTTTTGATGTTCCATATTACGAATTTCTGGTTTTGTCCCGAAGAAGGTGGTAATTCAGAAGGGACTTCTTTTGATGAAGCGCTTCTCGCTTGGATTCAATCGGAGATGCATGATGAGGCAGATCGTACTGGTATACTCAGAAAGCTTGTCAAGAACATCAGATGGCTTGCAAAGAAACATGAAACCTCACAAATCATTCTGCATTCTTTCGCGCATCTTAGCGACAGCAAATCTACACCTGGGTTTGCTGATGATATCATCCAGGAAACTGCTGAGCGTCTCAGAGACCGCGAATATGATGTTCATATAGTTCCATTTGGGGCTTTCCACGAGTTCAAAATGCATGTGAAAGGCCCTTCATTAGCTAAGGTCTTCAAAAGTTTTTGAGTCTAGTTCTGTACAAATGAAAACAAGTCAGGATGCAGCCTTACCTCACAATCTGAGGCATTAGGAACAAATTCGGGGAATGGGATTCTCCTCCTATAGTACCACGAGCCCACTCCTTCGCATTTTGAGTTCCTTGGTTTGTAATATCTGCAGTCTTTGCAGGGCATTGTTTCATCCAATGGTTTCTCCACAACTACATCAACGAAATCACCCTTGAATCTATCCCAAGTGCGAAGAGTTCTAGTTGCTCTCATACAATTCTGTACTTGTGAAACGTTATAAGACACCCAAAAATTGATAGCTCAGCATTTGAGATGAGTACTTAACCACTGAAACGGACGAAAAAGCAAGATGCAAGAGAGGCCAAAATACACTCCCAGAGGCTACCAGACATATATTCTAGATCGGATTACCGAGCTCCGGGATACCAATCTCCTCCTCGAGCTAGATTGCGGTCTTGGCAAACGGTTCGTTACTCATCAGATAGTAGCAGAAAGGTTTCCTGACTTCAAATTCATTATTATTGTGCACTCATCCTCGTCACTCGCAGAAACAATGGACTATCTCAGAGGAGAGTACGGTGGACTGGAGGAGGACTTGGGCGAGCTATCCTCACGTGTGGCCTCTCCGAAAAGACCATACATTCTGAAGGAGAAGCGCATAGTTGTAGCAACTCCACAAGTTCTTGCAGGCATGGCAAAGAAGAACCTGAGTCTGTTTGAGTCGTTTGATGCGATATTGATTAACGAGGTTGACACACTCATCAGGAGGTCTGGTGGACGAACTGCTTTGGTGTTTCCGTGGCCATCAATACTTGCGCTATTAGGCGATAAGTGGCTTATTGGCATGAGCGGAACTCTTCGCGATGACCACGCGGTCTTTACCAAGGAGCAGCTTGAGATACGTGACGAATTGAATACTCTGAAGGAACACATTCCAGATGCAGAACTCATCTCCATGGAGGACCTTTATGGAACAGATGTGGAGAGTTTCCTTGAACCAACATTTCTGACTGTCGGAACTGTGACAGATGTGAAGATTCGGTCAATTGCCACTGTAATGGACGAGCTTATCCGAAATACCAGGGCTGAGATAATGGCAGAGCTAGCGGAAGGAGATAACTTGGATTTGGTAGAGGGAGATGCTAGACGAGTGCATATGCTGCTTGAAAGACTGCCCATCACAGAGGAGCTGAAAGGGCAGTACTCAACACTCCTGATGCTGCGAAAATACATCTATGCGATGCCGCCCAAGCAGTTTCTTAGGATGTTTCACTCAGACCTAATGAAGAAGTACTTCAATGTAAGCCAGCTCCGAAGGAACCTTCCTACAGTTTCAGCAAAAGTCACTCGCGTGCTCCAAATCGCATTGAATCATAAGAAGACGCTTGTGCTCACTTCCTATCTTGAGATGGTTTCTCAGATTCGAAAAGTGCTTGAAAAGGCTGGTCTTAATGTTCTTGCAATAACGGGACAGACACGTGATAAGGGTGAGGTTCTAGCTGAGTTCAGGGAGAATCCTGAAACGCATGTACTTGTGATGTCACCAGTTGGCGAGCGTGATCTAGATATCCCTCAGGCTGAGGTCATGGTAATCTGCGATACGATTAACACAACAAAGACAATGTATCAGAAGATGAAAAGAACTAGAGGCGGGCTTGTAGTACTCCTTGCTTACAGCGGGACCTCTGAGGAACGAAAGATCAGAAGGCTGATGCAACGGGTCCTTGAGCGATACCCCTGGTCTACTGCGGTTGTAGAGCACAATTCTCCTCTGTAGATGAATTGTCCACTATTTGCTGCCTGTAAATGTGACAGAGAGCAAGTTTAGCAAGGACTCCTGGAAACTGGGATCAACCTTGGACTGCACGTACCGACATATCTCGATGAATTGGTTCGTTCTTGAATCAGCATCTTCATGGGTGCCAATGATCTTTTTGGCGCTCTTGCTTAGATTTCTGACAATTGTTTTTGCATTCTTGTACTCGCCTAGAATCTTGTCCGAATCCTGCTCAATCCGTTGAATTTGGCTCTTGACTCGTATATCTGCAAGATCGTCACTTCCAAGCGATTTCACCATGTCCATTATCACATCCAAAATCCCATTGTGCAACCCAGCGATAAGTGCCTCTACCTCATACGCGGTGAACTTCACCGTTGTAGATTCATCTGTTAACTTCCACTTGAGATCGCTACTTCTATTGACTGTGAGTCTTCTGCTTCCGATGACTATCATCTCATCATAGAATCTGCTGTCTAAACTCCCTTGGACAGCAGTCTTCACAAGCGCTGCCTCCGAAATCTTAAGATTTATTGTTTGACCCCCATTCATGACAGCCAGACAGTAGCCTTGTTTTGGTTCCATCTTCTTAACATAGTCCGATGCAGGGGCAACCTCCACAGGCGGCAAATGCTTCAGCTTCTCAGCCAGTTCCCTTACTTCAGCTTCTGTGCATATGTAGGTCTGCCTATCTCCCGAGATTGATATTATACCATCTTCGGCCCGCTCGAAATCAATCTTATTTCCGCCTCCGACATCCGTTGTTTTATGATATGTCTGCTTGTAGCTTCTGGCTGTTTGTGCGAGCTTTTCAAGCGCGGCAGCAATCATGTGAGCCTCTCCATATCCGAGGGTGATTTCGGCAACACCATCTGTGCCGCGTCCAATTCCCACGGCTCCATCAGTCCTTATTTTGACGTACATCTCGCCAACCACCACTGCATCCAGTGACTGAAACATAGAAAACTATTCCGGCACAATTGTGCTCGGATTCAGGGTTCGCCAAATCCCAATTCTAATATAATCCCTGCCATAAGTCGAACTGATAGCTATGGATGGTGAGAGAATTGATCCTACTATTAAGAACAATGCATCTCCTAATGCGCAATATAGCTGCCCATTCTGCAATAATCAGAATTCTCGAAAGGGCACAGCGATGCAGCTATCATTACTGATAGCACCAGCATTGCTTCTTCTGATACTTCTTTTCTCAATTACATGAGTAGACTATTAAATGAAATACATACCTTCGTGACTAATAGCACGAATCGAGATGGACCAGAAATGCAGAAGATCAAGTGCCTTCTGCGTTCATGTTCTAAATCTCGTCATCTACTTCGAAGGCTATCCCGCCGATTTCCTTTGTTTCTAGACCAATGCCAATTTTATGTGGCCCAGCTGGGAGAGGATCTGCCTTCACATGAATCTCAACTTCGACTCCCACCTTGATGATGAAAGTGTTCGATTCCGTGACTTCTGCTGCGCTGACCTCTCCATCCTGGGACTTGATTAGGGTTCTATCGAGCGAATACTCATTACCATCTACAGTGACCGGCGACATAGCAGTCGCAGTTCCGTTGGATAGAGAGTTCTTAATCTTAAAACTGAAGCCATCATCTAGGTTGGAGAGGCTATTCTTAACGTACAGTCTCTTCAGGATGCTTGCAGGTATCTTCATTCTTTCTTCATGCCTCCAATGAGGTTCTTGAGCCAAGCTTTTGGCTCAATCTTTTATAGGTTCCGAACAGTATCTAGAACGAGAATACCCGCAATTTGTACATCAAAATCATCTATGGGACTGTCTTCTCAATCCAGAGAATGATTCCATCTACACATCATCTATTCTGCGGGTGATAAAGCATGCCAATGGATTGTTGGAATATATGACAACAGCAGAAGATTCTCAGAAACTGGTCCAATATCGCTGTGAGGTCTGCAATGCACCGTATCCGCTTGGGGCAGATGATGTCATCTCAACTTGCCCTTATTGTGGCTACACGTTCATCGTGGACGGTGGCGAGATGAAGACACACTTGCTTCTGAACAACAAGCTGAAGAGAGAAGGAGTGGTAAAGGCTGTCTCGGATTGGATACATTTTGCGGCCTCGAAATCAGTGGGCAAGGGTGTCTCAAAGGATATTGAACTAGGCGATCCAGTACTTCAATGGATTCCAATCTTCCGAGTGAAGGCATCGAGCCAAACATATCACTTTGGGGCTGAGCAAAAGGGTAGTGGCAAGAACAAACACTGGGTCAAGGTCGAGGGACGTGATTCTGGTAAAATCACTGAATGGGTGCTTGCTAGGAGATATGCGGCAACATTTGGTATCAAGGAGTTCATGGAATCTCTCGAAGATAAGGACTCGAAGGCTTTTTCCATAGACCTCACCGATAATGCGCCAGTACTCAATGCGGAGATTGCTGATACTGATGCTCCAGTCCGTGCCAAACATCAAAAATCGGAGAGAGACCGTGCAGAGCTAAACGAGAAGGTGGAGAAGCTATTCGATTACAGGTTGGACATGGAAATCGAAGATTGCACTTATCTTCATGCCCCATATTGGTTGATTAGATATGAATATCGTGGAGGCACTTTTCGTGTCGCAGTTTCCGGGGCAACGGGGAAAGTTGTTCTTGGTGAATTACCTGTCACCAAGACCTATCGAGTGAAGAAGTGGTTCTCAAGCGTGTTCATGCTGGTCGCAGCAGCACTTCTCATTCAAGGAACACCCTATATCACATTACTCATTCTAACGGCTGATTCATCTGATGGTGAAGTCTTTCTCATCCCAGTAGCTATGTTCATTCTGGGGATTATTCTGTGGGCTGGGTCCATCCAGATGATAGGAGGAGTTCTGAAGTATGAGATCCAATTGACAGCAGATGGAGAGGAACGTGACGAAGGATTCTCCTTTGGCGATTCTCTAAAGGATTTTGGAGGTAGGTTCTCATGAGCAAGATTCAGTGTCCAAACTGTGATGGGCCCCTCCAGGTCCCTCTTCATAGTAGTACAGTTGTCTGTCCATATTGCAGCACAACTGTCCAGGTGAAAACAGGGGAGATTCTCAAGGAGAGCTATATCATGAGAGTTCAATATGGCCTCGATGATGCATGGGGCAAGCTGCTAAATTGGGCCACAAAGCAGCTGGGCGCGCCACAGGACCTCGAGCAAAAATCAAAGGTTGTTGAGAGTGAATTGGTGTACTATCCATTCTGGGTTGTAGAGGTTGAAGCAGAAGGCGAATATGAGGGTACTCAGAAGAAGCCTAATTGGAATCGTGGTGGCCGATTCACTAGTTTGAGCTGGGAATCTGTATTGGAAAGAGGCACTCTCGACCTAGAAAGAGACATCTTCATCCCCGCATCTGAGAATGTTCCCAAGGCTCTACTTGATTATGTGATTCCCACTAAGAGAAAGGAATTCTTCAGTAAGGAAATGATTAATGATGTTGCTGGAAAACTTAGGCCAGTCCAAGTTGATCGTGAAGTAGCAATGGATTCCGCGAAGAGAACAATGTCTCTTGTACTTCATGATGAGGCCATGAAAGAAGTCGATAATATAACTAGAATGGATACAACCCTCAAAGTTCCTGCAGTGTTTCTAGTGTATATTCCCGTATGGCACATCAAGTATGACTTCTCAATCAGGAAATACAATGCTATGGTGGACGGCGCATCTGGTCGAGTGATATCTTTGAAGTTCCCAAGAAAGATGGCTTTTAGGGCGATGACCTTCATGGGAGGATTGCTGCATCTCGGTGTTGGAGGTGGTTTCGGATTGCTTCTAGTCTACTTGGGTCTGACTCAATTCGATGGAGTATTTCCCACTGCGATAGGCGTCGTGTTCGGTTTAGGGATGCTGGGTATCGCTCTTCGTTTTCTCAGGACTGCGTTCACTCTTGATGCGGAGGAGGAAGTTGCAGGCTGAAGACTTGGGGATTTCATAACGAATCCCCAAATCGAATCCCTCTCGGCAAAGATAATAAGAGAACTAGTAAGGTCCTAGCAAAGAACCAATGTCCACCTGAGGAAAACAGAATTGCAGTTCGGGATTTTTGATTCACTCTTTGGTATCTTTTGGGATCTCTTTGGTGTGTTTACCATATTCTTCCTTCTAGTTCCAATCATCTTCTGCGTAGGAATAGTGTTTGTAATGAGAAATGCATGCAGAGCAAGCTCCCAGATAACGAGGGGTTGGACAACAGAAGCGCCATCATTTGTAATTCCTGATAGACATAGGGGCAGAACCAGAAGCGATGGCACTGAGGTTAGAACAGTTCGTCTCCCTGAGAGATGTCCCTCTTGTGGCGCTTCACTCACACATGAGGACATCGACTGGACCGGGCCTCTGGAAGCCAGATGCAACTACTGTGGCGGAACAGTGCGTGCCAATTTCGAGAGCGTCTGAGCTTATCTTAAGTATCATACTATCGCAGGTTTATACAATGAGGCATGCTAGCATGGCTAATGGATTTCAAGTGCAAGATGATGGCACATCCATTGAAGTGGAGGTGACCAGAGATTCACTTGAATCCGAGAACGTATACTGCATTATTGATGATGCCAGTAGAAGCATCTTCATTTGGAAGGGTCGTCGTTCCGGTGTTAGAAGGAAATTCATTGGAGCTCAGACTGCAAATCGGATGCGTTCTGAATACAGGACTACATTCAAGGTTCATTCCTTGGACGAAGGAGAGGAACCTGCCGTCTTCTTTAGTGCAATTAGCAATAACTCTGGTGAACCATCCCAATAGTGATGAGAGTATTGCACCAAGCCACAAGATTCTATAGTTCCACAGGATAGTTGCCCCTGAGGTCTGTGAATATGAGAGGACTTGTGAAAACCGCCAGGGGGGTTGGAAACCTCGAGATAGCGGAAGTTCAGGATCCCAAACCAAGACGGGATGAAGTCCTTGTTGAAGTAGCCGCCGCAGGCATTTGTGGGACTGACATTCACATAAAGCACGACCAATCCTTCTACACACCGCCCGTGATTTTGGGTCATGAATACTCTGGTACTGTTGTTGATATTGGTCCTGATGTATTGGCTGTAAAGGTGGGTGACAAGGTTGTTTCTCCAGCAACTGCCTATTGTGGCAGATGCTATCAATGTAAGACAGGCCACATGAATCGTTGCACCGATGAGGGCAAACGAATCTTGGGGGTTTCTCTAGCAAATGGAGCATTTGCAAAGTATCTGACCGTACCTGATTATATAGTCCATAGCGTGCCTGAAGGCGTTTCATTAGAAGAAGCAGCTCTAGCCGAACCTGCTGCGTGCGTAGTTCATGCAGTGACTGAGAACATAGACATCTGTGCTGGTGATACAGTTGTCGTTCAAGGGCCAGGTACAATGGGATTACTTGCAATTCAAGTTGCCAAGGCCATGGGTGCTGGTAGAGTGATTGTGACAGGGGTGACTCCCGACAAATGGCGTTTGGACATTGCGAGAAAGACCGGCGCGGACTTGACTATTGATGTTCAGTCTGAGAAGGATGCTGTTGGAATTGTAAGGGATTATACAAACGGTCTAGGCGCAGATGTGGTGATAGAAGCATCCGGAGCGTGCGCTGCATGCGTTCAGTCTCTTGAGTTTGTTAAAGTCGCGGGGCATATTTCATTGTTGGGCGTCAGAGGGCAGCCAATGCAGATTGACCTTGATCCTATGATTGAGAAAGAACTCACAATGACTGGAACATGGGGGACTCTTCCGTCCTCTTGGGTAAAAACCCTCAAGCTCATGGGTTCGAAGAAGATTGACGTCAATCCACTTATCACACATAGGATTGCACTAGACGATTGGGAGAATGGTTTCAATCTTATGGAAACGCAGCAGGCAATCAAGGTGCTCTTTACAGAACTTGTATAGCCAACCGAATGGAGTTGTTTCATTTAATGTACTTGACAAAGGATGTACCGCCAGAGGATTATGAGGAATATGTGAAAGAAGGTGCCAAGGGATTCTGGCATAAGAGTCTTCTAAGTCCTGAGAATTCAACAACAAGTTTCGCACTACGCACCTATATCATAGACTCGGGAGGCCACTCTGCCCCTGATAACCATAAGCATGAGCATGGCGTCTATTTGCTGAGTGGGATTCTGCAGGTGAAGGTTGGTGAGCAGCTAGTTGAGCTGAATCAGGGCGATGTTATTTACATTGCATCTCATGAGCCGCATCAGTTTCTCAATCCTGGAGCTCAGCCAGCCAAGTTTCTCTGTGTGCGCAACTTTCCTGATTCTACTTTCTAGGAGCCCACTCATCCAGAGCATCCTGTACGGTAGCAATGTGAGCCGCCGCTGGACCACCCCCCATTACAATGGCGACAGCTGCTGCTTCCATTATCTCATCTCTGGTTGCCCCTGCCGATATTGCCTGTTTGGTGTGATAGACCATACATGACTCACATGGAGAGAGGATTGCTGCCACTATACAGATAATCTCCTTGAATTTTGCAGGCAATGCACCATCCTTGTGCACCGTCTTCAGAAGATCTGTGTAGGCGTTCCTAGTTTCTGGAATGTCCCTGCTCAGAGCGCCAAAGTGTCTCTGAAAGGACTTGAGGGTCTTTTCAACATCTTCCATTTTTGTCATCTCAAATCGTTATCTGGGTTAGGGATTCCCAGGTTCCACTCCGACTGGCTGTAGCGGCTCTGATATAAAGCATGCGCAGTTTCTTCCTCCGTATCTGTTAGTTCGCTAGTTTCCATGTTTGCACCTGTGAATCCTGCAATACTCTCTACGATTGCTGCCATTATTTCACTGTCAGATGGGCGCTCAGACAATTCTTCTGAGATAGAAGTCACTATGTCACGTTTGCTCTCCATGCACCTAATCTTCCTATTATCACGCATATATCGCGGCTGGTCTGGAGGAGCTTTGAGACTTCTCTCAAGAAGCTCCATATTTGGCTCGATAAGCAGTGTACCATGGATGAACGAAACTCCTCGTTTTATCCACCCTGCTGTACCGGTAATCTTCCTACTCCCTATACGAATGCAGGACCTCTGTTTATCAAATATGGCAGGAACTCCGATGTCAGCTATCCCCCTTGCTACAGCGCCCACAAAGTTCTGATAGAGTACCGGGAGAGTCTTGGCAACATAAGGTTCCTTTTGATCCATGCAGAGAGTGAAGTTCAGATTGCCCATATCGTGAAAGACTGCACCTCCCCCGGTAAATCGTCTCGCTATGGTTATGCCGTTCTTTTTACAGTAGTGTACATCTGCTTCCAAATGGACACACTGAAACCTTCCAATCACTACCGCATCGGTGGCTCTCCAAAGTCGTAAAGTATTCAGCTTGGATTGCCTTTCAGAATTCACCGTGGCTAAAGCTTCTTCTACAGCAAGGTTGCGACGAATATCTACTTCATCGTCCCTGAGAAGCCTCCAAGACATTAGATGGTCACCTTACAATCCTACACAGAATGTAGCTGGGACTAAGGCGGTTTCCACATTAAATCTTGACGTACTAGGACTATGGCATCAAAATGAGTAGCGGGGGAATGCTGGTGACAGAAATAGGTCCATCACCAGCTGATAACCTCGGAGCAGATAACGAGGTTATAGAGCAGATGTCGTATTTTCGAGGCATAACGCAGGAGGGAATGCTGCGTCAATATTGACCCTCTTTGGGCCAATTTAAACCCGTACAAAGTTTCTATTGTACCTCTCGCTAGCCAAACGGTGTTCCACATTCTTGACAGAAACTATCTCCTGGTCTTATGTATGCACCACAACGCTTGCAGCGAGCAGAAGGTTGACTGGGTTGAGTAAGGGCGAACCTGCCAACATTGCGTATATTCCTGAGGCCGCTTTCATCACTATATAATTCAGTATAACCACAATCTGCGCACGTGAAAGCTTCAAGAGTTGCAGTAGATAGTCCCGGCAAGTCTATCCTTACATGGTGCTGACCGTATATCCTATGAGGTCCTGCTATTCTGTTGTTTCCACACTTGGGGCATTGCTTCCTATGAATCATCCCTTCTCCACTATAATACACTCGGAAAAGTACTCTCATAATCTTTTGTACCAGCGCCGGTGAAATTTGTACAACGTTTCAGACTTTCATGAAGAAGGGACTTTCCAAATACTCCTTTAGCGCAAGGAGAAACTGACCTGCAGGAGCTCCATCAAGCACTCTATGATCAACGGCACAACTAGCCATCATTGTTGAACGTATCACTACCTGGTCATCAAATACCATAGGCTTCTTCTTTATCTGGCCAAGCGCTAGGATGGCGGTTTCTGGCGGGTTAATCACGGGGATGAACAAGTCGACTTGGAATGGTCCTAGATTCGAAACGGTGAATGTGCTTCCTGTCAACTCTTCAGGTGTCAGTCCATTCGTCTTCGCTTTCTTGCCCATCTCTTTGGCTTCCTGGGCAATCTCTGTAATTGACTTATTGTTTGCGCCTTTGACTACGGGTACAATAAGGCCTGTTTCCGTAGCCATTGCAACCCCAATGTTGATGTCCTCAAACATATGGAGTTCATTCCCTAAGAGTGTAGCATTGAATCTTGGAAATCTCTCAAGAATATCAGCTACAGCTTTTACAATGATGTCATTGAATGAAACCCTAAATCCAAGCTTCTTCTCATTGCGTTTGTTGATGTCCTTTCTGAGCTCCACTACTTCTGACATGTCGATCTCAGTAATCATGGTAATGTGGGGATTCTGTGAGCTTTGGGTCATCCGACGGGCTATGGTTCTTCGTAAAGGCGAGAGTAGTTCTACCTTTCTCACACTGCGGTCATCTCCAGCTGAAACGGGTGCGCTCTTATATTCCAAGATATCCTTCTCAACTATTCTGCCTTCAGGACCGCTGCCCACAATCAACGTAAGGTTAATTCCCTTCTCCCGTGCCAGCTTCTTTGCTCTTGGTGATGCTTTGATCTTTCCGCCTGGAAGTGTAGTAGGTTGAATCGGTTTCGCTATAGCTGCTGATTGGACTGAAGCTGTGGCAGTTGGAGCTGGTGTAGGAGTAGGAGCAGCTGCAGGAGTTTCAGTCAGTTTCTTTGGTTTGACATCAGGGATATCTTCGCCCTTTTTACCAATGATTGCTATTGGCTCACTGATTGGTATCTCATCATTCACGTCACAGAGTGTCTTCAGTAGAATACCATCTGCTGGGCTTTCCAGCTCAAATTCATTCTTCTCACCAAAAATCTCAACGACTGGGTCCCCCTTCTTGACCTTGTCACCCTCGTTCTTCAACCACTTGAGTATCACCCCGTACTCCATTGCGACACTCATTCTTTGCATTATCATAATAGTGGCCAAAAGTAACACCTCTCACACGATTTCGCGAATCGCATCTGCAATGCGTTTGTTATTAGGAATGAAATAATCCTCAAGCGTTGGACTGAAGGGCACTGGAGTATCTGGTGCATTCACCCTCTTGATGGGTGCATCCAGCCAGTCGAATGCCTCTTCTTGGACCATGGCTGAAATCTCTGCAGTTGTTGCTCCAGTCTTTGTTTCTTCCGTGACAAGCACAAGTCTTCCTGTCTTTTTGACCGAATCTATAAGCGTCTTCTTGTCCAAAGGCACCAGAGTTCTGGGATCGATGACCTCCACACTAATGCCGTCCTTGGCAAGCTCTTCAGCGACTTCTAGAGCCTTGTGGACCATAATAAAAGTGCCCCAGAGTGTCACATCTGCTCCTTCCCTACGGACCTTTGCTTCTCCGAATGGAATCAAGTACTCCTCCTCTGGGACCTCTTCCTTTCTGTCATATACAAGCTTGTGCTCGAAGAACATGACTGGATCGGGGTCCCGGATTGCAGTTTTGATGAGTCCCTTCACATCGTATGCAAAAGCTGGCACAGCAATCTTCAGGCCTGGTGTATGCATGAACCACGCCTCCAGGCTTTGCGAGTGATGAGATGCTATGTTCTTACCTCCACCAAACACCGACCGCAGGACAAGCGGGACTGAAGTTTGTCCACCAAACATGTATCTCATCTTTGCCGCTTGATTGCACACCTGATCCATTGCCAGAGTGATGAGGTCTCCGAACATAATCTCAGCTACTGGCCGCATTCCAGTGATGGCAGCTCCAACAGCTGCGCCTGCTATGGCGTTCTCTGAGATCGGCGTGTCCCTCACTCGGTCGTCACCGAACTCCTCAGCCAAGCCTTTCGTGACTTTGAATGCTCCACCCCAATTGCGACCTACATCCTCCCCCATTATGAAAACGCGATCGTCTCTCAGCATTTCTTCCCTGAGACCCTGCTTGAGTGCATCCCTATATGTGATTTCAGCCAATCAGACCGCCTCCATATAGACATCATCGAGAGTTTCTTCAGGGGCGGGATTCTCTGACTTGATGGCGAATTCACCAGCTTTGTCAACAGCCTTTTGTAACTTCTTTCGAATACTCTCTGCCTGCTTCTCTGTAAGTGCTTTCTTCTCAATCGCAATGTTCTCGATTATCCCAACTGCGTCTCGTTCCATCCAGTGGTCGACCTCGTCTTGAGGTCGGTACTTCCCCTGATCAAAACGGGAGTGTCCTCTCATTCTGTAGGTCTTGCACTCAATAAGGCTTGGCCCTCCTCCCTCTCTCGCTCGTTTAACTGCTTCGATTGCAGCCTCGTAGACCTCTAGCGCATTATTGCCATCTACAACAACAGAGGGTGTGCAGTACGCATCACCTCTGTCCGCGATGTTCTGACTTGGGCAAGTCAGCTTTATCGGAGTGCCCATTGCATAGAGATTATTCTCAACAATCCATACTAGCGGCAGCTGCCAGATAGCGGCCATATTGAGCGATTCGCCAAAGGTTCCATTATTTGAAGCGCCATCACCAAAGAAACACGCAACGACCTCATCTGACTTTCTCATTTGAGCTGATAATGCAGCTCCTACTGCTATCGGTAGCCCTGAAGCAACTACACCGGTTGCTCCAAGCACACCAACATCAAACTGAGTGATGTGCATTGAGCCACCCTTCCCCTTGCATGATCCGGTCTTCTTGCCAAGAAGCTCAGCCATTGCTGCATTCATGTCTGCGCCTTTGGCTATAACATGTCCATGTCCTCGATGAGTGCTCTGTATCCAGTCTTTTTCTTTGAGAGCTGTTGTGACACCAGCAGCTATAGCCTCCTGTCCTAGATATAGGTGGAGCGTCCCCGGAACTACGTTTTGCCCGAAAAGCTCCCACACCTTTTCTTCGAAGAGTCGCACCTTTAGTGTGCGGGTATAGAGATCAACAAGAGTTTCTTTTTTGATAGCCATTTTCATTGCCATCCGTTAGTGGTGAGGGGGATTATGGCCGAATCCGAGAATTATAGTTGATAAAGGCTTCGAACCAGCAGCGCTCATCTTCTGCCAATGTGCTTGTTGATACACAGCAACCATCATATCATTGTTCCAGCTAACAGGTGCCGGCTAGTGACGTGGATAACTCCTATTGCGTTTGGAAATTCACGGTATGAATCCTGTCCGCGTTTCTAATCATTATGTGGCCGCCGCTTATACAGGGGGTTGCGGCGGTCACTGGCCATTAAAATGGCTTTACACCCTCACGAAAAACTCCCCAGAATTGCTCATTTTCCGCCTTCTAAAGAGGACCATGACACTCATATCTTGGTTATGAAAGAAATCTCGTCATTCCAGACTGGTGTTGTCAGCAATGAATGATGTAGGTGTCAACGTAGTCCTGACTTCGGGTCGGACTCTCAAGCAGGGTCAGACAATGGAATTGGGAAAACTCAATCAAGAGTACTTTGAAGCCGTCGCTATATGCGAGGTAGACAAATCCACACTCGAAGCTTTGGGGCTTGAGGAGGGTGATCCAGTCAAGGTGGAAACTGCGGCTGGAAGTGTTATTGTTGCATGCAAATTGGACAGAAGGGCTGAGCCTGGAATTGCGTTCATGCCATGCGGCCCTTGGGCCAATGCAGTTCTGGACTCGGATACGATTGAAAGTGGTATGCCAGGCTTCAAGGATATGAGAGCCAAGCTATTCGCTGCAAAGGGTAAGAAGGTGCCAAGCGCAGAGGATTTGCTTAGAGGGATTATGGAGGTGCAATGACTGACAGAGGTTTTCGAGGACCAGATTTGTCCGTTCTGTGGGTGTCTATGTGATGACATTAGAATAGAGGTTGAAAACGGTAGGGTCATTAAAAACGACAATGGCTGTGCCATAAGCAAAGCGAAATTTCTGAACCATCATGACGACCGAATCGAGTCTCCCACAGTCAAGAAAAGAGCAGTTTCGCTCGAAGAAGCAATCGATAAGGCAGTTGAGATACTTGCTTCTGCAAAGAGGCCCCTTATTTATGGGCTGAGCTCTACAGAAAACGATGCTCATCGAGAGGCCTACAAGATTGCTGAAACCATAGGTGGAGTGGTCGACAACACATCATCAGTCTGTCATGGGCCAACAATTCTTGGTGTTCAAGAGTCTGGGGAAGCAGCTGGCTCACTTGCTGAGGTCAAGAATCGGGCTGACACGATTATTTACTGGGGATCTAACCCACAATTTGCTCATCCGCGGCACCTAAGCAGGTATGTGCGAGTTGATGGCGAATACATCAAGGATTCCAAAGTTAACAGGAAAGTTTGGGTTTTTGATATTCGAAAGACAATCTCTGCAAATATAGCAGACGAGTTTGTCAAACTGGCACCCGGTGCAGACCTTGAGCTCATTGGAGCTTTGCGTGCAGCTGTGAGAGGTCACCCACTTGATGTTGAGGAGGTAGGAGGAGTTTCCATGGAGAGAATAACTGAGATAGCTGCGGCTCTCAAGGGTACCAAGTATGGAATATTGTTCTTTGGACTTGGGCTGACCCAGTCCAAGGGTCGACACAGGAACATCGATGCGGCAATTCGATTGATTCAGGACCTCAATTCATATGCGAAATGGAATATGATGCCCATGAGAGGTCACTTCAACGTGGCTGGTGCCAATAAGACCTCCACGTGGCAGACAGGCTATCCATTTGCGGTAGATTATGCCAAGGGCTATCCGAGATACCAACCCGGAGAATATACTGCAGTTGACATGCTAGTGAACAAAGAAGCCGATGCGATGCTGAACATAGCTGCTGATCCCGCAGCACACTTTCCAAGAGCTGCAGTCAAACACATGTCCACAATACCAGTCATCAATATTGATCCCAAGCGGAACATGACCTCCCTTATGGCGGAGGTGAACATCCCCGTAGCACTATCAGGCATCGAGTGTGATGGCGCAGTTGTCCGAATGGATGGACTCCCATTATATCTCAGGAAGTTGGTAGACCCACCTGAGGGTGTCCTTCCTGATCGGGATGTGCTAAGAATGATACATGGCAAATTGGAGAAGGTGGTGAAGTAATGGCAGGCGACATTATTCTCAAGAATGGTCGAGTCTATGACCCAAAGAACAAGATTGATGGACAGATTATGGACATCTCGGTGTCAGATGGGAAGATAGTCGAGAAAGTCAATGGCAAAGCGAAGGAAATCGACCTCAAGGGCCGAATGGTCATGGCCGGAGGAGTGGACATGCATTCGCACATTGTTGGCAGTAAGCTTGGATTTGGTCGGGCGATGTGTCCAGAAGACCATAGGGGCGACCCAGTACCGAAGACCAAGGTCACTCGTGGCGGTGTGGGGTATACTATGCCGAACTCATATGTTATTGGCTATAGGTATTCAGCAATGGGCTACACGACCGCAATCGAGCCAGCTCTACCTGCACTCAAGGGTCTAGGCAGCTGGGAGGAACTTGAAGATTTGCCTAACCTCGATTCAGGTCTTTTGCCATTGTTCTGCAATAGCATGATCACTTTCAACTATGTGAAAGAGAAAGACCTCAGTGGTCTTGCTGGCTACATAGCGTGGATACTGAGAAACGTGGGGGGTCTAGGTGTCAAGGTTGTGTGCCCAGGAGGTACCTATGCCTGGGCTCATGGAAGCAATGTTCGCGAGCTTGATACTGAGGTTCCTGATTGGGGCATCACTCCGCGGGAAATTATCCGAGGACTCTGTCAGGCCACTGAGGCACTAGGACTGCCTCATATGATGCACCTTCATCCATTGAATCTTGGTCGTGTTGGCAACATCGAAACGACAATTGAGCACTTGGATGCAGTCAGAGACATAAAGGGTCACAATGGGCGAAAGCGAATATTGCACTTGACCCATATGTCCTTTGAGAGTCTAGCGATGCATGAGGATGAAAAAGCAAAGCCAGAGTGGAAATGGGTTTCATCTGGAGGGCTTCAGCTTGCTAAGTATATGAACAAGAATGACCATTTCACCGTCGACCTGGGTCAGATAACTTTCGGACCTGCAACAACCATGACTGGAGATGGACCATTCCAGTTCAGTCTGTATCAGATGACCAAGAACAAGTGGGCTAACATCTGCGTTGATGTCGAGATGCCAGGCGGTGCTGGAGTGGTACCATACTTCTTCGACCCCAAGTCTCCGGCTAATGCCGTACAATGGGCAATACCTCTCGAGTTTGCTCTGAGCGTGGATGATGTGTGGCGTGTCGTTATGACCACTGACCATCCAAACGCAGGCCCCTTCACAAAATACCCACTAGTTCTATCATGGCTCATGAGCAAGAAGCAGCGTGGCATCTGGCTGGAAAAAGTTCACAAGTTCGCGACAGAGAGGTCAACGTTAGCTGAGATTGAACGTGAATGGAGCCTCTACGAAATAGCAATCACAACTCGTGCCGCTCCTGCCAGGATCATGGGCTTGGACACAAAAGGCCATGTGGGCGTGGGCGCCGACGCTGACATCACTGTCTATGACTTCGATCCTACAAAGGGCAATCTTGCGGATGACCCGGAGAAGATAATCGAGGTCTTTGGTGAGTCATATCTGACTTTCCTCGCAGGAGAGCAAGTGGCAAAGAAAGGCAAGGTTGGAAAGACGCCACATGGACGTATATGGACCGTACATCCAGAGCTCAATGATGCACTATGGGCAAGGACAAACAAGGAACTGGAGAAAATGATAAACAAGTGGTACGCTCACTCATTCAACAACTATCCCGTACCCGCTAGATATCGCGAGCACATGGAACACAAGATTAAGATAGACTCGACTAGTGTTCCTGCCTAGCGGAGAAGTAGAGAATGGACAGAACTCCAGACTTGCCTAAGAACTTGGAATTAGGCTATGAAGGAGTCGCGAAGTTCTATGACTTCTTTGCGAGCAATGATGATTTGCCCTTATACTTGGATTATGCTAAAAGTCAAGGGTCTCCCGTTCTTGACATAGCAGCAGGCACGGGAAGAGTATCTCTAGCGCTGGCTGAAATTGGTCTTGTAGTTCATGCTGTCGAGAAATCCCCATCCATGCTTTCAATTTTTAGAGAGAAGATTGCAGAGCGTGAGATTGCTAGACTCATCACTATACATGAAGGAGATATGACGAATTTTAGCCTTGACAATAAATTTCCACTAATTATCATTCCATCATCCTTTGGGCACGCTTTGACAAAGGAGCAGCAATTATCAACCCTCCTTTCAATTAAGAAACACCTAAGCGATGATGGCATCTTTATTTTCGACTTGTATGTGGGTGAGCATATTGATAACTATTCAACCTTTCAAGATGGTCCTGTACTAATGCCAGATGGAAGAGAAGTGATGAGGTATGGTGAGATGACTTTAGATCGAGAGAAGCAATTGATGAGTCTGACTCTCAGGTTTGAAGTTCATGATAGCAGTGGGTCCGTTGTTGAAGCTTATTCGGCAGAATCTGGCACCGCCGTGATAAATAGGCTTGATGCTGATAATCTAATTCAAGACATTGGGTTCAAGATTCTGGAGGACTTTGGCGATTTCCATAAGAATCCCTACACCCCAGATTCATATCGAAGAATCCTCATTCTGAGTCATTAGAGTATGAATAAACAAGTCTTAATCCGCCTCAAAGAACGTTATTTGTCGTATTTAATGTCAAAAGTCGAAACTAGATTCAGAATTGCCTTCTCTACCAGTCCTATATTTTCGATTTCAATAGACCAAGAGTGTCTGTATGTGCTAATAGTAACTGAAATTGACCAAAAACGCCTTATATCGCCGCAGTTATCGTGATTTTCACGTTATTTTTTCATATTCGCGAGGGAGCGATATGGGAGAAGAAGAAACATCAGTACAAATGGAAGTAGCCCGTGAAACATGGGTGACCCGAATGGGTTTCGTTTTCGCGGTCTGGGGTTCCATGACAGGACTCGGGAACGTATGGAATTGGCCATTTAAGGTGTCAGTCCTAGGTGGTGGTCCATTCGTTCTAATCTACCTGCTCATGCTGGCTTTGGTAGGTATTCCTGTCGTGCTAACTGAGTTCGTTCTGGGTTCTACTTTTAGAAGAGGGTTCCCCGGAGCACTCAAGCGAATCCATCCATTGGGTGAATTCCTTGGCTGGTTCTGTCTTGTCAACACGGCAATACTGACAGCTTTCTATACAGTCCTAATCTCGTATGCTGCAGTTTATGCAGGATACGCCATAACTGGCCTAGCACTTGATGGTCCAATGGGTCCATCGCTATTCACACAACAACCTAATTTCTTTGTGAATATGCTAATGTCGCCAGTTGTTTTAATCGGACTGATAGTGATCTGGATAGTCGTGTTTATGATAGACTACTTCGGGACTAGAGGTATCGAGAGGTCTGTGATGATTCTATTCCCACTCATGTGGCTAATCATCATCTTCATGGCCTTCTTCGGTCTCTCTCAGCCCGGAGCTGCAGAAGGGGTAAACTTCTACTTAGACCCGGCCCCCGAGGAGTTTCTCAACCCGCAGATGTGGTCCACTGCGGTCTCGCTGAGCTTCTTTAAGCTCAGCGCAGGCATGGGAGCATTGACCGCATACGCGAGCTATCTTCCACGTCGAGGAGAGATAACAAACAGTGCAATAACAACAAGCTTGCTGGACACGACCTTTGCTTTTACTGCAGGAATGGCTGTATTCACCATAGCAGCTACTGCAGGCTTCCTGGGATCAGGAGGCGTGGGCTTTGCGTTCGTGGCATGGCCTGGCGGTATGACGATACCAGGAGGAAACATACTTGGATTTGTCTTCTTCCTAATGATGGTATTCCTCGGAGTTACCAGTGCAATATCGCTTGTTGAAGCAATCGTCACAGCTGTCATGGACAAGTTTGGTTGGCCGAGATCAAAGACCGTGATTGTTATAACACTCATCCTCTTTCTGGGAGGTGTTCCATTCACATTGTGGATGGAGTTACCAGACCCCGCGGGAGCGGGTGATGTTGTTTGGGGTCTGTATCTGCTTGATATTTTCGACTACTACGTAGAGAACTTTGGCTTAGTCCTAGTGACTCTGTTCATGATGATAATCATGGGATGGGTCTGGGGTGGAGCCAAGATTCTGGATGCTGCGAACGAAGCCGGAGACTTCCAGTTGCCAAGTTGGTATAAGTGGGTAGTCAAGGTGATTTCACCTGTCGGCATCATAATCGCATTGTCGTTCATTATCCTCAATGGGTTCTACGCAGTCGGGAGTATCATGGAGCTCACGGCACCTATAATATGGATAGCAGTCTGTGTGGTCTTCGCGGCAATATTATGGCGAATGAAGGGGGTTGACTAAGAATGGGACTAATGGACATCTTATTCGGCCCATACCAGCGGTTTGGAATGCGAGGAGGAATAGTCCTCCTAATCCTAGTAGCCATTGTCGGCGCAATCTTTGCTGTCTGGATGATGACTATCGGCGTAGAAATCGGAGCCGCTCTTTCTTTCATTCTGGACCTCACTCTGACCTATGGGTTGCTTGTGTTATTCCTGTACATAATGTGGTATCGTCGCCCCCAGTGACTCATACCACATTCCCCTTTTTTTTCCCCTTTCTTTTTATATGGGCGTGGCTGCTAGACTAGTATGTCTCAAGGACTAGAATTACTCACTGGAAAGATACGTCGACGACGAAGAAGATACCAGATTTTCGCAGTGATTACTATAGTCGCCCTTGTACTTGCTGGCATTACTGGGTTTCTCATATATGGAGCAACTGAGCCAGGCTTTTCTAGTGTGCAATCCAGCTTATTTCTGACCTTCGCGATACTCCTCCTGTTTCTTATACCAACTAGGGATATGCGACGTGCTGAAGCCATTATCAATCTGGCAGCGGAACATGGGGGTACTCTTCAGGTTGAAACAGTTCGAAAGAATTTGGGATTACCTGATGAGAAAGCTGAGGCTTTATTGGACTGGATGGTGAAGCAAAAAATGGCCGAGAAACGCGAACAGACAGATAGATGGGTCTTTCCCGAGCTTCGAAAAGATCGAGACAGGAAATGATTTCTCTACCCAATCTGTGAGGACAATACATCATCATAGTCTAGAATTTGACTGAATTTCTTGAACGGTTTCTTCCTCCCCTTCCTATCCAACCATTCACCCTCAATGTCTAAGACTCGAAGATTACCTTCATCTGCAATTCGTACTCTCGACCAGTTCCAATACTCAAGCGTTCCTTTGTTTAGAGTGATGGTTACTGAAGTTTTGGATACGTCGTAACCAATTGTGATTTTTGAACGGTTTCCAAAATCGAGGTCAACTGTTTCCTCAACTGTTTCGCCTGCTTCATCTATACGTTTCACACTGATATAAGCCCCAAAAGCCTCATGAATGTGACCCACCAGAATCATGAATGGACGGTACTCGTCTGCAAGTACTCTCAATGCTATGCTGCCCTTTTGTGCTCCCCAAAGATTTGGCGGCACTCCAAATCTTCCAAGCCGATCCCTCATTCCGTACGGAGGACTATGAGTGGCGATTATTACGTTCTTTGATTCCTGCTCAACCTTTGAGATGGCTTGGTCTGCAGCCCACTTGAGATTCTCTTCCGACCGTTCTCCAGGGAATGTCTGGTTTATCGGGTTTGAACCCTCTACTCCTATGAACGCAAATCCGCTTTTCTCATATATTCCTCCCGGCCATGTAGTCCTCACGCTCTGCAAATCCATGTAGACATCATCAGGGTAAATGCGATCTTGAATAGAGTTAGACTTCTTGTCACTTCCAACATCAACGATTTGGTCTGAGCCGATTTCTTCGACAGCATCTGAAGTTGTGCCAAACATCTCATAATTGCCCGCCACACAATAAGATGGCACAGGGCTGTCATGCAGAGTTTCTAAGAGGTCTTTCAGTATCACAATAGATGCCTTGGCGATTTCGGCCTGGTCTACTCCTGCTTTGAGGTAAGCTGGCTCAGCCAAGTAATCACCATCAAAAAGCAGAATATCTGGAGTTGTTTCTTTCAGATTATCAAGGAGAAGGCGAATCTTCCCCTTTTCTTCGTGGGGGTCCCCGCTGCCAGCGAACTCCAGGATCTGATTATCCTTCAGATATGTTTCAACATCTTCAACCTTGAACGACTGCTTCTTCTTCCGGAAACTCATTATACTACGCCTCGAGGAGGAACTCCTTATTCTAGCCCCCTATATCATCCATCATTGGATTTATCTGTTGGGGACGCTGTGATGAACCTGTCCGTCCTTTTAATCAATATCGAAACCTGCAGGTGAACCGTTTGTCCGACACAACCAAAGTGTACATAGACTGTTACGATGCGAACGGCTTCTATGAAGAGAACTATGAGCGAATTATGCTTGTCATGTCAAAGGTAGCCACATCGAAGCTTCTGAAACGAGAGTGGGTTTCTTCGCAAGCTGTGGGCGGTACATGGGCCAGATCGATAAGGTGCAAATTTGAAACGAATCTCAACGCTCATGAGATCAAGTCATTTATGGTGGGTCTTGAATACTCAGATCTAAATGACGTTCCAGAAGAGCTTCATCCCTCGAATAATGCTGATACCTTTAGGTTTGCTGACATTGATGTGATTGAGTTGAGGGAAAAGGAAGGCAGCGCTGTAAGTCGAATAGCTGGTCGACTGAAGCTGAGTGGTAAGAAGATCGGGATCGGCGATCTGAGAACGGGTGACTCCGATTCAGAATTCGTGCTTTCCTGCAGGAAGGATTTACTAGCTAGACTGGATGAAGATGCCCGAGAAAAGCTCCTAAGTATTGAAAATGGTATATTCAAGGAGCTAAAGAGGGCTAGGTAGAAAACTAGATTTTGCAGTAGGGGACATGAGTCCCCATCTCAACAGTGAAACACCCATTTGTATAAGAACAACGAAGATGACATGTCCTGGCGCTCTAAATCTCTTCAGGTGGGGGGAGTTTGTCCACTTTCTGAGGTTCTTCTCTGAACTCGACACCGCTCTCAGCGTCAAGCCTCTCAGTGTATAGAGTCTTTCCTTCAACAACCGACTCTCGTTCAATGTAGACCTCTCGTCCATAGATACTGCCTACTCGAGATCTTTCTTCGATTCGAATCTCGTCTCCGTAGAGTGACTTTGTTCTAGCACGTTCTCTCACGAGTATTTCTCTCGACTCAACCGGGCATGTCACTTCCGAGCGTCGACCGATTCTGAACCCGTCTGCCTTGACGTATTTGGCATCAATCAACCCGCCAACAATGATCCTATAGGTGTCAATTCGTCCATCTACTACAATCCTGCCGCCAACTTTGATCTTTGACTCGCATTTGAAGTCGCCACCAATCTCTGCCTTGCCGCCAACATCCATGTCCCCTGACAATTTTAAGGGGCCATCAATAACTACTTTGCCGCCGACATCAATTGTTCGTCCAGTAGCTGCACCGCCAATGTGTACACTACCTCCGACATCTATGTCAACGAAATTGAGATCGCCCTCTGAGCTAAAAGTCCCACCAACGTCTATGGAATGTACTCTGGAACTCGGTCCTACTTTGATTGACCCGCCCACATCGATCTCTTCAATCTCAATCGCTCCGGAAGACTTGAAGCTCCCGCCAACATTGACCTTGACGATTCTTCCGTCATGAGCCTTACCCGAGCCGCCAGCTGAGAACTCCTCAATCTTTGACAGACCTTCGATTTTTACCGAGCCGCCACCAGAAACCCTCTCTACTTCTGCGTCGCCACCTATGACTACGGAGCCGCCTGCAGAGACCTTTCGCGCCTTAGCATTGCCTTCGACTTTCACGGATCCTCCACCGCTTGCAGAAGTGCAGGTCAGGTCCTTGCCAATTCTTAGAGAGCTTCCTGCTCGAATGCTCTCAGCTGTGGCGGAACCTGTGATTTCAAGCCCTCCCCTTCTGTTTTCAGCAACGGTTTCCACCGTAAGGTTTCCATCTATGGTGATCGTATCCCTGGCTTTTCCGTCGAGAGAATGCGCCTTCAGCGACCCTTCAAAGAATGTTTCTCCCTTGACGCTGACTCGGCCAGTCACAATAATCTCATTGCCCTCTGCTGGCCTAACGGATCTACAGTTCTCAAGCTCAAGATCTCCTTGTATGGCGCCCAGCTCGACAACCGCTTCGTTCTTGTATCTCTGAATTTCTGCCATTTTAATTGTCATCTCAGCTATGTTCTAATTAAATCCGCTCAAAATTGGTATATAAAGCGGAACCACAATTGGGGGTCACAATTTGTGACTGCATACTGTATTATCTTACAGTGGGAAATCACTCGAATCACATCCCAATTATCGGGTCCGGAACTGGAATCCCCACTAAAGCCGCCATTCTCTTGTAGAGCTCCAGATACTGATGGCCTCTAACAGTCACTGAATAGACTCTCTGTCCCTCGTCGTCCTCCTCTTCGAGGAGACCCCTCTCCATGAGCTCAGTGATTGTTTCCTTGGCACGATCGACTGGCATATTGGTGGACCTGGCGGCACGTGTGAGTGGACAGTAACCATAGATGTAAATCACACGAATGAGTTCAGCATAGATGTCGTATCTTGTTCTCTTGATACGTTCTGCCTTCTTCTTCTTCGCCATTATGTCACACCTAGAGCAGTTGGGTTGGCGCGGTCATAAAAAGGCATCCAAAGGCGCTTGCATCTGACCGGCATCCAATTATCTACAGACAATCCTTATGACCCCGTCAGATATTCGTTTTCCATCTGTCGGGAACGCAAAATGATACTCAGAGTATACATCATGAAGAGCCCATCAGGTGAACCCATCTATGGGCGGTCATATGATAATAGCGATCCAATTGGTGAGACCAGTCTTCCATCTCATGTGTGCGCATGTGCGACACTCATCCATTCCAGCAGCGGAACCTCACGAGACCGAGTGTATACCCTGGAACAATCTGGGGCTCTCTGGTCATACGTCTTCTTTGAGCACTTCGCAGTCATCTTGTTTACGACAATCGACGAGAACGAGGTGGGCTTGAAGAAGATGATGATGTCTCTTGGTCGTGCCATCAGTAATCAGTTTGGTCACTTAATCTTATCATGGAGCGGCAATATAGGCGAGTTCGAGGGCATAGACTCTCTAGTGGACCGATATGTCAGAATCGATTTAGAGCATCCTCCCGCAGCGATTCTTGATAAAGCTGAGAAAATGATGAACCTTGCACTAGAGGACCACGAGATAGCATATGCTGGACTCATTGACGCTCGAGGGGTCCTGCTTCGAGGCAACATCCCTGAGAATCATCTCTCCGGAATTGAAGCTGAGATGGCAAATGGCGAAATACGCCCTGCAGCAGACATGGTTCCCATAGGAGTGGAAATCATGGGATATAGTGTCCAAATGCTTAAAGTGCGTTCATTGACAGTTGCTGTCGCAGCTCATCGTGATGAGAGCAAGCTTATTGCCATCAAGGCGGTAAGTGAGATTGCAGATGACCTGAACAAAGCCATGTCGTATTGAGCACAAGTTCTAAATGATGCTTGAGTCCCAAATCATGCCCGGTGACTTGAATTGATTTTAGGTATCAATGGCTCACCAAAGGGTGAGCGATCCAATTCTCGTTTTCTGCTTACTAAAGCTCTTGAGGCCGCATCCGAAGTTCTTGCAGATGGTAAAACAGAAATTCTGGATATTGTAGATCTCCAGATTCGTCATTGTACTGGTTGCGATGCATGCGTGAGGAAGAAACCCTGTCCAGAGAGTGAACATGATGATATGCCAAGAATCGAGGAGAAGCTTGCTCAGGCAAATGGCATTATCATCGCTGCACCATCCTACTTCACATCAGTCCCGGGGATATTGAAGGACCTCATAGATCGATCAAGGACTATGAAGATGCTTGACCATCAACTAAAGGACAAGGTGTTTGGAGCAATTACATACGCCGGACTTCGCTATGGAGGTCAAGAGCATGTTATTGATATCCTCAACAGATATGCATTGGGCCAAGGAATGATTGTTGTTGGCTCTGTGGGCAGTCCTGTGAAACATGGCACGTTTGGTTCCGGCAGCATGCAGACAGATGAGGGCAAGTGGCGGAATGCGGAATCAGACGCGCTTGCTATCGATGCGAGTGAGGAACTGGGTCGCAGAGTAGCCAATCTAGTAAACAGCATCAACGGTACCTGAGGCCTGAGAATGGATAATACTGAGAAACTTGGAAAAGTCCAAGTTTATACTGGAGATGGAAAAGGCAAGACAACCAGTGCGCTGGGTGCCGGATTAAGAGCCGCAGGTCATGGCTTCAAGGTTCTGATGATTTGCTTCATGAAGGCAAAGGTCGCTGAGCGAGACGGTGAAACTGAGGTGAACTATGGTGAGTTTGGAATAATAGAACATGTTCCGAACTTTGAGATTGTGCCCGTTGGACGGCTTGACTGGGTTGACAAAGAGAATCCTGACCCGATTGATGTTAAACTAGCTCAAGATGGGCTGGAATTGGCTCGTGATGCACTTCAAAACCATGTCTACGATGTTCTCATTCTTGATGAGATTAATGTCGCAGTTGAATGGAATCTCATTTCTCTTGATGACCAATTGAGCCTAATCAAGGTGAAACCCACAAATGTTGAAATGATAATGACGGGCCGATATGCTCGCCCAGAAATCATTGAAGCTGCTGACTTAGTCACTGAGATGAGAGAACTCAAACATTACTATACGTCAAACGGGGCCCAAGCCAGGAAAGGCTTCGAGTTCTGAAAACATTGATCCGTGTTGGAATAAATCCCGCAGCCGGCATCTATAGCAGGGTCAGGGGCAACGTGGTTGATGCTCTTAATCACCATATCCTGGAGTAAAGGTTGCCAGGACATCGCAAGCACCCACAGTATTGTCAATCAGTGTCCTGAGCTCCTCACCGGTGAGATCAGTGTCATTGGTTTCTGCAGTCACTGAGATGTAATCATCATTTGTGATTACAAACTTGACACCATTCACTTTCCATGAGGAAACAAGCATGTCGTACATTAGCTTGTGCTGCTCTTCCTGGGGAATTTTGCTGAACTTGGTGAAGAGCGCAGTAATGAAAATCCAGTTCTCATCAGGGCTTGTAAGTACCAGAACCTTAAGGTTGTCAAACTGTGCAGTGTCCCAGACCATTAGAAGACCGGCTTCCTCCCGGGTATAGATTATCTCAATCTCATCGAGCAGGGCCGCAATTTCGTCTAGTTTCGACATGTCTAATACCTCAAATTGGGGGGGCTCAGTCCCTTCACATAAAGATGTCTAGGATGAAAGCCCAGGCCCGGAAACAAACAGTTAATATCGAGACCTCTTCAGTTTCTATTGTTTCAATGAGATGGAGAGTCGTCGATGGGCGCTGATAAGGCAAAGAAGGAAGATACCCATGAAACAACAGATCCTGAGTTGAATGAGATTCAGGCTGCAAAAGAGCGTTGGGAGGCCGGGACTCTCGCACGTCATACAGACAAAAATCCCGAACGTCGTGAAGAGTTCATCAGCACCTCCAGCCGTCCCGTGAGAAGGATTTACACTCCTCTTGATGTTCCCAAGTTGGATTACATGCGGGACCTTGGATTTCCAAGTGAATATCCCTATACACGAGGTGTTCAACCCACACTTTATCGTGGCAAGTTCTGGACTATGCGCCAGTTTGCGGGGATGGGATCAGCAGAAGAGACTAACGAACGTTTCAAGTATTTGCTCAAGATTGGCCAGACTGGGCTCAGCGTTGCATTCCATCTTCCAACGATATATGGTCATGATTCTGACCATGAGTTCTCTTATGGCGAGGTTGGCAAGCTAGGAGTTGCTGTTGATACTCTCAAAGACATGGAGATTCTTTTTGATGGAATTCCACTTGATAAGGTCACGACCTCGATGACTATCAACGGCCCGGCCAGTGTGTTGCTCTCAATGTATATGGTCGCCGCAGAGAAGCAAGGTGTGAGTTCTCATCAGATAGGTGGAACTATTCAGAACGACATTCTGAAGGAGTACATGGCGCAAAAGAGCTGGATCTTTGCACCCAAGCCATCACTACGCATAATTGTAGACATCATGGAGTACTGTGCCAAGAATATTCCACGTTGGAACACAATAAGCATCTCTGGCTATCATATCAGAGAAGCCGGTTCCACAGCAGCTCAGGAATTGGCATT
>JBHLQK010000011.1:0-29325 GCA_048884925.1 Candidatus Thorarchaeota archaeon
CGCAATGGGCTCTTCGATCTTGGCAGAGTCATCGTGATGAAGAACAACTATTTCTCAATTTTGAAACCATCAGAGGTACTTACGGAGATTCGGCTCTTGGACCCATTGGCGTATCCGCTCTTTCTCCGGACCTTTAAACTAAAGGGCATGGAAGAGGAGGAGCTCGTGGAAACTCTGAGAGAACTTGAGGAATGGATTGGTATAGCAGAAAGCCGCTTTGGAGAAGGAATGGTGGATGAGTATGCAGCGGAGCTTTTAGCAAGAGCGCAACGAGAATATCATGGCGCTATGAATTGCGCTCTCTCAGGGGACTACGAGCTCGCCGTACTCGAGATGAGACAGGCGGTGGACAACATAGGCAGGGTATTATTGGCCATCGCAGGAAAGTTTGAGGTGGACCAGACAAGCTTTGTTCAAGAACTCAAGGAGAATGAGCCAGTGTTTTACGAAAATATCCTAGTACGTTATGGTGCGTTCGAATTCACAACTAAAGCAGTTCAGCGCAGCATTGGAGAGGCCCGGTTCATTGCTCAGCGCCTCTGAAAGTTCAGTTCTGGTTAGATTGATTAGGTGAGAAGCAGTTCACCCGAATTGGATAGAAATGACTCCTGAGCGTGAATCCGAGATTCTGAAACTGACCAGTGTCACATTGAGTCGTGAGAAACAAGACAAGATCGACCTTGAATTCGAGAGATATACGAATGCAGTGAATTATGTCATTAGAGCGATTCTAAAAGACCATATCCCGTCAGGGAAGAAGACTTTCGATCTTCTTCAGGAGGACATAGCCAGTCGGTTTGATCGTAGGCCGCAGTATGTCAAGGATGTTGTTAAGACTGCATGGGGAGTTGTAAGAGAACATCGCATACGTGCTCAGACCATCAGGAGCATGCGTGATAGGATGCCTGTTTTTAGACGGGGGAGAATGATTTTCTCTCAGCCAATTGTGTCAGTTGACGAGATGGCTTTGCAGTTGCAGACTACTGAAAGAGAGAAAGTGCCTATACCATTCGACAAAAGAAGTCGGAATCGGCTGGTTGACGAACTCCAGTCACTCGTTAAGGGAAAAACAGCTTATGATAGAGTCAGACTGACTTGGAACAAAGCGGGCTACATGGACATCGATATTCGCACAGAGGTTTGATGTATTCACTCATCAAGATCCCAATATGTCAGTGCACCAGAGTAGTCAGCAGTATAGAATCCTGATCCTTTAGGATTCCAGTCTATCGAAGATATGCCAGTGAGCAAGCGGTCCTGATTCTTCACCTTTCGTGTTTTAATCAACCACATTCTAACGGACCGGTCCCAGCTTCCTGAAACGAGAAATCTGTCAGACGGGTCAATTGCAAGGGAAGTCACAATATCCGAATGCCCCTTCATCTCAATGGCATCCTTTGGATTGCTAAGATCTATCGAAAGAATGATGCCACTCTGCAGCCCCAAGAACATTTGAGAACTGTCGCTTGTCACTGCGATTGACCTTATTCGTTCCTTCTGCTTGGTGAGTCTTTCTAATACTTCAAAGCTACTGAGGTCAAAGAGTTTGCATTCTCCATCCCAAGATGCTGTCACCAGTACAGATCCATCACGTATGAATGCTAGACCTGATACGTCGGTCCTGTGGGCTTGAATGTTCCGATAGTTCTTCATGCTGCTAGAATAGAACACCTTCACTTCTCCATCTCGTGACCCTGCAGCTCCTCTAGCTTTCTCAGTTCCAATTGCTAGAGCCTTTACTTCAGAATTGTGTCGAAGGACTGGAATATCTTTGGCGGGGCCAGTTGGGGTCCATCTTCGTGTGGTGCAGTCCCAGCTTGCTGATACTAATCCTCTTCCTCCATCAATGAAAGAGATGGCAGAAACAGCAGCCTCATGCCCCTTCAACGCTCTCTGTAGGTTTCCGGACTTCGAATCAAGAATAATTATTTGCGCATCCATTGTGCCGCAGACGACCCGCTTTCCTCTTGGGTCCACTGTAATACAGGTCAGTGGGGCAATTTCTGTTCCGGTAGGCCTGAAAAGAACACGTTTCTTCAACCTTATTCACCCTGAGGAGGATTTTCAAAGGCTTATCCCATATCTTACTCTAAAAAGTGTGTAACATCATCTTTTCTTGAATCGAGTAAATGCCAGGAGAGCTGCAACTCCTATAGCACCTAGTACTAAAAGGTAATAGAAGACTGGGAAGTCAGGAGGGGAGGTAGTATTCATTCCGCTTTGAGTCACAAGAAAGGTTTCGACTACCTCTCCTACAATCTGTAGGCTTGTAGAACTGCATCTCTCTGGAGTATCATCAGCTGTATGCCAGGATGAGGGGAAAGGGTTATGATGAATAATATCTAGGGCGGGAATATGAACCTCTAAGAAGGGGTGATGGTCATCGAGGATAGCTTCTCCCAACGAATTTTGGAATATGTCACTATAGCCCATATCTGCAGCCAATGACCATAACATATCTTGAAGAGATTTAGTGGAGTAAGTTTCTCGTTGAAGGCGAAGTTCGCTATCCCCTACCATATCCAGAAGAATCATGGAGCTTATCGAGGAAATTTGATCAGGGCTCAGCTGATTGACATAGTATGTAGAACCCACTATCCAATTCCATCCATTAATGCCGCCTGAATCTTCTGCATCAAAGAAGATCAGTTCCACATCATTTCTGACCTCAATAGGCAGCACACGAGCCATTTCGAGAAGTACTGCTGTCCCACTAGCACCATCATTAGCACCCAAGACAGGCTTGCTCTGATTTGTGGGATCAGGATCATTGTCTGCAAGGGGGCGTGTATCGTAATGTGCACCTAGAAGCATTGTGGCATTCCTCGAGGGGCCATACCATGCAATGACGTTGGCACACGATACATCTTGCTCGGTGAAGTTCTGGAACATTGTTTCCCAACCATGACCCTCCAGAGTATCAACAATATACTGTCTGCATAGGGACAGATTGTAAGATCCTGGCGGTCTAGGTCCAAAATCACATTGAGTCACAAGATGAGACATGGCGGTGGGCCCACTAAATTCAGGAACGTAGTCAATTTGCAATGCAGTCCTACTTGATAGAGGAATGATTAGAAGCAGCAGTATGGCCCAGGTCACTCTCATTGTTTCACCATCTGGTGCCCAGCAGACTTTACGGTCCTAAGAACCTTTTCAGGAAGAATTATTCACTCTCAATCGTACCAAATGTTGAATTACTTTCGGAAGCTCTCTTGGCAGGCTCTTGACTATTTCATATGGTATAGCTGAGTAACCCATTTCTCCTCTAGCGATTTTAACCATAATATCGGAGGCTCGATGGTACGAGGCCGCCATCTTGAGCACGGTTTCGGCAAATGATGCTCCCCTGAGTCCAGCCCACTCAGCCATTGCGAAGTTTGCTCCAAACTCTTTCTTACAGAGTCGATGATATTGCTCGAGATAGTGTTCATCATAGCGACCCAATTCTGCAGCTCTGGTAATTACATCTGCTGCATGAACTCCTGATTTCATGGCATATGCAATGCCCTCACCCATCATTGGATCCACAAAGCCTGCAGCATCTCCAACAAGAAGAACATGGTCTCTGACGTTTTTGCTTGAAATGCCATCAGCACCAAGAAAGTGAACTCGACGTTTTTCCAATTTGAGTGGGACTCCAAGTCGTTTCTCCGTTTTCCTCAAAAAAGAATCAAACGCTGGACGAAGTGGATACATATGTGCAGCCGCCCCGGCGATTCCGATACAGAGGTGTTCGCCTTTGGGGAACACCCAACCATATGCCACACGACCATCAACCGGGACTATTTCAAGAATAGATGGATTACCATTTGTAGATTTCATGACTCCTTCTTTGCCTACATAGAAGTCGCTTTCCATCCCAAGACCCACACGCTGTAGGTTTTTTCTAGGAGGCCTTAGACCAAGTGATTTTGCTACAACAGAGTTCACACCATCTGCACCAACAAGAAATTGAGCCTTGATTTCTTGACCATCATCAGTATGAACAGTTGCACCATTAGCTCCAGCGTATGCGTGTTTGACCTTTGTCATCTCTCTTAACTCAACGCCAGCATCCGCCGCTCTTTTTGCCAGGAACTCATCGAAAAGCTCTCTGAATACTGTTATTCCAATCAGCTTTTTTGAGGAAAATTCGACTGCGTCACCATTCGGAAAAAGGAATCTAAGACCATTAATACGCCGTTCAACAAGACTAGCGGGCAACTTACCTCGCAGAATATGGAGTCCTCTATACATAACCGCTCCACCACATGGCTTCTCTCGAGGATGTTTCGACTTTTCAAGGAGAAGAGTCCTGAGACCAGCCTTGGCACAGTCATATGCAGTAATAGAGCCTGCAGGTCCGGCTCCTACGACTACTACATCATAAGACAAACTTTCGAAGTACCTCCTACTTCTAGCTTCATCCTAGTCCGTTGCTGACGTGAACTATGTGGACTACCATAGGTCCTCATTTAGATTTAGTGCTCCGCATCACAACTTCGAATACTGCATCATCACTCCAATCAACCCCGATTCCGAGTTTGGTGCGGATTAGTGGTTCATATTCTGGATTGATCTCATAGCCGATGGAATTGCGACCGAGCTTCCTCGCAGCCGCCAGCGTAGTTCCGGTTCCGGCGAAAGGATCAAGAACTGTGTCACCTACAAACGAGTAGAGTCGAATGCATCTGCGCGGGAGTTCTTCAGGAAAAGGAGCCGGATGCCCCTCATGCTTAGCTGATGCGGGTTGGAAATCCCATATTGAATTCTGAGCCCAATCGGTAAACTCCTCATGACTGATTACCGATGCTTCTTTGATTTCGCTGATAACTGGGGAACGCTTCCCCTCCTTTGAGAATACAATAATCCATTCGTAAGGATAAGATGCCAAGATGTTTGGAGGATAGGGATAAGACCCCCACGAACTGAATCGTGCCGCCTTCCTCTTGTCCCAGATGAATAGGGAGTGAAAGAACATGTTGCCCAGCGAATCCATGAAGCTCTCTAGATCAGTAATAACAGCCTTTGTAACCCTTCGATTAAACTTCGAATTCTTTCCAGTTAGAAAGATTGGCATGATGTTTATGATTAACTTGCCATCTGGGACTAGTTTCTTGGCGCATTCCTCGAAAACCGAACAAATCTCTGAGAGATACTCCTCATAGGAATCTGAACCTTGCCCAATCTCCACATTCTTGCCATAGTCCTTAAGCCGCCAGTATGGTGGTGATGTCACAACCAGATGGACGGATTCATCCTTCACATGGTCCATTCTTCGACTGTCTCCAATGACAACTAGGTGCTTTGTCATGGTGTCATCGGCTCCGACCCAGGTCCCAAACAATTACCTGCTCCTTTCTTTGCGTATTATTGATTTTGTCCCAAATCTTGCTGGGAGTATTCGTGTATGATCTCTCAACAGTATATGGTTCACCCCATGGCGCAATCTTTGTGAAGAACTCTGACCCACGAATCAGTTTCCTGTGGACCATTCTGTCGCCAACGACAAATATGATAATAGCATCTTCTTTGACCACTCTGTCAATCGCTCTCATGGCTTTCACCATGTCATCTCTGTAAGTCGAGTATCTTTGAATGAGGCCATCCCGTACGGTTCCACGATCCACCCCCAGAACCTCAAGGACTATCTTAGTGTAGTATCCAGTATAGTCGAGTGCATCAAAGTACGGCGGACTACTGTAGACAACATCAATAGACTTCAGAGGAATCACATCGAAGATTCTCCTTGTGTCATATTGGTGGATTGTCGCTTGAGGTCGACCTCTGATGTATATGATGTGTTTGCGTGCTTTCCGCATCAATATCTTGTAGAAATCTACTTGACGAAGAGGAGGATTGAGTCTTCCAACTGATGTTGATGTCCAAATCCAACCATTACATCCGCGAGCTGCAACACAGATGGAACCGTAAAGGACTGACATTTCAAAAGCGGAGAAGCCTTCAGAAACATGTAGCATCCTCATAATCTGATCTGCAGTGTCAGGATGAAAATAGAATGAGGGGCCAGTTGGCATTGGGGAGTAACACTTTGAATTCTGTGCTTCCTCTACTGCTGATTCTAGATTATGGATTGTTGCATCCACATTGACAGGCTCAGTTTTGCCACGTGCTACTGCACAAGCAATTGGGTTGTTGTCAACTCCAATAGCTTTCATTCCTCTGGCCTGCGCCTCATAGACAATTGTACCAGTGCCGCAGAAAGGATCCAAGAGGCTGTCAGTGGAATTGAGCTGACTTATGACATGAGCCGCATCAATAGCGGACATCTTTCCACGATAGGGGTATATTCCGTGGATAGATTTGGGGTTGCTTACTTTCTCAAAGCTCCTCAGAGTGATAGTTGGATTAGTCCCAGTAGGGCGATTTTCTGCGACCCAGGTTTCCTGCATGGCATGGAAAGTATCAACTCGGTGCACTAAAAAAGTGTGCAATAGCGAGTGTGTTGATTATAGGTACTACTTCAGCCATAGAATCTGTCTATGGCACAAATGGTGGCTTCTATCTCTTTCTCCACAGCCTCAATCAGCAGAGGATCCTGTTCACCTGTTTCTTCGGACTCGTCAGTTTGCTCGACTTTCTGGGCTCCATGAAGGTTGCCATCACACGCTAAGATTGAGGCAGCTTCGAAACCCCTAGTTGTAGCAAATACGAAGAGAAAGGAACTCTCCATTTCAACACACTTCACTTTAGCTCGTGTCCACATGTCCAATGGATTCTTCTCGGGACTAACATAGTATACGTCACTTGTCCAACAGACACCTTGATGGACCCGATCGGCAGGCAGCAGCTCGGATATCTCTTCATACAAAGCCATTGCCCATTTAGGAGAAGCCACTGCAGGGTATTCCATTGGTGCATAGTTAAGCCCTGTTCGCTCATCTCGAATCGCGCCAGTTGGAACGACGACATCTCCAGTTTTCACCGAGGGCTCAATCCCACCACATGAGCCGATTCTAATTATGACTTCAGGACCAAGCCTGGATAGTTCTTCAACACAGATATGCGTTGAGGGAGTCCCTATTCCAGTACCGGACATTGTGACAGCAACTCCCTTTGGAGTATATGCACGATAGGTGACAAATCCCCGATAACGTGCCACCTCTTCGGGGTCCTTCATCTTAGAAGCCATCACGGGGATTCTGTCTGGATTTCCTGCGATTAGTACTACCTTCTCAACATCTCCTTCGCCTACTCTCAGATGCGGTTGTATTCTGCGCTTCAAACAGCTCACCTAACACTCGTTATTTGATGCATAACCTGCTTTTCACTTTTAGGCTAAGTGATTGTCAGGAGAGTAGGCTCAGATTAACTACGCACAAAGCATTCTGCCAATGATACAGTCAGCGCATACCCATTTGTCACTTATGTTGAACACCCGGCGAAATCGGGGAATCATAGTGCCGCATTCGTTGCATGGCATATGTTTGGAATCAAAGTTCTCGTTAAGAAACACCAAAAGAAGCGACATCATATTCATTCTTGGTCTTGTGACCTGCAATTATATTCACTTCCTCAGACCCATCACAAAATTCAACCTTATTAGCCCCTATAGAAACCAATCCCTGCAACGTTGACCATAGATACGCTTTTCTTAGTGAGGGCATCAGGCGTAGAGTGACCGACAATGTCTGAGAGCGTGAAATTCGAATACTATTGCTACCGGTGCGGTGCTAGTAACACTCTGAATCTTCCCAGTCCAACAGCACCCGATTATCACCACAGGGACCTCAAGTGTGAGTCATGCGGAGATGGCACAAGAGTCATGGTGAGCAGTTGTCCAAATCCAAACTGCACTCACTTTGTTTACTGGATCAATGACATATCAATTCCTGAATTGGTCAAGAGCTTTGCCAAATATATGACAACCAATATGCAAGCTATGATAGACCGAGCGGCGGTTCAAGGAGCAAGGCTTAGTATTGACACACCCGATAAGTTTCAGATTCCAGCTGCCTGTCCATGCGGTTCTCAGTTCAATGTTGAGATCGATATTCCAGACTTGGATTAGAAGGCTTCACGTCAACAGTGATAGTATCCTATGAAGCTCTCCTGTTTTGGAAACAGTGTTGCGAGAAGTGACTTTACAAGCCCTGCCACAAGAAAGTCGATGTTCTGTCTACTAAGCTCTTCAATTGAATACTGACCAAGAAGCAGTCGCACAAAGTCGTTAGGAGGTGCTCTGAAGCTCAGGTTTTTGCCATCCTCATGGATTCCAAGGTCCTTGATTTGCTCTATCTTACCTCCTTGAAAATCTAGAACATAGCAATGTCTGTATGTATTGATTGCCAATTCTTGGGTGAGTTTCTCAAACATGGTCTTTCGAAGACGTTTCTCAAGCACAGGACGAATTCGTTTTAGAAACCGAATCATGTCAGGGATTCTTAATTGATGCTTCCATCCACGACTCAAGTTGCCTCCTAGATCAAGGCCAACTTGAGAGAGATTTGAATTGATTGAGCCTGAAAGTGCGATTCGATTGAGGCCTTTCTCCTTGCATTTTTCCTTCAGAAACTGCAGTGTACGTCTCACACCATCATATGTCCGGATACTGCTCTCTCTCACATCTAAAAATCCGTTTCCTGCGTCATTAGCGCTCTCTCTTGCAATCAACCGGAAATATCCCTCAACTTCTTTCCCGCGCTTCAGAACATAGGTTGTGAACTCATGTTCGTACTCTCGACGCTGCTGTTCCTGAATCAGCCAAAGGCTTCTGTCCCGAACTGTAGAAACGAGTGTGCGACTTCTCATCTCGTTATAGAGACGAATGATTGAGTCGAGATTGGATTTTGTAGCAGGACGAACTGATAGACGCATCCAATCTGGCTTTTTCTCTGAAGGAAAATCTGGCACTTGATTTGTCCTTAGAAAAACTGAACGCCAAGCGGGAATTATGAAATCGTACCCAAATTGGCGGTAGTAGTAAGGAATGCCTTGTATTGTTGAAATCTCATATTTGCCGCGGCTCAGTTCTTTCTCGAAGAATTCAAAATAGAGGGCTCTCACGAGACCCCTCTTTCGATACTCTGGTAATGTACCAACATAGCCGAGCTCCAGGTTTCGCAAGGGAATGCCTGCATAGCTCCACACGCTGGGAATAGCATTTAGGGATGAAACAAAGAGCCCCTTGTCAGAGTCACGGATGTAGTAGTTCATCTCCCTGCTAAAATCTGGAAGCAGGTCGATGACTCGTCTTAGTTCCTCGCCATCATGAGGGTCATGAGTTGACGAATTGAATTTTATCAGCTCTTCAAGTTCATCGTCAGATTCCACGATGCCAAACTCAAGTCCATCTGGCAGAGAATAAGAAGCTTCATTTGTCATTTCATCAACACTTCGATTTCTTTGCATTTCACATCATCATTAAATTCTGCATGAAGATTTACCTTCCAATATCATTTGGGGTTGGCTGCATAGAAGTCGCAATACTTGGATAAGGGACAGTCATCACAAAGTGGAACATTTCTCAAACAGACGATAGTAACAAGATCAATTATCCCCCAGTATAGTCGCTTGTCCTGTGGACCTCCAAATTTCCTCATGAACTCCCAGATTGTATTGTCTGTAGGCCTTGGTACTCCTAGGGAGAAAACTCGGTTCATGAGGTGGACCACATTCCCGTCCACCATTGCTTCAGGAAAATTGAATGCGAAATTCATAACAGCTGCAGCGGTATATCTACCAACTCCAGAAAGAGCTTCAAGAGCCGCCAGGTCCTGTGGGATTATTCCATCATACTCTCTGAGCAACATCTTTGCCATCTGCTGCAATTGGTGTGCTCTCACTGATTGAAGCCCCACGGTGCGTAAGGAACGTTCAATCGTTGATTGACGTGCTCTTGCCAACCGTTCTAGGCTGTCAAATCGATTAATGAACTCAGTATATATTCTGGACACAGCTGTTGCGGTGGTCCGTCTCAAAAGCATCTCTGCTACCAGAATCTGGAATGGTTCGCTACCATGACGCCAAGGAAAGTCACGACCATATTTCTCATACCAATCGATAATCGCTTGCCTGACAAGTCCAAGTCTCTCACCGCTGAGAAGCGGAGCTTCTCCCATTTCCTCCCCTCGCTCATCCAAGCATGGACTTTATTCTCTCAACAATCTCATCAAGCGTTGCCACAACGGTTATGCCCTCCATCTCACGTAGCCTTGCCACGTTATCGAGATCTACTTTCCGCGCTCGTATCTTGAACTTCATTCCATTAGGCGCAACAGTTTCAATTTCTCCTGGAGTTTGGTCAACCGGTAGGAGGACTATAGGGGTTTTCCCCTTAGCGCATTGAGCAACCGCATTAGTTAGAAGTGTGTCCTCGATCCCATGGGCAATCTTAGCTGCTGAGTTGGCAGTAAGAGGTGCAACAATAAGGATGTCCCACTTTCCCATCTGAAGAGGTCCTGCTATGAATGGCGCATTTGAATCCACTTCTACCTTCACATTGAAGTGCTCGTTTAGTGGTTTCCAAAGCTTGTACCAATTCAGCACCTGGCGTCCAGCCTTTGAAACAAAGATGTCGATTCTGACATCGTACTCCTTCTGGAGGTTGATCATCAGGTCTACAGCCTCTTGAATCAGGTCGCCGCTCCCGGTAATTCCCCAAGCGATTCGCATTTCAGTTCATTCTTAGATAGTGCTAACTACAGAAATATGTAGTGGATAATTGAGATACTGAGGTGAGCGAAAATGTACAGAGCTAGTGTCGGTATAACTACCAATATGAGGGTCACAGCAACTGACTGGATTGCAAAGAATGCTGCAAGACTGGGAATTGATGGCATTTGGGTAGGGGAGGACATCGATTTGGGGCAAGATGTCTATGTGCTCACTACTGCTGCACTTCTCAAGGCTCCAGAAGCACGAGTAGGAACTGCAATAATTCCCATCACTGTTCATAAGATAACGACCATAGCCCGTGCAGCTGTGACTATGCAAAACACTGGCAAAGGAAGGTTCGTCCTTGGAACTGGTATTGGGGGAACTCAGGACCTCAAGAAGATGGGAATCATAGTAAGGAAGCCAGTGACGGAGTTGCGGAAGTCTGTTGATACTCTCAAGAAACTCTGGGCTGGAGAGCCTGTAACGGCAGATAGCGAGCTAATGAGTCTGGACGATTATAGCTTGCAATTGAAGAAACGTATAGATATTCCAATCTTCCTAGGTGTACGAGGACCAAAGATGCTGGAGCTTGTAGGAGAAGTAGCGGATGGTGCAGTGCTCTCGGGCCCGATTGACTACTTGAGAGATGCAGTAAAGAGAATCAATAGGTCCGCTAAGGATTCGGGGAGAAAAGGAAAGAACATAGAGAAGATTGCATGGTTGCCTACCATCCCGACCTTCAAAGGCGGGAAGGAGAACCTAGCAAAACGTGTTGTAGCACTTGTTGTAGCTGACATGCCTCAGCAAGTCATTGATATGCTTGATGTGGACAAGGCGAGAGTGGACAAGCTGAGGGCGGCTGTGGCGAAAGCAGGACCTGATGAAGGGATCCCATATGTTGACCAAGAACTGATTGACATGTTCTCGATCAGTGGGAGCAAGGAGCATATGGCGGATAGATTTGACTTGCTTGCTCAGCTTGGACTCACTGAGGTGGTTCTTGGGCCCCCGTTCTCAGGTAATTGGAGAGAGGCAACTGAAGAGATTTTCAAAGAAATTAGCAGCAGGAGATAGGGACCAAGTAGCATTCTTTCGTTGAGGAGAGTTATACTTCAAAGTAGCCTTCTAGACTGAGTTGTCGTCTATCCACAGACCAGCCACTCGATCCGAATTTCCAGTCTTTAATCATATCAAGTTCAGATCTTGAACCTTTGAGATTGATAGTCATAATGGGATTGACTGATTTGACTCCCTTGAGGCGTTCAAGTGCACGGAAGAGTTGATAGTATTCCACTTGTTGATCACCGGGTACCTGAGCCCATATAATAATGCCCAGCTGTGACAAGTAGTAATTAAGGGCAGGCAGTGTGATAGCCGCTCTTAGAATTCTATCGCGCCAGACTTCATCACATATGATTTCGAAGCAGAAATTGGTTGATAGGCCAATACCTCTGAAGTCTGTAAATGGATGAATCAATTCTCGATCGAATGACTTGCGAATCGATTGTGAAACCTGTCGTGCGTCAATATCGAGTCCTTGCATCCGAAAACGGTCAACCAGAACCCTAGGAGGTTCTCGGAGAGCATTCCTATAGCAGGATATTATCCTGAAGTCGTCCTCCGTAAGACCTGGAAGCCATCCTTTGCATTTCAAAACCTTGATCTTTCTATCTGCTTCTGCTGAAACGTCTTCAGTAATCCGAGTGACAGGTTCAGGAATACTCCATACATTGTCCTTCAGCAGTGAAAGATTGGTATTAGCACCGATCCCTTCCTGAGTGTGAAGACTGGAGTACTCGAACAGAATTGCACTGATGTCATTGATGTGTTCTGCGAAGGTGACCAGATTCTCTTTGGGACCAGGTACTAAGAATGAAACATAGCCTAAGTCTGCCATGGAGGTCTTTAGGATGCTCTTGGTAAATGGGTAGAGAGCAAAGCCATCCTCAACCATATCCCACTCAACGCCGTCCGCAAGTCTGAAAAAGAGGATGAATGGTTGTGCTCCAAACGCTGTCATATCCATTAAGGCACTTACTCTAAACACGAGGTTCTTTTCAAGCCGTTCTATGGATCTCGCCACTGTTCGCGGCGTCACTCCGATTTCAGCAGCTGCGTCCACAAGGGTACTGAGTGGGTCCCTTTCGAGAATTTGTAATAGCTTGAAATCAATAGTACTGACAGGAGTGACTGGAGATAACAATGCAAAACTAAAGGCTGATTTGACTGAGTCTCTTGTTAGGAGATTGAATTTCTTAAGTGTCTGCAGATTTGACAACATCTTGTCCTTGAAGATTTCATTGAGAGGGATTATCGTGGGGTTGAGCGGATGCTTGATAAACTCAGGATTTTCCTTCAGCTTCTCAGAGGCATAGACTGCATCTTCCAACGAGATACTGCCTTCATAGAGACCAAGGTAAATTCGCATAGCATCTATGTAGAATTGAACCGATGGCTCTTGAGATGATGGAATAGAATCATCATATGGCGTCTGTATATCTAGAGCAGGGTAATTTGATGTAGTCACTCTACGAGATGCATCTCCTTCTTGGTGAGTTTTCTTCAATCCTTTCAACGCCGAGAACTGTTTTCCCATTAAGCCATGCATGTCTAGGAGGGTGGCACTAGACTGGCAAGTCCCTTCCATAATTGAGAGCTCTCGGCTATAAATGTGCACATCTCTGGAATATCACTTGCTAGTTCCGAAAAAGCCTTTGAGATCGCAAACCAGCTTGCAGACTCCGGAAGGTCTAGAATCATTGCAGTAAGTTCATCGGCCTTTACGACTCTTGCCTTCGGCAGTGTAGTTGCTTGAGCTTGTAGTAATCGTGAAATAGTGGACTGGCCCTTGTGTTCCTGTAAACAGACCACAAATCGCTGGATGAGTCCCACGTTGTGAATACTAACATAGGGTGTAGCATGACTTCGCCTTATCGAATCAAGTCGTCGCCTCAAAGTCCTCTCGGACGGAGCTGTGTAGCCATATTCATCGTAGCGATGCTGAAGCTCCCTGGAGGTAACATGATAGTTCTCTTCCAAGGAAGACGCAACAAGCAAATCATCTACATTCGTATGGGCAGGACTTGTATGATAGGAAGGGGGAGCATCGGGAAGAATGTCAGCATAGGTTCTGGCTGAATCAATGATTGCACCGAACCTGAAGCCATCAATAACTTCCCACTTTCGCCCATCAAAGAGGCCGAGATTCATACTATTGGAAACATTATCCGATAAACCATAAGTTATACCAAGATTGTATGGGCGTTTCTCAAACCTACCCACTTGCTCCAAGAAAATTCTGCCTCTTGTGTCAGGTGGGAGGAATGCTTCGAAGTAGACACGCTTATCCATCAACGAGGAGAGAACTGATTCAGCCACAATACTTGTGAGTGCGTTTGAAGAAAGCCATTGCTTGAACTTTGGGATGGCAGTCGAGCCCTCCTTGTCCTTAGCCCAACCAAAAATGAGGCGAAATCCTATTTGGCCATAATCAAATGTACTGCGGATTGAAAGGTCAAAGTCACGTTGAAGCTTTTTCCAAATCTGATTGATGGCGGATCTAGACACATCAAGGCTACTAGCTAATGCGGCCTGTTTCATTGAAGGATTGATGACCAATCTTCTCAATAGACTAAGCTCACCGGTTCCAAGAGACCGCAACCTTATCAACTCCAATCGATATCCTCTATGGCCATTTGTTAAGTTTAAAATGTATCTTATGGTTGCTTCTTCAATCTACTCATCATTATGGAATATGAGTAGGAGCCCAAAACCAGCTACTTTGGCTTCTAGTGCCGATCTAACTCAATGGAATGCAAACTCCACTCTTTATTATGCGGCTTGACGGCTGTTATTCTTGGTGTACACACTCGGGACAATGCTATGGACGAAGATATTCTTCCTGGATATGTATATCCAGGTAATATCTGGGTAAGATAAAGACCGACAGGGCTTTATTGCACCTAGTAAATCTCTTCGCCTAGAGCATAGTCTCTATGTCCATACCATAGGCCATCGATCGGAGGTGAAGACGATAAGCTCGGATCAGATGAGAACACTCTACGAGAGCATGACAGAGAATCGTGTAGCGTTGGAGTTGTTGTCAATGGGAGTAGTTCACGGCATATCAACCGTGGTACAGCCACCGTGTGATGATCCTGTACCGTTCTAGCTGTTTAGAGAGAAGACGGCAAGAGCGGACAGAGGGTGATCACGGCATCATAGGTTGATTCACCTCACCGAGCGATGATGGATGGATTCCCCAAAAATGAGAGAGAAAACATGGAGGAGAGAATGAACATGGAAAATGATAGCCCAAGCAGACCACGCCCAGAACCATGGTGAAAACAGAAAACGAAATCGTAAAGAAACGGAGGAAACAAAGAATGATTAGCGAAAAGATGGCGACAACGCTAGCAGAAGTAGTGGCTACTGAAGAAGGCCGAGCGGTAGATCCGTTCACTGATTCAGAACTCATCAGACTCACTGCAGTCAACATAGAGCTGGCTGTCAAGAACCTCATCGCATCCAGCACTCCGCCAGAGTGCCTAGTACTCACTGCAGACATCTGCACACATAGACTCGTCGCAAAGCCTACTCCAAGCGGCGATGTTGAAGTGCTGGTGTATGAGTGAGTGATCAGATGGAAGGATTGACTAGTTCAACTCAGGAAGGCTAGCGCCTCTCAGGATTTGGACAGTCAGCGAGTTTGAGGAGTTAAAATAGAACAAGGCTGAACATAGATTCACTCTAAAGCCCGACAAAGGAGGTATGCATTAATGGTGTTTTACCCCTGCCGGGACTCCGAAAGGAGTTGCACAACCCCGGTAAACTGGTGGCATAGTTTGATTGAGGATTGCCATTTGAAGGAGGGCTAGAGTTGAGATATCGAGGCCGATTAAATGAAGAAAATGGTCACGTCGGACATGGAGAGAAGGAGCGACGGGATATTGGAAGAAGGCTCCCCGGAGGAGGGCCCGGAAACGAGAGAGGAAACGGATGACAGGGCTCCGACGTTGGCTGAATCTGAGAAGAAAGATAATCTCAGAGAATCGCTGAGAACAATTTTCTCATGGCGTAATTATACTGTTTATCTAGTTACTGCGTGGGTGTTTAATGGAATCGATGTGATGTCTCATTATTTCACGCTTTACCTTTGGCACATAGGATGGGAGTTTATTTTCATTGGTGCCGCAATGACTGCAGTCGCGGCCTTTATTGCGCTTTTTCGTTTTGTAGGGGGATATATTGGGGATATCACCAACCGAAAGGCTCTAGCAGTTGTAGCGATGTTTTTCATGGCTACGTACTACCTAGTAATAGGAATCTTTGATGAACCTATTTTCATTCTTGGAGCTCTTGCAATTTACTCCATATTTGGCCTCGCTCAAGCAGGCGCTTCTGCATTCATAATGGATAATATACCAAAAGAGCATAGCGGACTGGCATTATCCTTGTTTCGTATGGGAAGCTCATTGGGTATCATAACACTCCTCCTGTTTGGTACACTCATCCTCGTACTGGACTTCGATGTTGCCTTTCGTCTAATCTATTTTGTATCAGGAATACTCCTCATGTTATGTACTGTAGGAAGAGCAGTTCTTCTTGAAACTGGCAGGAGTAATGGGAGAGACAAGGACGAATCGCTGTGGCGCGACTTCCTGTCCGAGAATGCGAATGCAGTGAAACTGATTCTGGCTTCTATGCCAGGCATCCTAGCAATTGTCATCTTGGATGGCCTGAGCGACGAGATGTTCAGGTTTGGTGCGCTCATCTACACAAATGATGTTCTCGATATTGATTATGGAGGCATCAATGTAATGCTCTTGACCCCCTTGGTCATCTCTCTGCCTCTTCTTTTCAGAATAGGCCGAATGTCAGATCTTAGGGGTATGAAGAGAGCAATACTGCTCGTGTACTCAGTAATGCCAATTTGTGCAGCACTACTCATAGTCGCTCCCACCTTTAGCTATTGGATGCCTTCTTCTGTAGTCGATGCTGCAGACGCATTATTACCCGGATTGGAGGTGGTTTTCACCACAGCATTTCTGGCTCTAGTGATGAAATACACAAATGATATCCTCTGGGCACTTGTTCTTATCACAATGATTCAAAAGTACATGCCTCGAACAGATACCTCCAAGGTCCTAGCTGTATTTTGGTCATCTGTATATATTATTGCAGCAATCGGTCCGTTCATTGGTGGACTGATATTCGAGTTTTTCAGCCAATCTCTTCTATTCGCCGTAGTTCTAGTGCTCAATCTATTCATTCTTGGTGGCGTGGCATATTACGGAATAGAGAGAAGAGAACCTGAGAGCTTGTCAGAGAAGATGCAATCAATGGAGTTGACAATCCAAAAACTAAAGGACGAGATTGAGGAGTTCAGGTCAAGTAGACGCCTGCCCTGATAGACGACAGGAGGGCGTGAGCTATGGATGACAACAGAATGAGAGCCAAGAATGTTGTTAAGATTCTTGACAAAGCCTACCCTGACGCACCTGCCACATACTTGATGCACAATAATCCATTCGAGATGCTCATTGCAACTATTCTCTCCGCAAATACTGCCGATGCCTGTATTAATCAAATCACACCTGCACTCTTTACGAAATATCCAGATGCAAAAGCTATGGCTAACGCTGAAATTGAGGGCTTGATAGAACTGATACGTCAGTGTGGCACCTACAACAAGAAGTCGGTATATATACGAGATGCCGCGCGAATCCTAGATGAACGTCATTCAGGAAAGGTTCCAAAAACCATGGATGATCTAATTGAATTACCAGGAGTGAGCAGGAAGACAGCGAATGTAGTACTCTCGGTCGTGTTTGGCATCAATGAGGGAATAGTTGTCGATACACATGTCATGCGCGTTTCTCAAAGACTTGAGCTCACTAAGGAAAAGAAAAACCGAATTAGAGCGGAAAAGGACCTAATGGAGATTCTTCCCAGAAACCAATGGTACGAATATGCACGCCTCATAGGTGCACACGGAAGACGCATGTGCAGTGCACGTGGGCCGAGCTGTGAGAAATGTCCCATCAATAAACTCTGTCCCACAGCCGGCCAATGGGGATAGAGTAGTCAACGAAAGAGTCTAAAAAGCGACCAGCGTGGTTTCAGTATCGAAATCGCAATAGGTGAATCCAGTGTTGCACATCAAATTCATTCGAGAGAATGTAGAGCTAATACGAGAAAATCTACGCAAGCGTAGAGATAAGGCCAAGATGAAGTCTTTCGATCTACTCTTATCACTGGATTCTGAAATCAGAGATCTCAAAAGAGAGATACAAGGTCTCAGAACTCAGAGAAATCGGATTTCAAGAGAGATTGGCAAACTGAAAAAGGCAGGTGAGAATACAGCTAAACTCACCAAGGAAGCCAATCGTATTAATGAGTCAATAAAAGAAACTGAAGAGAAGACTAGCACACTGGAAGCCGAGCTGATACAAATCCAGATGCGCATTCCCAATATCCTACATGAGAGTGTGCCATATGGAGAAACCGACGAGGATAATGAGGTTGTAAAAGAATGGGGTGGCAAACCTAGGTTTGACTTTGAGATTCAAAGCCATGTTGACCTGCTGGATACTCTTGACGTGGCGGACATTCCTAGAGCTGCAAAGGTCGCGGGATCAAGATTCTACTACCTCAAGAACGAGCTTGTGGAGCTGGATTTGGCGATGCAGCAGATGGCGCTTGATATGCTCATAAAGAGAGGTTATACTCCAATCTATCCACCGTTCATGTTGCGAAGGGAACCATATGAGGGAGTCACAGACCTCGCAGACTTCCAGGACGTGATGTACAAGATAGAAGAAGAAGACCTGTACCTCATAGCCACATCAGAACATGCTATGGCTGCAATGTACATGGGAGAGATATTTGAACCTGATGACCTCCCCATCAAGCTGGCAGGAGTCAGCGCATGTTTCAGAAAAGAAGCAGGGTCTCATGGCAAAGACACCAAAGGGATCTTCAGAGTTCATCAGTTCAACAAGGTCGAACAGTTTGTCTTTGGCCATCCTGATGAGTCATGGAAGATCCATGAGGAACTGATGAAGAACGAGGAGGACTATGTACAAGCCTTAGGTCTTCCTTACAGGATCGTGAATTCATGCACTGGGGATATAGGAATAGTCGCAGCGAAAAAACTTGACCTTGAGTTTTGGATGCCAGGCCAAGGTCGATACCGGGAAGGGGGTTCCAATAGTAATTGTACAGCATACCAAGCAACACGATTGAATATCAAGTACCGAATTAAGAAAGGCGGAACTGAGAAAGACTATGTCCATACACTAAACAGCACAATGATGGCGAATCCTCGTACCTTCGTAGCAATCATGGAAAACTTCCAACGAGAGGACGGGAGCATAGAAATTCCTAAGGCACTCCACAAGTATCTACACTCAGGTGCAAAAGAGATACTTCCTCGCAAATAATCGCCAGGTTCTTGGCGTTTAAATGTCACATTCTTCCTCCAGGCAGTCCTCTACCTCTGAGTCAAGCAAAGGCACAAGGCTTACGGATTCCATGACATCTTGATCCTTATGTACTCGAATCATGGAGACCCACCCCATCCTGATTATAGATGAATGAACGGGTCTCCGGGGTCCAACCACAAAGAAGTCGTCTCCCACATAGACAATCCGAACACCGTGGGTTTCAGCAACCATAATGCTTCGATCATCCTGATGACCGTACGCACTAGTACAGAGATAAACATCGACAACTGACTCAGCTTCAGCTAATTCCTTGAGCATACCTTGCCAGTCTTTACCATACTCTAATCCACTTATCACATTCTCCAAGGGTCTGACCTCATGTGAATAACACATAGCGAATTTAAGGCAAAATCGAAAGCGGAGAAGCCTTCCTAACACCTGATGGGCGAAGGCAAATTTTGCCGGGTCTGAAATCGTAGACAGAGTCAGAGTGTCTGAATTACGAACCCATGCCGCGGAATAAGCATCATGCTTAAAACGAGCAGCTACGCACCCCGGTTGGGGATATTAGTGACCGATGTCCAAGAGTCATTCGATAAATTGATCTCCCTTGCAATCCAGAGGGAGGAAGAGGCGTACGAATTCTACGTGAAGGCAGCCGAGTATGCAGAGCTGCCCTCATCGAAGCAGCTGCTGAAGGAATTAGCCAAACAGGAAGAAGGCCACAAGAAGAAGCTCCTGAGCGCTCTTAGCGGAGGGGTCTGCGAAACTTTCTCCTGTAATACCATCGAGGAGTTCGAGGGGCACGACCTCTCAATGTATCTCATAGAGATTCCCTTGGAAGCGGGATCAAACTCGCAGGATATTCTAATAGTGGCAATAAAACGCGAAGAGGAAGCCCGTGACTTCTACAAGAGTCTTTCAGAGCTAACAACAAGTACATCGCACAGAACAGTCTTTGAAAGCCTAGCCAAGGAAGAGCAAAATCACAAGGACCGTCTGGAGAGCATCTATGACGAGCACATTCAGCCTTGGATGTGAACAGAACGTTGTAGGAGGCCCTCGCTTTCTGCATCAGCCGCCATTATTTCCTGTGTAGATTATTGGCGGCAATGAATGCCAAGCCATTCTCAGTGAGAGCCCTAGCAGTCCTATTGACCGCATCATGTTTGTCGAGATAATTGCGTAGGAGATGGGGCATATCACCAGAGTCTATGACCTCAGCCTTCTGTCTGAAGTAGTCAAGGATATCACTGGGATGTTCACGCTTTCGATCAACCGCGGGTATACCGCCTTCGTGCTTGGCGCTGATATTCTTGACGTGATCTGCTAATTCGACCAGCTCATCGAGTCGATCGTACGGCTGTCTCACAATGCTCTTGAAGGTCTCAGTGATGTGGTGTTCAATTCTGACCACATCCTCAAACCCAAAGTCCTTCCTTGCATACGCAGATAGCTCGATTGTTTCATTGTTAACACTATTAGACAGATTGTACCCGATCAGTGGTGAGGTGCCATCATCCCTACTAAAGAGCTTGGCCGTCATCAGTGTCCAGAGGCTTGCATATGGATTATCATTACCCATGAACACACTGATTTTAAACTCCATATCAATGCCCAGTTTATACATCATGTATCCTACGAGCACGCTTCCCGGATTGATGTTGAGCACCTGTTTGACACCGTATTCAGTGTAGTAGTGAAGGTATTCGTCAGCCCACCTCAGTGCAAAGTCATTTGGCATTCCAACTCCACCGAAATAGCCAGTGATTGTGTCTGGGCCTCCTAGATGTATATTGACTGGTGCCCCATCCGGCCCAGGGTAGGTGCCCTTTGTATCTAGAGTTTCAACATAAGATGAATCTACAATCTGCATTGCTGCAGCGAAGGCAATCACATCATTGTCGTCACTCTGTTCCTGCATACTCCTTACTCGAATGAACCGGCCGGGCATGAGATCTTGCTGCTCAATTGATTGCTTTGCCTCTTCAATGACCCATGGGAAGTACTGACACGCACTGATCTCAAGGGTGACTGCAAAGCTGTTATCGAAATCCATCGAGTCGGCCCTGTCCCCCAGCACTTTCCTGCGATAGTCAGGGATAGTGATGAATGACTCGTTATCACGCTCCTCTTGAAGCCACTGAAGGTCTTTTACATATGGAGAGGCTTTCTTCTCCAGTTTTGCCATTAAGCTCTCAAGCCTACGAGCCTCGTTCGCCTTCTTGTTGATCTCGTCAACACCTCCATACTTTTCAATGACCTCAATAAGTCCATCAATGAGAGGGTTGCCTTCCTTCAGAAGAAACTTGTTAATCTCATTCAGACTCTGGACACTTATCTCAAGCTTCTGTCTATCCGTCATTTCGAGAACTCCCATTCATATGTCGGATATGTGAGTAGCCAATGGGCCTTGTAGCAACGATAGAATTTCTCTTTAAAAGAACATTGATTCCAAGTGGCAAATAATCCTGCTGAAGATGTGTGCTGATGATATATTCGTAATAGCCCCACATTCTATGCGTTAAATGCAAGATACGGATCTGGTCACTCGTTCTGGATAACCACCAAATCGTCGCTTTCGAACGGATACAGTGTGTCCTGCAGAAATCGCCTTACCACAGGCCCCGCAAAGACCGTGACGATTGAACCAACTGCCACTTGAAGCCAGTTCGCTGTCAGCAACTCGGTTAGAGCAGCTCCATATCCATACAAAGGGATTTCTGCGAGGAAATATCCGGTCAACATGACAAATGAAGCTACAACAAGTCCAATCACGTCCCATTTTGTCAAGAAACTGGCACTTTTGGCTCGACTACTAAAAAGTCCCATCACCAAGCCTTCGCAGCCCTTTACAACCAAGGTAATTGGAGCGAAATGCACATAACCCAAGATGACATCACCCATTGCTGAACCCACTCCCCCTGCGATGAAGCCGCCGAGGGGACCAAGTAAGAGACCGCTTAGCATAACTAGTGCATCTCCGAAATTGAGAAACCCTTCACTTGCCGGGATGGGAATGGCAAGTATTATTGTAGCAATTGTAGTCAGGGCTGTTAGAACAGCCAATAAAGCCACAAACATCGTGTTGCTTCGTATTTTGGGTTTGAAGAGCTCCATTGCAGATCATCCTCTATTCTTCATATTCTTCTCTGAGAGAAGGATATATAATTTTGAGCCTATATATAGGCATGATTTCGGATGTCGCTTCAATCAGGTTTCAGGTGCACTGGCTGTGGACTTGATCTCATTCTGGAAAAATACGTCAGTTCTTGTTCTATGTGCGGAGAGAATCTTGAGGTGGTCTATGACCTTGAAGAGGCGAAGAGCAAATTCACTCTCAGAGAACTTAGAAAAAGAAGACCAGGTATTTGGAGATACTATGAACTACTTCCAATTCGAAATAAAGCAAACATGGTTTCGTTAGGTGAGGGGGGAACCTACTTGCACAAGTGTGAGGGACTTTCAAATGACTTGGGAACCGACAACTTCTACTTGAAAGATGAAACAACAAATCCAACTGGAGCGTTCATTGATCGTGGGACAGCAGTCGAGGTATCTGCAGCACGAGAATATGGGTTCAAATCGGTATGTTGTGGATCTACCGGAAATCTTGCTGCGTCCCTTGTTGCCTATGCAGCTCGAGCTGGTCTTGAGAGTAAAGTGTTCATAGGTCAGAGAGGTAATGTGGATATTGGGAAGTTCTACCAGATTCTGGCCTATGCTGCAGATGTAGAGATAGTCAAAGATCATGAGGAAGCTGTGACGAGGGCACGCCAAGAGAGTAGAAAAAGCCACTGTATAACATCTTCTAACCCGCACTTCATGGAAGGGGAGAAGACAACGGTCTACGAAATATGTGAGCAGCTTGAATGGACTTCACCAGACTGGATTATTGCTCCAATGGGAAACGGCGGACATGTATCAATGATATGGAAGGGGCTCAGGGAGCTGGAGCAGATAGGACTAATTGATGCTTCACACACTAGGATAGTCGGGGCTCAGGCCAGCGGTTGTGCACCAATTGTTGAGGCGTTTAAGAGCGGGGTAAGAAGCATCACCCCACCTTCTTCTGTATCCACGGTAGCATTCGACATATGTGTAAAGAATCCAGTATGTGGACGTACTGCATTGCAGGCAATTGAGGAATCAGGCGGATTAGCCATCTCCGCCTCCGATAGAGAAATACTGGAAGCTGTGAGACAGCTGGCAAGACGAGAAGGCGTCTTCGCAGAGCCGGCTTCAGCTACTACTATAGCTGTGTTACAGAAACTCATTCATTCGGGAAAGATAGAACGTGACGATTCTGTTGTATGCGTTGTTACTGGAATGGGCCTCAAGTACCCCGAAATAGCAAGGACCTTTGTAAAGGGGAAAGGCCCCCTTGAGCAACTTCTCAGTAGGGTAGAGAAACGTAGAGTTACAACGAAATTTGGTCAAACAAAGATCCGAATTCTACAGATACTATCCAAGGGCGAGTCTTATGGATATGGCATCTGGAGAGCGCTAGTGGATGAGTATGGAATGAGGCTCAAAATTCCAAGCATCTATCAGCACCTTTCAGAACTTACAAGTAGCGGACTCATAATTAGCACGCGAACAGAGAAAACGTATGAAAATCGACAAAGAAGCTATTACGCCTTGACTGAGAGAGGAAAATGGACTCTAAATCAGATTAGAAAATTGGACCAATAGCTACTGACAATATACCTAGGAGAACTGTTTTATGGCATAACGACGATAGGCCTATTATCCTACTGCTTTGAGGGAGGAAAGCCAATGTCAAAGAAATGGATACAGACCGATGATTGGAAGAACGAGAAGCATGTGCCTTCAATTGATATAAAGAAAGTTGAGGATGGGAAGGCCTACGTCAAAGTAAAGGTTGGCAAAGAGATTCCTCATCCTAACACAACTGCACATCACATCAAGTGGTGCGATCTCTTCTTCTGGCCGGATGGAGCTAAATTCCCCGTGGAGATTGGATATTGTACGTTTGATCACCATGGAGAGTCTGCTGAGGGCCCTGACAGTAGTGGCATCTATAGCGAGCCAGTTGCCAAGTTCGTCTTCAAGACTAGCAAACCAGGCACGCTAATGGCTACCGCATCCTGCAATATACATGGCCTCTGGAAGAGTGAGGCAGAGCTAAAGCTCTGAGGCCGCATCCATTCCTGTGGTGCCGGATTTGGCCTGCTTTTTAAGTGGGCCAAAATCCATTCTTTTATTCCCGCCTATTTCGTTCTACACTGCGAGAGTTGAATCAAATTGCCTTCGGGGTCTTGAAACGTGGCATAATGAGAAGCACCTTCAGCTTGGAATTTGTCTTCTCCAATGAATTAGACACCTCGTGATTCCAGTTCTTGAATCACAGATTGGATATCATTCACCCTGAATGGAGCCATGATTGACTACTCTTCTCCTGAAGATGGTTCTAATGCAAACCGCGTTAGTGGTCTGTCATCATTGAAGCGAAACTCCAGCCAAGACATATCATCGGTCTTGAACCCAGCCTCCAATCCTAGAACATCCCGAAACCACTGAACCACGATGCCAAGGTCTTTTGAGTGTATGACGACGACAACAATTCCAGCTATCAGTTTGGGACTGGATTTCCTAAACTACATCTGCACCCCAAATCGTAGTTCCATCGGTCACGCCGCTTACAGTCACGCGCTTTCCCAGCACAGCGGCGAATTTTCCACTATCAAAGTCAGGAGATACAGCCTCCCAAGGCATTATGGCGGAGAGTTTGTACTCGGTGCCGTTATCCATCGTAACCATATAGTAGTCGCGTATCTTTGACATCAGGCCAGTGACGGTTATCTCCTTTAGAGAGTTGCTCAACACTCTTCACCCCAATCATAGTAGTCACAATTTGTGACTCAATTCTGTGACCTTTAGTTGTGGCTCTGCATTATATACTCATTCTGTGTGTTATTTCTTGTGAAACATCATGGCTCTGGCTAATAATTCTCGGAAGTCATCTGTAAAGAAGAAAACGAAGATAGTGAGAGCAATCTCCACGGACGGCATCGGATTTGCATACGCATTTCGGAGGTGATAGCATGGCAATAGCTAAGAAAACAACTCAGAAGAAGCAGATCAGAAGAAAGATCTCCACTCGTGCTATAGCATATGCATACTTCAGGAGGTAGATTGTAATGATACAAAGCTATGCTTGCACTCATTCTAACTCCAAAGATTCTATTTTATGTAACGACAAGACAGACAGCCGTTGTCATACTCTCAAGGAAGTCCTCATGTTGGAAGCTGCATGAGCGCTTCCTCTAATACTACTTCTAAATGACTCAAGAATGAAATTACGCTCGCTGAATCCATTTGACCAGTTCAGCAGTCATGACATTCTCTTTCATGAACTCATCTCGGTAGTTTGATTCTTTGAACTGCAACCAAATATGACGGAAGCCTCCGTCAAAGCCTATTATCTTGACAGAATTCTCCACAGGTCCGGGACGGAAAAGCACATACGTAATAGACAAAAAAGTTCCAAAAATACCAACTGCGAAGAATAGCCACGGACTCAAACGACCTGCGCTCCAGAGCTGGTTGCCAAATGTCAGTAATGCTAGAATTAAGTACGCTAGGGCCAGTCCATCAAAGACAATGCAGTACGATTTGTATTGCCCAGCACCTTCATCAGTTAAGTAATGATTTTCACAGACTGGAATATAGAGAGTTTTTTTGATGGGGGCAATTGAGTTATTTTGTTGGCGGCCATAATAGCTGGGCATATAGTCCATAGATGGGCGTAGTGATTTGTATTGGTTTGGAATCACTGTGAGGGGCATAATGTCTTCGGCGGAAGCACCACAGACAGGGCAAATTCTTGGAAACTTCATCTTTTCTGTGTCTGCCCTAACAATTGGTTTATCGAAGACTACTCTCTTAGGACTCATTCTTGGAGATCAACCTTCGATGTTGAAAGCATCATCTTTCTCTAAGAGTCTGTCGAAAAGAGTAATTCGAGCTCTATTCATTACTAGATTGAGAGAGCGGCTCTGGAAAGATGAACCTAGAGTCGATAAGAGGGCATAGGATATCCCTAAAGCCCGGACACTTACTCCATCTCATATCATACTCACATGCTTTGCACTCCTTCTCAATCTCGACAATCCTTCGATATCCCAAAACAGCGACTACTGCAAGATAGAGTGTGAGAATGAGCGCAAACTTGAGCTCTAGATTAGATGTTAGACTATCTGCAAGAAGAATCGCCCAGCTGATACAAGCAAAGGACGAGCCAAGAATCAGTTTGGAGATAACTTTGAGTTTCTTGCTATCCGTTAGATGCAGGGCACTCATCACAAACGACACCAGCACGAAGAAAGCTCCACCCCAGAAAAGATAGGATCTGTCAATCATGAAAGGGACAGCAATCGATGAAACAATGAGTAGACCCAATGCCATGAAGAAAGAGAGTGAGTTGAAGAAACAGCCGATACACCACTTTCTTCCTCTCAGTGTGAATAGATGACCCTCATACACGGAGCAAAATGGATGGTGTGATGACAGAAGAGGCCCAACTACTCTTAGGAATTTCAATGGTTGGCGGAGAATGAGTCCCCTATTGAACCGCAGACGTCCTCTCTGTTCGTCCAAGAGGACTTCCTCACAGGGAGTCTTCTCTGATTCTCCGCCTTCCTCTTCCATCACCATTCTACTTCCAGAATCCCGGAAATCCAATCCTTATTCTATGGCAATGGGAGGAATGGTATCAGGTCGATGAGTGCGGCTATTCCACCGAAGAACAGGATCATGATGAGTAATGCGATAGCTAGTGAAACTATTGCTGCAAGAATCCAAGCAATTATTGCGCCACCCCATCCCACTTCATGTCTTAGCTTGATGATATACAGAGCAATAATGCATCCTAGACATGGAATGAACGCTGTCAGTATACTCATCAGGATAGCTGTTATCGCCACAGAAAAGAATTCGGTATTCGTACCATTTACGTACCTTAGGGCCCATCCAAGTATGAGAATACTGATTATGATCATAGTGATAACAAAAAGAACTAGAAAGCCCACCATGGCCAAGATTATATCTATAATCCATTCGAACTGCATTCTACAATCTCCACATATGATATACTGGAATTCGTGAATTACCTAGATAAAAGCGTACTGAGTGACTAGGCAGGGCAGGATTCATAACAGAAACAGGATTCCCTTCGGATTCATGTACTACGGTGAGAAAGTCAAGCTTCGCGCATTGGAGATGTCGGACCTAGACAACATAATGAAAGGCTGGAACAACTTCGAGATGCGCCGGTTTCTAGCACATGCAATGCCCATGTCTCAGAATGCGGAGAGAGAGTGGCTAGAAAGAGCTACAAAGGCAAAGCCCTGGCAGGATGGAAACATAGTTCTAGCCATTGAAGACAAGAGGACTGGAGAGTTTCTTGGGACCGTTAGCCTGTTTGATATTAGTAAGCAAATGCAGAGGGCTGAGTTTGGTATCGCTATTCACAACCCAAATAACTTCGGCAAAGGCTATGGCACAGATGCTACCAAGGTCATGCTATGGATTGGTTTCCAGGTCTTGGGTCTCAACAGCATCTACCTCTACACAGCATCATATAATGAGCGTGGTCGGAAGACCTACGAAAAAGCTGGATTCAAGATAATCGGCGACTTCAGACAGGCGGTCTTTATGGAGGGTCAGTTTCACGATCTCATCGCTATGGACATTCTCAAGGAGGAGTTTCTAGAGATGTATCCCCCTGGCAAAGTCGTCGGAGAAGCGTAGCATCACAGTTGGTTTGCTATCAGCGACTCAATAGTTCTAACCTCAATATCTGCGTCAATTGACTTAGCACCGTCTGAGAGATTTCGAAGACAGAATGGACAAGCTGTGACGAGGATACTTGCTCCTGTAGATTTGGCCTCTTTGACTCGGTGTGCTGCCACTGCTATCGCGTCATCTGGCCGACCGCTTCTAAAGCCCCCACCAGCTCCACAGCACTTGCTGAATTTCCTATTCCATTCCATCTCGACCAATTCCACTCTGGGAATGGCACTCAAAATCCTTCGAGGTTCATCATAGACTCCAGCATGTCTTCCCAGATGACAAGGGTCATGATAAGTGACCTTTGCATCAAGTGGTTGAAGGTTCAATCTTCCATCTGAAATGAGCCGTTCAATAAGCTGAACACTGTGGATAACTGGGAATGTATCTTCTTCCTCTAGGAGTAATGGGTAATAGTGAGAGAACATTCTATAGCATCCAGCACAAGATGCCAAGACTTTCTGCTCTTTTTCCTTCAACATCCTGGCAACACTCAGAGCCTGTTCTTGTGCCTGTTTCTGATCACCTACTCGATAGGCTGGCGACCCACAGCAGATATTCTCAGAGATTACTCTAAACGAGATATTTGCTGACCTTAGAATGTGCAAAACGTCTGTGATATATTCCTGTTCTCGATACAGCTCTGTGCAGCCCAAGAATAATGTGTAATCAGCGGTTTCAGCATTTTGTTCCGGGACACTCTTCAAGAAGGTTCTGGCTTTTTCTCGGTCTTCTGCATATGGATTACCAGATTCTCTTGTTCGGTCGCTGATTTGCTTGTAGCCTTCCGGGAGTGAGATGTCCGAATCGAACAGCACTCCCTTCATTTCCTGAATAGCAGAACTCTGCTCATACCCACATGCAACATCACAGAGACCACAGCTGGTACAAGCGAATATCCTCTCGGCCATGACATCATCGGGCTCTAGTTTTCCATTGAGCCAATGATATAGCATTGTTATCTTGCCCTTTGCGGAATAACTGTCAAGTTTGAGTTGAGAGTAAGCTGGGCAGCTCTCTCTGCATAGTCCACAGCGAACATGCATGCAAGCCCGGGCCCACTCATCATACTTCTTGAGGCGTTCAACCATCAGTCAAACCCCCTCTGCCCGCGGTTCAAGATATTATTCGGATCTACTAGTGATTTAATGCCAGTAAGCAACTCCCATGCGTCACCAAGCTGCGTTCTCACCCATGGGGCGGATCTTAAGCCCACTCCATTGGCATTGGAAACACTGCCCCCTATCTCAATCGCTCGCTGGTACATCTTCTCCTTGAACTCGAACCACTTCTCTATCTCACGTGGAACTCTTGTGTCGATTGGGACACTGAAATAGATGCAGAATGGTATCGGTCCTCTGGGACCAGCCACTATGAATGCGCCAAAGTCGATATCGACCCACCCGAATTCCTTCTTGAGGTCATCGCAGTAGTCACTGTATTCCTGAAACCTGCTCAAAGG
>JBHLQK010000012.1:0-17611 GCA_048884925.1 Candidatus Thorarchaeota archaeon
ACCCGAATGGAGCTTTTACGACTTAAGAACAGGATGAGACTCGCAGAACGAGGTCATAATCTTCTCAAAGAGAAACGCGACTCATTAATAATGGAGTTCTTCAACTCAATTGAAGCGATTAAGAAAGCCAGGGAGGAGGTTGATGCAGCTCTAGCTTCAGCATTCTCTGCTCTAACAAAGACAAAGATGGTAATGGGGCCGGCTGAAGTTGTGGAATTCGCAAATGCAAGTAAAGTCCAAGCGAATCTAAGAATTTCCACAAGATCCATGATGGGTGTCGTAGTTCCAGTGCTTTCAGTGGAACAACACATCCCAGAACTTCCGTACTCACTTCCAGATTCTAGTGTTCAGCTTGATGTGATGTCAACCAAGTTCAATGAAGCTATGAAAGCTGTAGTGCGTCTTGCAGAGATTGATTCAACTGTTAAACGACTTGCAATTGAAATTGAACGCACTAAAAGACGCGTATCAGCTCTTGAAACAATCGTGATTCCTAGATTGGATGCAACAGCTCGATATGTGAAACAGGCTCTTGAAGAGAGAGAACGGGAGGACTTCTTCAGACTCAAGTTCCTCAAAGAACAGATGGAGTCTGAAAGCTAGACTCAATGTATTAACTGTATTACATTTATCCATGCCGCAACTTCAGAATTGCTGCTGCAAGATCGCCTTGGGTTTCTCTTAGTGCTTCTTTTGCAATTTCGATATCAACACCAGTCTGTGCAGCAACAAGCGCTGCATCTTCCATTGGGATTTCAATCTCTTTTACTGGTTCTGGAACCAAACTCTCGCCGCTATCATCTGTAGTCAAATCACGTTCCATTTTCGTGCCAGATACCTGGAATGACTCGCTTCCAGCCTGTTTGACCAGGGAAACCTGAGGATCATTGACTACCCATTCCTTGTCCGCAAAACGGAATATCACTTCCTTGACACCAGTCACATCTTGCTGTTCAATACCCATCTGTTTCATCATTCGCGCAATAGCTCTAGGCGACATTCCGCGTTGACCCCGTCTACGTGACATTGTTCAGTCCTCAATTCTAGGTCTATAATCTGTCACTCGACGGAGGAGATAAAATGCTTACGCTTGAACATAATTCCGCTATTCAACCAGAATGTCGAATACATAGTGGTAGATTCTTGGAGCATACATCTTTACCTTACTGATTGAAACCCGAGATGTGAAACCATGACTTGAACATGCTTCCTCAACTATTCCAGCAGTCCTATCCAGCTTATTGCTGGGCAGTGCAATATGCATGTGAATAGAACCACCCTCTGGAACCAAAGCCTCCAGCGCATGATTCAGATAGTCATTCGTATCATGAAGATACCCCATAATCACACGATTCACAGAGTCAGTTGGATGTACATCTCGACAATCACCTAGAATTGGATTCACTCTATTGTTCAGGTTGTTTAGGCTGATATTCTCAACCAATAATTCGTACGCTTCTGGATTAATTTCAATTGCAGTCACCTCGGCTCCTCCACCCTTTGCAGCATGAAGTGAGAACTGACCAACACAAGCAAACATGTCTAGGACCCTTTCACCCGATTTGACAACTTTGCCCATTCTCATTCTCTCGGCACGGTTGCCTCCAGAGAAAGTGAACCGAAGTGGATCAATTCTGAAACTCACTCCTCCTTCAATATGAGTTGTAAGAGTATTCGACTCACCTGCAACGAATGTACAATTAGGCCTGCGAACATGTCCTTCAGTGGGACCTGTCTTGATTGCAACTGATTTGATTCTATAATCATACTCCAGAGTCACTTGGCCAATCTTGTCTGCAAATGGAACACAATCTTGATTCAAATTTAAGATGGCCACGTGTCCAATCAGATGAAACCCCGATGGGAGTTTAATCCCTTCAGGAATTACTCCGTGTAGTCTAGTTTTGAGGAATTCTAGATATTGCATTAATTCTTATTGAAAGTCAGTCCCATAAAATGTTGGTGCTGGGATAACATATCCTACGACTCTTATATTCTGATTCATATTGCCTGTATTACAATACTATCAGCTTTCAGCAATACATGCTACCAGGAGCCCCATCGCCTCTACCACGACTGTGGACCTTTGCTATAGCCTTGCTAAAATCATCTTGTTTTACACAGATTCTGCTCTCACGAATAGCAAACATGCCTGCTTCAGTACACATCGCTTTGATGTCTGCTCCAGTCTTACCCCCGGTAGCAGAAACCAGTTTTCCAAAGTCAAGTGCTGAATCCAAATTCATGCCGCGGGTGTGAATCTTGAAGATCTCCTCCCGACTTTCTTCATCAGGGAATGGGAATTCAATTATTCGATCAAAACGACCCGGTCTTAGCAATGCAGGGTCCAAAATATCTGGTCGGTTAGTGGCGCCAAGAACAGCTACCTGTCCTCGACTCTCAAAACCATCCAGTTCACTAAGAAGTTGCATTAGAGTCCGTTGTACTTCCCTATCACCTGAAGTAGCAATGTCAAGTCTATGCGAACCGACAGCATCGAGTTCATCAACAAATACGATTGCAGGTGCTTTCTCTTTGGCAAGCATGAATATCTCTCGTACTAGACGGGCGCCTTCTCCAATGAATTTCTGCACCAGTTCTGACCCAATAACACGAATGAAGGTTGCATTGGTTTCATGTGCTACAGCTCTAGCACAAAGTGTCTTCCCTGTTCCTGGCTGTCCGGTGAGAAGAACTCCTCTTGGGGGCTCGATGCCCACCTGCTCGAAAAGCTGAGGTTTCAGGAGTGGCAGTTCAACAGTTTCTTTGATTTCAAGAAGCTGTTCACGGAGCCCTCCAATATCGGAATATGATATGTCAGGTGCCTCTTCAATCTCCATCGCCCTGATCATTGGATCCCTTGATGGAGGCAGTTCCTGTGTGACTGCAAAAGATCGTTGATTGAGGGCTACTCTCATACCAGGTTGTATCTTTTCCTTGACTATTGATGAAGAAACATGCACTACGAAGTTAGGTCCTGTCGAGCTCTTGACAACAGCCCTGCCATCCTCTAACATTTCAATCACTGTTGCAGTGATAAGAGGAGACTGCCTGAGCTTCTCCAATTCAGTTCGGAGGGTCTGAGTTTCCTTCTCAAGCCTAGAACGCTCAGCCTGAAGTATCTGCTTTTCTGTTTCAAGAGCACGAAGACGACGTTCCAGATGTCGAGTGTAATTCTCCGTGTATGCTGAATCGTCGATGCCGTTTTTTTTGGCATCAGTAGTTCCTGGCAATCAATGCACCTCGCAGCTCAATTCCCTGATGATGTTAAAAGGTTTATTTTGAGGGTCTATATGTACGAATCCGTACCCACGTCCCAGTCAGTTACTTTTATCTACATATCCGACTTTGAGTCAACAAGAGAGGGATAATTAACGTGCCCAGTTGCGAACTTTGTGGCCGAAACATGAAGGGTCGTGGACGAAACGTTGAGATTGAGGGCGCTCAAATGAATGTCTGCCCTCAATGTGCAAGTAGATTCGGTGGTTCTGAAGCCGTTTCCGGCCGTCATGGCTCATCCGCGCCAATGGTGAGACCATCCTGGGTTGGAGGATCAAGAAGACCTTCCCCTAAAGCTCCCTCTATATCATCACCTCCCAAAAGAAGTCCCAAACCGAGGTCAAGTGGAACCCTTCTCGATGATATGATGTTGGTTGAAGATTATGCGAAAATAATCCAGACTGCAAGGCAAAGAAAGAGACTTAACCAAGAGGAACTTGCACAGAAAGTGGGTGAACGTATATCGACTCTTCAAGCAATAGAGGCTGGTCGACTCAAGCCAACTCGCAAGACAATCAGAGGTCTGGAGAGAGAGCTGGAAATCTCATTGCTTGAACCAATTGATGCTGGTCCTGTCAAAATCTCTCGAGGAAGTCCTGGTGGAGGTCCTACTCTTGGAGACCGAGTAGTCGTCAAACGGAAGAAATCCCAAAAGTCCGATTAAGATACGACCCAAACGAAGTGAATAAATAGTCTGTTATACTATAATATAATAGTAAGTGCAAGTTCAAGTTTCCAAACGCAGGTCTTTTGGTTACATTAAAACACAGTCGACTAGCCAACTACCATACGCTAGGGTGATTACTTCAAATGGCACATGCGAACATCAATCATGACCTTTTCCGCCTTGTAGTTGAAGAAATATCAGGCAAGGAAGGAGTAGACGTTGCCTCAGTCCTTGTCAATGCGGAAGAAACCACAGATGAGGAAATAGCAACTAAGACCGATTTGAAATTGAACATTGTCCGTCGAATTCTCTACAAACTGCACGACAATCACCTAGCTTCCTATCGTAGAATTCGTGACACCAACACGGGCTGGTTTCTCTACTACTGGAAAATTGACCCAAAGAAGGCTCAAGCCCTAGTCAATCGGAAGAAACGCATGGTATTGAATCTCCTCGAACAAAGACTTGAACATGAAACAAACAATGATCTCTATGCCTGCGTGAACCGCGATTCATCCCCAGTCCCATTTGAAGAGGCGATGAATCTATCGTTTCGCTGTGCCTCATGCAATGAGCAATTAGAATACGTTGACAACAAGAGAGCAATCAACTTTCTCAAGAAGCGTGTAGAGGAGCTCAAGGCAGATTTAGAAGCCACCTCGACAACATAATGAACCTCGGCCATCTTCAGAAACTTACTTAGCGATTAAGGACTAGCCAGTATCTGGAGATGGACCAGTGAAGCGTCTAGTTTTCAAGGCTCGTGCTTATGGACCGTATCGGGGAAGAATTCTGCAAGACGTAGATTCAGATATTTCCCAGATGACAAGAGAACTTGATGTGAGTATGTCCAAGCTAAAGACTGACAAAAGAAACCGCATAATTATCGAGATCGAAGGCGAAGATGAGGAATTCGTTGTTAATGTGCTCTCCAAAGAATATGGTGCAGAATCTACTACTGACATAATTTCAGTTGGATCCGTGTATTCCGGATATTTGGTCGATACTGGCAAGGTAGGATACGGTCTCTATGTTGATATTGGTATCACCACGCCTGTTCAAGTTGATGTACTGGTTCCACTTTTTCGACTTCGGAAACAGCTCTCTATGGAAAAGCTATCTCTGCGTGCTATTGCAAAAGCACTAGTCTTTGTAGACAATCTTCCAATCAGTGTGAACATAATTAGCATAGATCTCCGTGGTCCCAAAATAGAGGCTGAGCTTGCCGAATCGTTTCTCAATCAGCTCAACAGATGGGTAGAAGACGATCATGAACGTCTGCTTGTTCTTGGCTGTACTAGGAAGATGTTGGATGATGCACTAAAGAGGTCGAAGCACTTAGAAGACATCTATCAGGTGGAAAAACTCGGCAGTTTCGAGTATTCACTCAGATGCAAGAGAAGCACACGTGCCTCTGGGATTTTGGCAGCCATTGGCCCGAAATTGAGGGGTGTGCCAATGCACCTGTTCATTCCAAACGAAGTGGGGGGAAGATATCGTGTCAAGAATTGATGTCTGGCTGGTAGAACAGGGCCACTTTTCGTCTCGTCAGGCAGCAAAACGCGCTATTCGTGCAGGTCATGTAAAGGTAAATGGAATCCCAGTAAAACCTTCGAAACGAGTTACTGAATCTGACTATATAGTTGTATCAACTGTATTACAAAATCATCCTGTAGGATATATGAAGCTTGGAGAGATTGAAAATGCTCTTGGCGGCAACCTGCTACCGGATTCAATCAATCTGGCTCTTGATATTGGGAGTTCGGCAGGTGGTTTCCTAGCTTATCTAGGTGAGCTTAACATCCCAGCTATTGGCATTGAAGTTTCTGATGAGTTTATAGATACGCTAGAAAAACTCGTGGAATCTTATCCAAGTGTTTCAATACTGATTGATGATGCTTTCACATTAGAACCATCCACAATATGCGAAGAAGGTACCCTCGATTTATTGCTCGTTGATGTTACAACAGAACCTGATGGCACACTAAAACTGATTGAGAGATTTTCGAACCTCATGAGGAAAGGCGGTCGACTGGTAGCAGCATTCAAGTTTCGAAGCACACCCGAAACAATAGCCGAGTTACACAATCAAGTTTCCGAACTGGGTTTCGTAGACATCATAAATCTCACTTTGGACAAATCCCGCCAAGAGGTTCATATCGTTTGCATTCGACAATAGGCAATTCTTTTATTTCAATTGAAACTCCCAAAGTTGCTAGGGGCCGGTAGTCTAGCCCGGCTATGATGTCTCGCTTACACCGAGAAGGTCGCTGGTTCAAATCCGGCCCGGCCCACCATAATTCTAAAACAATAAGTCACCAAAGAGTTGAAGAATTGCTGTTGTTCCAGAAGAAACGTGCGGTGAGTTCCTACGAGTCATCGAAGGGGTCAAAAATGGCCTTACCTGCTTAAGCGGGAGTAGCCAAGCCAGGTCAAAGGCGGAGGACTTAAGATCCTCTCTCGTAGGAGTCCAGGGGTTCAAGTCCCCTCTCCCGCACCACGTCTTTGTCTATTGAGATAGCCTTATCGGGTAGATAACTTGCGCACAGAACGAGATGACAGCAATGTTTGAGGACCTCAACTTTCCCAAGGGTTTCCAATGGGGCAGTGCTGCATCGGCACATCAGACCGAGGGTGGCAACCACAATAGCTGGAGTGAATGGGAAAAGATTCCCGGAAAAATCAAAGACGGATCAAATGCAGACATTGCGTGTGACCATTATAACCGCTATGAGGAGGATTTCGACCTCGCAGAAGAGCTGGGTCATCAAGTTCATCGATTTTCAATTGAGTGGAGTAGAATCGAACCAAAACAAGGCAAATGGAATGAGAAGGAGATAGAACACTACTGTTTAGTTATCAAGGCTCTAATCGACCGTGACATACAACCAATGATGACCCTCCATCACTTTGCAAATCCAATCTGGTTCAGAGATATTAATGCATGGTTGAATCCAGAGAGTCCTGAGATGTTCGGAAATTATGCAAGAAGAGCCGCTGAAGCCTTTTCTCACCTTGATATCATCTGGAACACGATAAATGAACCAATGGTTGTGGTTGCATTAGGCCATCTTATTGGTGAGTTTCCGCCAGGAATCAAGGACTTTGGCAAGGCCCAAGAAGCCACCAAACATCTTCTGATGGCACACGGTCAAGCGGCCACCCAAATCAGAGAGGTCTATGATGAGCTAGGCAGGCAACAACCTCAGATCGCTCCGGTCATATCCACGACGTATTTTATGCCTGCAGACCCCAACAATGAGGATGATGTGGAGATGGCCACTTATCTCGACAATCTTTACAATCAAGTCTGGATTCGGGGAGCTGTAAATGCACAAATAGAACAACTCGATGGTAGCACACAGAAATACAAGCCTCTAGAGAACTCAACAGATTTCATAGGTGTCAACTATTACAGTCGAATGGTAGTATCATCAGAAGTGGACATCTTAGCTGGTGAAACCCCTCCCAAAGATCCCGACTTGGAAAGATGCGAGGGATTGGACTGGGAGGTCTATCCTGAAGGCTATTATCATATACTCAAGTCATACTGGGAGAACTACAGAAAGCCAATCTTTCTCACGGAAAATGGCATAGGAGCGCTCGACGATTCTCTCCGACGAAGGTATCTGATATCCCATCTTCAGCAAGTCCATCGTGCCATTCAAGATGGGGTGGATATCCGTGGATACCTTGTTTGGAGTCTGACAGATAACTTCGAGTGGGCACAAGGTTATGAAAGCCACTTTGGTCTTGTCGAAGTCGATTATGAAACTCAAGAACGCAAACCGCGAGAAAGCGCATACATGTTCAAGGAAATCATACAACACAACGCTCTGACTAAAGAGATTCAGGAGAAGTATCCAAGTCAATAGACTGGAGGAAATTGAGGATGCCAATTCAAGCATTTTTGTCCGCATTTGGGTTAGTTTTCATCACTGAGATTGGTGACAAGACTATGTTGACAACCATGTGTCTCAGTGCACAATACAGGCGTCCTGCAATAATCCTAATTGCAGCCATGTCTGCTCTGGCAATTGCATCAGCCATTGCTGTTGTTGCTGGCGTATTATTGTCAGTAGCTATCCCAATCGAGTTCATTCTCTATATCTCAGGAGCGCTTTTCATAGTCATGGGTATCCATACGCTTGTGAAGAACGATCCAAACCCCGATGACTGTAAGCAACCGACCACATTCATGAGTATGGTGTCTTTGGTCCTTTTCTCAGAGTTAGGTGACAAAAGCCAGATTGCGATTCTGGCACTGGCTGTACAATTCACCTTTCCCATACTAGTATTCATTGGTGCTATGGCCGGATTTCTAATTGTCAATCTCATTGGAGCATATGCCGGAGACCGAGCAGCCGAAAAGGTGCCTGTGAGCACCATTCGAAAAGCGACAGGCATAGTTTTCATCGCTTTTGGAATTCTGGTCCTAGCTGGGTTCATCTGATTCCTATTCACTGTGGGCGAAGACTTTATGACTCAGCCAGCAGCGTTGAACTCTGGAACCTCAAGGTGGGATATGATTGAGTCTGGATGGTTCTGGTTATAGCGGACTTGTTCTGGAGAAGCTCTCAGCAGCAGGAGTCAAGATAGGTGACACAATAACGATTCGACATGATGGTGAGGAGCACAGTGGTGTTCTGATGCCTCGTGCTCAGATAGGCAGCGACCCAGACCATATTGTTGTCAAGTTGACCACTGGGTACAATTTCGGAATCCGCCTCACCAGCCAGTCAGAGGTCATACTAGCCAAGAAGGGTAGAGCGAGCAAACGTGCAGCTTCGAAGGATGTGCCAGAACAAAACGAAGGACTCCCTGCAGTGTCTATCCTCAGCACTGGAGGGACAATCGCCAGTAAAGTTGACTATAGGACCGGAGCAGTCAATCCTGCACTGACAGCCCAGGATCTGTATGACACAGTTCCTGAACTGAAGGACTACGCCAACGTCAGAGCAAAGGTCCTGATGAGCGTGTTCTCTGAGGACATCAGACCATCAGACTGGACGAAGATGGCCAGAGCAGTAGCTAGCGAGATCAAGCAAGGCGCAGATGGTGTCATCATTGCTCATGGCACAGACACACTTGGATTCACTTCTGCCGCCTTGTCATTTGCGCTTCAAAATCTCCCCATACCTGTAGTATTGGTGGGTTCTCAGAGATCGTCCGACAGGCCTTCTTCCGACGCAGCAATGAACCTCATCCTAGCCACAGACTTCGTAGGTCATGTCGATGCGGCAGAAGTGATGCTAGTAATGCATGGAGAAACAGATGATAGCTTTGCATTTGCACACCGTGGTACTCGTGTGCGCAAGAGTCATACAAGCAGACGTGATGCTTTCCAGTCAATCAACACATACCCTCTCTTCAGGATTGATTCTTCCGGCATAACGGAAGTGAACCCGCCCCTTCTCCGACGCGACCCAAATCGGACTCTGAGGTTGAAACCAAAGTTCGATGAAAAAGTCGCGATTGTGAAGACATACCCTGGTTTCAGTCATGATATAATCGACCATCTTATTGATCATCAATATCGAGGAATAGTCATTGAAGGGACTGGTCTCGGGCATGCCTCCAAGTCCATACAACTGTCAGTGAAACGTGCGGTTGAGGCTGGAATAGTTGTTGCAATGGCTAGTCAGTGCATTTCGGGTCGAGTTAATATGGATGTGTATCGAACTGGCGTGGAGTTGTTAGAGTTGGGCGTAGTGGCATGTGAGGACATGCTTACTGAAACGGCATTTGTCAAACTATCATGGCTCCTTGCCAACATGAAGACCACTGACAAGGTGACGACTGCTCTCGTCGAGCCATTATCAGGAGAGATAGAGATGCGGTCCGAGATGGCTGAATACTCTACCACTACGGAGGAGAACTAGATGGAGGCAGACCGTTACGAGAAACTTGGTCTGATGGTCGGTCTTGAGCTTCATCAGCAGCTAAACACATCACGGAAGCTCTATTGTCATTGCCCTCCGGTAGTCCGGGACGACGACCCTCATGGTAGATTTGTCAGACGATTAAGACCCACACAGAGTGAGATGGGCCAAGTGGATCCCGCTGCTCTCTTCGAGTTCCAACAAAACAAACGATTTTCTTACGAGTATTACAATGATACCACATGTCTTGTAGAGGCAGACGAGGAACCTCCACATAACCTCTGTGAAGAAGCCATTGACATCAGTCTAATCATGGCAAACTTCCTAGAGTCTATACCTGTGAATGAGATACATCCCATGAGGAAAATTGTGATAGACGGCAGCAACACCACTGGATTCCAGAGAACGTGTATTACTGCCACTGGCGGGAGCGTCTTGGTAGGGGAGAAGGTGATTGGGATTCAGACTATCTGTCTGGAGGAAGACGCTGCTAGAAAAATGGGTGAAGATGAAAAAGAGAACACTAGGACATACAGGCTGGACAGACTTGGAATCCCACTCATAGAGGTTGCCACGGCCCCGGACATCCGGACACCCAAAGAAGCCCAGGAAACAGCTCTTGTCATTGGCCGTCTTCTTAGATCGACTGGGAGGGTGAAGCGGGGTCTGGGTACAATCCGTCAGGATGTGAATGTGTCAATCAAGAATGGAGCCATCATCGAGATCAAGGGATTTCAGCAATTAGAGATGCTCGCAGAACTGGTTGAGCTTGAGGCACAACGACAGGAACGATTGCTGGAGATACGTGATGTTCTTGTCAGGAGAGGAATCACAATCGAATCAATCACCAATAGTACTCATGATGTCAGTGAGATATTTGCTGAAACCGAGGCTAAGGTGTTAAAACGTGCTTTGGCATCTGGCGAGGCTGTATTTGCAGTCAAATTGCCAGGATTTGCAGGACAGGTCGGTCGAGAGCTCCAACCTGACCGAAGACTGGGGACTGAGTTCTCAGATTATGCAAAGTTCTGGGGACGTGTAGGCGGCATTTTCCATACTGATGAGCTTCCCAGGTATGGTATCACAGACGCAGAAGTCAGCAATCTGAGAAAGCATGTAGGAGCATCAGACCGTGATGCAGTTGTAATAGTCGCCGCCTCCAAGGACAGATGCATCGATGCGCTACAAGCAGTACTGGGACGCGCAAGAGAGGCAGTAAAGGGAGTCCCGACTGAAACAAGGACGCCCCTTCCTGATGGCACCACAAAATATGCGCGGCCCAGACCTGGCGCCGAAAGAATGTATCCGGAAACAGATGTGAGACCGGTCAAAATCACAGACTCATGGTTGGAAAGAATCAAAAAAGCAATGCCAGAAACACTAGCCAAGAAGGAACAAAGGTATGTCAAAGAGCTTGGTCTCAGCATGGACTTGGCAAGGCAAATGACGAACTCCCTTAATGTGGATCTCTTCGAATTCATTCTTGATGAGCTGAAGATTTCCCCTACACTTGTTGCCGTAACTCTGGAGAATACCCTTGTAAGTATGCATAGGGATGGTATCCCAACGGAGAATATTGCGGATACGAAACTGCTTGAGATATTCAAAGCGGTGACAAAGAATGAGATGTCATCAGAAGCACTGCCTGAGATTATCGCTTATGTTGCAAATAATCCCTCTGCAACAATTCAGGAAGCTCTCTCCAAAACAGGACTTGGCAAGATTGAGGTCGAGGACATTGAGCAGATTATCCGGAGAATAGTGGAAGAAAGACTGGACTTTGTACATGAGAGAGGTGAGGCCGCAGTCGGCGGTCTCATGGGTGTGGCTATGCAAGAACTACGAGGCAAGGCAGACGGAAAGCTCGTAAAGGACTTGCTGACGTCGGAAGTGAAACGGGTTCTTGGTCAGTGACAATGCGGTTTGAAGAATAAGTTTATAGAGGAGCCCTGGGTGCTCATCCGAACGAGCCGCAGTGGCCTAGACTGGTAGGGCGCGAGACTCATAATCTTCCTGGAGTCATCCAGGTGAAGACTGGGGTCATGAGCATTGCGCCAAAGGCTCGAGATGAGACATCTCGATAAGGAAAGGAATTCCCTTTCCTTGAGGAAAGTCGAGGGATCGAAGCCCTCCTGCGGCACCATTTTTATCAATTATTTCCATGACGGGGTTATTAGGCATTACAACAACTGAGTATCATGACCGTAGACAAATGGAGAGTAGTGGGCGGTCGCGTTTACAAGCTTGCAGAAGCATTTGAAGAGATGCTTGATGCAGTAGACCTTGCTAGAAAGCTCAAGGCTAACAAGTATGTATTCCTACATAGAGCAGATAACGGCCTTTGGGCAGTGTATTGGCGAAAGAAGGAGAAGGAGATTGAATGCCAACCCGAATACGAGCACAGCCTCTCATCTGGGACCCACTAAAACTAGAATGGATATAATAGGGCTGAAGACCCACTTAGGAGCATGACACTTGACCCTCATTTTACTGACCTAGGAATTGATGAAAAAATCCGTGTTGTAGAATCTCTTGGTCTAACTGTTCAAGAGGGTCAAGGGGCACGATTTGAGAAACTCCTTCGGCAGACCAATCTATCAGGTACTATCAATGTGACTGACTGGACGCCTGAGGCGCTATACATTCTTCTCCATATTGGCAGGGAGAAAGAACTGGCCCTAGCACTGAGGAATAGGGACCGATACTATACCATTGTCAAGTATCCGGAAGGTCCCCTTCTATCTGCTCTTATCAGGTCTATTGCGATTGGAGAATGGTGAGTCAATCAAATTTCCCAAATTTCGATGAAAATCTCTTTATTCCTCCTGTGTTCCCAATTGGACGTGGTGAGATGACTTGGAACTCCCATTCAAGACCCTTGACGATGTAGACGTTGCTGGGAAACGCGTTCTAATCCGTGTAGATATGAACTGTTCAGTTGATCCCGACACAAAAGAAATCACTGACGATACCAGAATTATTGCCATCCTGCCCACACTCAGAGAGCTTGAAAAGAGCAAGACAGTTCTGATTGCACATCAAGGACGCCCAGGCAGTGATGATTTCATATCTCTGGAAGCTCATACTGATATCATCAGGAAGCTCGGACTGAACGCGTCTTTTGTCGATGATATCTTTGGTGAGAAGGCAAAGAATGCTATCAGAAAGGTTGCAGTGGGAGAGCTCCTAGTCCTTCAAAATGTGAGATACTTTGATGGCGAACTGAAAAATGCACCCCCTGAAGAGGTGGCAAAGGAACCACTTGTTCAGGAACTCTATCCTCTCTTTGATCTGTTTGTCAATGATGCCTTTGGTGCAGCACACCGGTCTCAAGCATCAATCGTTGGATTCACCACTGTACTCCCTTCAGTAGCAGGACGACTGGTAGAGAAGGAAATACGTACCCTCACCGATGCGATAGCTACAGACCAGCACCCATGGACCCTTGTTCTTGGAGGTGCCAAGGTTGAAGATAAGGTCAAAACACTCGACAAATTGTTGGCTGCTGGCAGAGTAGATAATGCTCTTCTTGGCGGTCTGCTAGGCACACTTTTTCTGATTGCTAAAGGACTTGTTTCAGAAGAATACTCCAAGCCAATCAAGGGATTTGAGGATGCCTTGAATACTGCAAAAGAGCTTCTGAACAAATATCCAGGCGTCATCATTCTTCCTGATGATGCAGCAGTCGAACGAGATGGCGAACGGTTTGAGTGCGAGTTCCCAGAGATGTCCGGCAACCCCTTCTTCGATATTGGTCCTAAAACAATCAAGAAGTATGTAGACACAATCCGAAAATCCGCAGTGGTGTTCGCAAATGGTCCGATGGGACTCTTTGAGAAGAATGCCTTTGCCAAAGGAACATCAGAAGTCCTAGATGCAATTGCAAAATGTGAGGGCATCACTGTTGTTGGTGGTGGTCACATGGGGGCAATGGCACAAAAGAAGGACTTCGGAAGCAAAATCACTCACATCAGCACAGGTGGCGGTGCCACAATCAACTTCTTGACTGGAAAGAAACTTGACCTCATTGTTGCCCTTGAGGCTGCCGCGAAGAGAATGTAATTCATGCTTAGATGGAAATCCTGAATATATTACAAGCAATGAACACAATCAAAGATTTTCAGTTGGTGATGGACTTGACACATAAAGTGAAGTGTCCTAACTGTGAAGGATCTGAAATTGGAAGGGAGATGTTTCCAGGCGCCTTTGGCGTTCGCTCCAGGTTTCTCTATGTCTGCCAGAAATGTGGGAAGAGATGGGAAGACAGGTAGCCGAAACTCTTTCCCGAAGAAGAAATGGAGTTCCAGGCGAGATTCGAACTCGCGACCTGCTGATTACAAGCCTGACTAGAGAGAATAGAAACTGATGAGTTCCAAAACTATGTTCTAGTTTCCCAGAAGGCTTTTGCCTCATCTTCAAGATTTTCTAACCTGTCATAGTAGTCAGGGAACTCTTTGAGGTGCGCTAACGCAATCTTTCCTGTCATCAATGGGTCGTCGTTAGTCACGTTTGTGTGTTGATCACGTTTGCCATGTTCAAGCTCAACATCCATACCTTTCCTGAATTGCTCTGTGTCAAATTCATCCCACTTGATGCCAAGTTTCTCTCCTACGTCTTTCGCTTCTTCTATTGTGAATGATTTCTTCTGAGTCATACCTCCAGTCTAGATGAGACAGTTAAATCACTTTGCTAAGTGATGTGTAATGTGAGTCCTGAGAAGATTTAATGCAGCGTGATAATTGAACTCCAAAAGAAGTGGAGCCCCAGGCGAGATTCGAACTCGCGACCTGCTGATTACAAGTCAGCCGCACCACCAGGCTATGCTACTGAGGCAATCCTGAATCAACGGACCCGCGTCTTGGTTTTAAAAACTATTCCTCTGAACACCGGTCCGCTGCGCTGGGAGAAGGGTATAACTATCCTCTTGGATTATTCACATCACTGGAGACAACATAGTGACGGTTGAAACTCAAAGACTACATTACATGGACAAGCTTAGGCTCATTGGCCGTGATGCACGTCTTACAATTCTGGCCTGGGCTTTCTGGGCATTTGGCTATGGTATCAACGATGTTCTTTTCAATCTCTACCTGCTCGAGGCGGGATTTGGAGAGGACTTCCTTGGCATGTTTCTATCTATCTCCATATTTCTGTCAGGTGGACTTGCAATTCTAGCTGGAATGGTAGCAGATAGAGGCTCTCGGAAGAAGATACTCCTCGCAGGATACGTTACTGTCTTCATTGGCACCTTCATGCAATACTCTACTCTTTCTCCAACACTTCTCCTGATTTCCCAGCTTCTATACGGTATTGGTTATGGCTTCACTGGAGTATGCTGGCAGCCGTATACAGTAAGTGTCACAACCGAAGAGGAACGAGTCCATGTATTCAGTGTTCGATTTGCCATCTTCTTGCTTGCTAGTTTGTTAGGTTCGCTGACGGGTGGTTTCCTACCAACACTTTGGACCAATCTTGGCATTGCGGTTAATCTACTATCTGCCTACAGATTTTCCCTCTGGACCGCATTGATTCCTCTAGCACTAGGAGTTCTAACCATAGTGCCAATGACGGCAGATGAGGCAACAGAACAAAAAAGGAGTTACAACTTCGGAAATGTACGAAACCGTGGATTCATTGGCAAGTACGCTTTAGCTTGGACTGTATCTGGCCTTGGGGCTGGACTGTTTGTTCATTTCTTCAATGTGTTCTTCAACCGTGCCTTTCAAGCCGATGCCACCACTATAGGTATCATTTTTGCAATCAACACTATTGTCATGGCTGCTGGCAATTTTGCATCTCCAGCCATTGTAGATCGGTTCGGAAAGCTTGGCACCATTATCTGGTTCCAAGTCCTTTCTGTTCCATTTCTCATGATACTCTCTTGGTCGCCAGTACTTTACATAGCTATCATTGGGTATGTAGGACGTGCATTGTTCATGAACATAGCATGGCCGGTTATGGACGTCTTCTATATGGAGGGCTGTTCACAAGATGAGCGGTCAACAGCAATGGGGGTCATCAATACTGGAGACTCGCTTGCGCGAGGAGTCGGTCTCAATATTGGTGGCTGGCTTCTAGCCATAGGTCTGTGGAGAGCGCCGTTTGCATTTGCCGTGATATTCTATAGTCTGAGCATAGTTCTATTCTACTGGTTCTTTGGACGGAACGAAGTAGGTCAGGCTGAACCGTAGCAGCCAGAATCCTGAGTTCAGTCTACTTATCATGATAGACATTGTCAATGATGATGGCATACGATAGGAGCATCAATCGATCAGCATCCAGGTCTTCAATACGGATGACATATCGATCCTTGAAGTTGAACGCTGGTGCGAAGACATCACGCCACTTATCAGCCTTCTTAATCACTGCATAGATCTTCTTCTTGTCTCTTGGATCAGTGATCTCAAAGTTCCATTTTGTGACGCCGCCCTGTGCTTTGTAGATATGTTCTTCTTGAGGAGTATAGAAATCAACCGAACCACGAAATGCAATCATGGGCCTCTTTCCACGACCTACCAGAGTCCCATCAGGACGCTTGACCTCATATATAGGTCGAGCAGCCATCAGCTTCTTGTTGATGGTACAGAGAAGAGTACCGTCCGGATCATGAAGCGATATCTCAGCACGCATTGACAGAATCTTTCTTTTCATAGAACCAACTTGGATACCTTCCTGGTCGTAAATCTCGCCGCCACCAAATTTCCAGGATTTCTCATGAAGCACATAGAACGTAATTGTTGGATCGAGAAGACTCATCAAAATTACCTTGTTCCTGTAATCCGTGGAACATGATTTAAGCAAATGTAGGCTGGAACCCGTCATAACTTGCGAATTTTGGTACACTATTGTACCCAGACTTTCACCATAATCAGAAAAACCAGCGAAAATGCCTCTCCTTCAATCGTCCATCACGGACATGTTTATGAGGCAACAGTATTATAGAATCCTGTCCGGAAGGCTCCAATTCTTGCACTTCCTTATGACACGTACGTGATACAAAGGAACAAGACCCACAAGAAAAGTAAAATACCGCAAGAAGTTGATGCCAATACGCCTCGACGTACTATAGGTGATACCAGTTGCAATTTGCACAACCAGAATACATGGACACATTCTTCCAGTACATTTTCGGTTTCTTCGATCAGCTTTTCTCAACGCCGCTCCAGCAATGGATTCCTTGGGGTCCGGGAGACTGGTACTTTACCATCTCGACCACGTTCTTTGTTGTCATGATTCTGTTTTTGGTACGCCGTCTACGAAAGAGCGGAAGTGGTTCAATAGCTGATGGCGTACGAAGAGTCATTGCATCAACTGGTGATGTATCCGCGGGTATGTCAGGAGCCAAGAAAGTCGACTTCATTTCAAAGGACCCCTCTGATGCCTTGGTATTTCTCAAAATCGAGGAAAATGCCATAGAGCAAGCCCTTACTGCAGCAGATTACTTTGCAGAAAAGGGTGAAATAAGCGAGTCCGTTAAACTCAAGCTCGCAGCACTTTATCAGCACCGACTCGAGGCTGTACGTACAGCAGTCGCAAAGGATGAGCAACTCAAGTCGATTGTTGCAACTTCAGACGAAATTGGCAAAGCACGGTCAGACTACCTCCGCAAACTTGCGGCAATGTCAGGTACCGCAGTGGAAGCCGAAGATGATTCAGGTCCTCCAAGCGTTGCAATGCCGACTTCAACACCTTCTGCAACGCCCGCTCAAGCTCCTGTAACAACAGCCCCTCCAAGTGGCGGTCCCCCAAGCGGCGCACCCCCAGGTGGTGGCCCTCCGGCAGG
>JBHLQK010000012.1:17711-26946 GCA_048884925.1 Candidatus Thorarchaeota archaeon
CAGCAGGCGGCAAGAGTTCACTGCAGTCAGAGATGCTCCGGGAGATGGAGCGTCTGAAGGCATTGATGGGCGGGGATTAGTCCTCTTCCAACTGCATTTCTTTTCTACAAGTAGTAACTAGGTCTTAGCTGGTACCTCGGAAGCCTTTTTGGGGAGCTTGATTGGCTTTTAAGACACATCTCCACGGAGACCGTTACATGTCCAATGCAAAACTAAATGCGGCCAAGAGTGCGAGTAAACTGATACCAAAAAGCGGTGCAATAGGACTTGGAAGTGGTTCAACAGTTGCCTTATTCGCAGAGGAGCTGGGAAAAAGAATTGCAGCAAAGAAGGTGAACGTCAGGGTAGTCCCAAGCTCGTATCAGACATACCAATTAGCCGTAGAGTTCAAGATTCCTCTTACAAATCTGGACCTTGATCCTGAACTTGAACTGACTGTGGATGGTGCTGACGAGGTCGACAAGAATCTTAACCTAACAAAGGGCGGTGGAGGGGCTCTGTTTCAGGAAAAGGTCGTCGCATCAGCATCAAAGAAACTTATCATAATTGTGGACCAGTCCAAGATTGTTGACCAGCTAGCAACCAGATTCGAGATTCCCATTGAAATATTACCATTTTCACTTGGTGTAGTACTCAGAAAGATACAAGCCATGGGTATTGCACCCACTGTAAGGCAAGCCCAGAGGAAGATGGGTCCAGTTGTGACTGATAATGGAAATTTTATCTTGGACCTCAAGTTCCCGGAACCAATCGATGATCCCGCGAAGGTGGCAATGGATTTGAAAATGATTCCAGGCGTAGTTGAAACCGGCCTGTTCATTGACATGACCGATGAGGTCCATGTGGGCAAAGAGGACGGAGTCTACATCCTGAAGAAGCAGGACTACTGATACATCGACCAGAATCTACGGAATTTCTCAGTGTATGACAGCACGTCAGTCGAGTCGACATACTGATCAATGCCGCCCAAATACTTCGGCAGTCGTTTTACTCTATCATCCTCAATCATTGCATGAATGGCATCAGCGAAATTGTCCGCTTGAATTATCATGAATGGTCGATTGTGAAACCGTGACACCTTGGCATCCAGTGATGCCGTGATTCCAAGATCATTATGCATCTTGGCTACATACTCGTAAGCTCTTGTCAGATGGTTCTGTCTCTCTTGCCAAGTACTGGCATCCATAATTTGCATGAAGAATGGTGTGAGAACCTGTGCACTCTTAAGCTTAGAAAAGGCTGTACCAAACCACTTGATGTAAGGTGCATACTTTCGTTCTATGAGAAAACAGAGCCCCATAATGTCACGAATCAGTCGCGTAGCAACAATACGAGAACCAAGCTCATCTCCAACCTGACCACATCGACCCATGAACGCTTCTTCTTGAGCTATCCTCTCCCACTGATTTGCTAAGAGATACAGCCATAGGTCATGAGGGTAATATTCCAATTTAGCCACTATTGGTTCCAATTTTCCAAGACCATCATGGAAGACTTTCCCGTTCGCGATACTTAGGAGCATCTGCTGTGGAAGAACCAACCAGTCTATAATACGCAAGTCTTCTGTTGGATTGAAACCAAGATACTCAATAAAGAAGGCGCTGACTGTATTGATTTTAACTCCATGATTGACAGGTCCATTATCAATAAGATTCATCCGGGTTGTACCATCGTCATGATAGCTAAAGTTGGTGGGAAATCCGCGTATTTCATATGGCAAATTCTGACGTAGAGCTTCATCAACCTCTTCTTTGAGGGAACCATAATCTGATTCCATCAAGAAAATCTGGAGTTTTGGTCCCCAGTCATGGTCCATCGACTGTGGAGTGTCAAATCCCAACACGTCTGACCCAGCACCAATTCGAGCAGCCGAATATACTAAATCCGGAAAGTGTTTCTCTATGATGGGTTTCACAGCTTCTTCATATAATGCCTTACTTAGATCTAACCCAGGTAAGAAATCGTAGGGCGGGTGATCTTCATCACTCATCCAACTGTCTCCATTCCAAGCAATAGTATGGTGGGATTTGGATATTGCGGCTTGAAAAAAGTGGCGGGCCCGCCAGGATTTGAACCTGGGATTCCTTGCTTAGGAGGCAAGTGCCCTATGAACACCCCAGAGGACAGCCCCCTCTGAGTCCATACTAGGCCACGGGCCCATGAAATTGACCGAGTGGCAGGTTAGTTGTTAAAGCTTTTGCAGAAAGAACTAATCTGCGACCTTAGCTGTTATCTTTGCGCCCTCTTCCATTGCATCTACAATGGACTTGCCTTGCCGAGTTTTGATTCGAATCGCACTCTCCCCATTGCGACCAATTACAGTAGTCAGCAGATATATGTCATCCGCAAAGACCTCTATTCTCTGCTTTGCATACTTGCGACCCGCAACAAGAGTCACTTTCTTCTTGCTGTAACTGACTGAAACCGGCACAGACTCTCCAGGTCTTCCACGGGTTATCCTCTCACCCCTGAGCATAGGCGCAGCGGCCCCTCTGACTGGTACTACTACCTTTTCCCCACCAAAAGAGAACATCTCATACTCCAACACTCCCTCGTCGAAATTGCGAACCTCCACTACAGGTCTTGCTAGGTCTCTCTGAGAACTACTCATACCTGTAGGCAGTTTCACCTTCAATGAGAGTGAGGAAACTTTCGAAACAATTCCATCTTCGATGTGGACCACAGTATCAACTGTGCTTGGAACTTGTCCTAGCTCGACTCTTCCACCAAGTATCAACCTCTGAAGTGCATCGATTGCAGATCCTGCATGCACAACCCCTACCATCCCGACACCAGCTGACCTGAGATCTGAATATGCTTGAAAATCACTGTTTTTCCGGAGTTCGTCATAAACAACATAGTCGGGACGTACAAGCAAAAGAATGTCCGCAGCTTTCTCCATACTGCCATCGAGAGGAGAATACTGCACTATCGCCTCCTCTACCTGTAGGTCTCTTGGCTGTTCAAGAGTCTTGACTACATTCCCCTTACTGCTATAGAATTCAGCTAGAGCAGCCGCAAATGTGCTCTTGCCAGAGCCCGGAGACCCAGAGATTAGAATGCCTTCTGCTCTAGTTTCCAGCCTATTCATTAGCTTCGAGTTTAGATTGTAGTCTTGTAGGCTCAGCTTTACAATAGGACGGATGGCTGAAATCTCCATCTTATCAGCAAAGGGTCTTCGTGCAATTGCTATCCTCATATTTCTGAGTTGTACCACTGCTGCTCCATGTTCCTCTATTTCAATGAATGACTTTCTATCATTTTGTGCTGTTTCAAGGATAGCTTCTCCCAGTACATCCAGTTCTTCGTATGTGAGCAACCTTTCAGATAGATCCACCAGCTCCCAGTTTCCCGGTTCACCTCTCTTGGCTCGCGGTGGGTTGTTCTCAACGAGATGCACGCTCATTGTACGTTCATCGAAGAAGGCTTCTAGTGTAAGAATCTCTTCTGCCAGTTCATCATCATCATCATACCACTCGTCACTCATTGGTGTCACCACTGCGGTCTTGAAGAGTGGTCTGTGCCACTCTATAGTAATTAACCTCACCGTTCTGGTCAACCAGTGCAAAGACCAGCTTCTTTCTGGCGGCCGAAGCAGCTTCAGTTACCATATCAAGGTCATGAAGTGATATTGCATTTCCTTCCTTCAGAACGTAAATTAACTGGTTAGCGGTAGCCGCTCCGGGACGTTCTCCTCGTGCATAGACTCGAAAACCAATACCCCCACCAAATCCCTGACGCACAGCATAGCCTCTGCTTCTCAGGTCCCTAAAGACCAAATAGTTAATCCAGAGGTCGGGACATATTCCGCGCAAACCATTTACTATGTCTTTGGAACCTATAGAGTCGCCTGAAGCAGTCTTGACAGTGATTCGTTTCCGTTCAAACAAATGTAGTATCTCTACTGGTTCTAGTTCCAGCCTACCATCATCAAGACGAGTACCATAGAATCCATGCTGGAATATCCTATCCGCATCATCTCTTGCAACATACCCCTTCCCATTGGTGAATATGGCATCAGCTGGTTCTTCCTCCTCAAGAGGCTCCTCCTCTATAATGAGATCCTCTTCCAAATCTTCTGGTTCAAGGAAATCCGGGGCTTCACCATTTTCTTCAGACAAGTTGTTCACGTCTAAGTACTCTTCCCGTTTTGGAAGGGTGAAAAGACTTTCGACCCGACCTATGGCAAGAACTATAGCGTACTCATTTGTCGAAACGAATGTGACCGATCTGAAATTCCAAGAAGATCTCTATGACTTCATTGCAGGTGCAAGCAGGATTGCAATACTTGGTGTTGGCAATGATCTGAGAACCGATGATGGATTAGGTCTGGTCATAGTCAGTAATTTGAAACATCTTGAGGGTCCGAGCCTTTTGGTTGAGAATGTGGGTTCGGTACCTGAAGCCTTTGCAGGCAATCTTAGCAAATTTGGTGCCGAGAGAGTCGTAATGGTAGATGCGGCTGACATGCTTAAGCCACCAGGCCATATTGAGCTTATTACTAAAGACCGCATAGGAGGTATCACACTGAGTACCCACAGGATGCCACTGTCGCTTCTTATGCAATTTCTTGAGGACCGTACAGGAGCCCGATGTATTGTGTTGGGTGTTCAACCAAAAAGTATAGAGTTTGGTGAGGGACTAACACCTGAGATTCGTGCAGAGGCTGAGAAGATTATTAGTACCCTTGAAATCATGCTGAAACAACATTTGAGAGGAATAGAAGATGTTCAGGACGATTGAATGGCTGGACGATACCAATGAGGTGAAACTTGTTGATCAGACAAAGCTCCCCCTTGAAGAGTCACATATTGTTACTTCCAGCCACGAAAGAATAGCACAATCGATTGAGATAATGGAAATCCGCGGGGCTCCCGCTATAGGCGCAGCGGCTGGTATGGGGATGGCACTAGCCGCCATAGAGAGCAAAGCCAGGACAAAGAAAGAACTTCTGGAGTATCTTGAGAGGGCCGCAGACACACTGAACACCCGGCCAACAGCAGTCAATCTTACTTGGGCTACAGCCAGGATGTTGACAGTTGCAAAAGAGTCAGACGGGAATCCAGACGCCATAGTCAAGACGTTGATTGAAGAGGCTAAAGAGATCGCAGAGGAGGATGTACGGATGTGCAGAAGCATGGGCGAGAATGCCCTTTCTGTGATAAAATCCGGTTTCACTATTCAGACGATATGCAATGCAGGCTCTCTTGCAACTGTACACTTGGGCACGGTGGGTGCCGTAGTCAGAGTAGCCCATGAGAAGTATGGTGGCAATATCAAGGTCTACGCTGCAGAAACTCGTCCAAGACAACAAGGTGCCAAAATCACTGTGTTTGAGTTTATGGAAGATGGCATTGATACAACTCTCATTACAGACGGCATGATTGGCACTGTGTTTAGGGAGGGTCGAGTTGATTGCTGCGTGGTGGGTGCTGACCGAATAGTAAGAACAGGTCATGTGATTAACAAGATTGGTACCTACACCATGGCGATTACTGCAAAACATCACAATATTCCATTCTATTCTGTTGTCCCAATGTCGACAATTGACTGGGAAACCAACGTCGAGGATGTTGTAATAGAAGAGCGCGATCCCGACGAGATCAGAATTATCAACGGCGAGTATGTCACAGTTCCTGATGCGAAAGTCTACAATCCGGCATTTGATATCACTCCACCAGAGCTAGTCACAGCAATAATCACAGACAAAGGAATCGTTCACAACCCGACAGAGGAGAAGATGCTGAAACTGAGAGATCTGTAGCATCAACATGGGGAAGATCTTGTGGACATGACCCAACTTAGATATACTACATCGAAGGGTCTGCCAGCATATTTCAAGATAGATTCAACTGCAAGAGTACTGGATTTTCGAGAAAATGACATAAAATTCGTTGATTTATCTCCTTTGAACACGTGTTCTAATCTTGAAAGGCTATTTTTGGCAAAAAATCAGGTAGAAAGCATCGATTTGAGTCCCTTATCTGAAGTCAAGTCCTTGAGATGGCTTGACCTCAGTCATAATCAACTGAAGGAAGTTGACCTTTCCCAGCTTGGAGAATGCAAGAATCTGGAACGACTTTCTCTATCGTATAATCTTCTCGGACAGATCGACCTGAGTTATCTTGCTCAGTGCTCATCGCTACACACTCTTAGACTGACCAACACTGTACTCCGAAGCATCGATTTGAAACCGCTGAGCAAATGCTTTAGGCTTGAACAACTATCAGTGGCATTCAACGAACTCAAAGAGATTGACTTAGCCCCTCTCGCTAGCTGCCTCAAGCTGCAAATTCTTTCGTTGAACCGTAACAGTATTCACAGCTTTGATTTGAGTCCCCTCTCATCATGCATACAATTGAAGACTCTCAATCTGAGTGACAACCACCTTGATCAGGTAGAACTCAATCCATTAAGCACCTGTTTCAACCTTTTTTCGCTGATTTTAGCCAAGAATCAGCTTAGAGGAATCGATTTGACACCAATTGGGAAACTTCAGAATCTGAATGGCCTTGATTTGAGTTCAAATCAACTCAAAATAGTAGACCTTTCACCACTTCAATATTGCCCGAAGATTGAAATCAAGCTCTATGAAAACCCTCTCGAAGAGATCTTACAGCCAGATAATGCTTGTACGAATCTTGTGCTAAAGGTCCCCTCAAAATGAGAGCCTGCAAGAGATTTATCTGTCGAGCAAAGACTGAGATTTTGGGAAACTTCAATGACAAACCACGTCTACATAGCGACGAGTCTGGATGGCTTTATTGCCACAATTGACGGGGGTCTTGATTGGCTCGACGAAATTCCAAATCCACAAAAGAGCGACTTCGGGTACGCTGAGTTCATGAGTGGAATAGATGCAATAGTGATGGGGCGAAAAACTTTCGAGAAGGTCCTGACATTTGATGTATGGCCATATGATAAGCCTGTATACGTTCCGAGTAGAAGCAAGGTAGATGTGCCGACGGAATTGGAAACTAAGGTTAAAGCTGTCACCGGGAACCCGAAGGAATTGGTCAATCAACTGAAAGAGCTGGGGCATCAGAACCTGTATATTGATGGTGGCATAACGATTCAAGGCTTTCTCGAAGAGGATCTAATAGACGAGATGATAATAACAAGGGTTCCCATTCTCCTTGGAAACGGCATTCCTCTCTTTGGTAAGCTCACCAAGAGGCTATATTTCAGTCATGAGAGGACTGAATTCCCGACCGAGATGCTGGCTAAAAGCTACTACAAGCGGGTCAGGGAGTGAGCTGAGCCAATAAATGGCTAGACTAGACTGATTTAGTACTCAGGGTTTCCACCAATGCTGTTGATGTTTGAGTCAAAGTCCTCCGTTACAGAAGTGCTTAAGAGGAAAATAGAATCGATGGTGCCTAGGGCGCGTAATCTAGTCTGGGCTCAAAGAAGTAAACAGTCTTGAGAGATTCATAGGGTGCTTGCCTTCGGAGCAAGATGTCCCAGGTTCGAATCCTGGCGCGCCCGCCATTTCCTATGCATTCTATTTAAGATAATGAACAGCATTACTAGAATCTTGGTTCTTGTAATATGAATGAATGGACTAGTATTCTAAAGAAAATCCCTCTCGAATGGTTGACAAACAAGGAGGACCCATCAGTTCGTTATCAATCGCTCATCCATCTTCTTGACCAAGCCCCTGACCATCCGGATGTTCTAGAAACTCGCAATCTTATCAATTCTGATCACAAAGTCACTAGAATACTAAGCAAGCAGAATCCCGTAGGATACTGGGAGTCGCCCGCAGAACCCTACAAGCCAAAATACAAGGCATCGTATTGGCAAATCATGATACTGGGTATGTTAGGCCTAGACAGGAGCAGTCCCATGATTAGAAGGGCTGTAGAACACGTGTTCCAATTTCAGCATGAAGAAGGGGGGTTTACTGAGTATGGTGAAGAGGTCGCACGAAGAAAATTACAAAACATCAAGGAGAAACGATTGGCCAGAAACCTAAAGTCGATCTTGGAGTATCAATGGATTCAAGAAAAAATACACGAATCTCAACTCACTTGTCTGACTGGAAATGTATGTCTAGCACTCATTAGGATGGGTTACGCTTCCGACAGACGCGTCAAAAAAGCACTAAAATGGCTTGTAAAGGTTCAGAACAAAGATGGCGGTTGGCTCTGTCCATACTGGGGCGCGCACAAGAATGACAAGCATGGCTGTTTCATGGGTACAATCGCGCCCCTAGATGCATTTTCTGAATTGCCGCATCAGCGCAGAACTCCGGAGATGAAGAAATCCATTCAGGTGGGCGCTGAGTTTCTACTGATGCATAATCTGTTCAGAGCAGATCATCATGAATTCAAGGTGATAAATGAGTCATGGCTCAAACTTGGATTCCCACAGTTCTTCTATGATATTTTACGGGGACTATCTGTGATTTGTAAGACTGATTTTGCATATGATAGGCGGATAGACGAGGCTTTGAGAATCTTGCTTGAAAAACAACAAGCAGATGGCAAATGGGTTCTTGAGAGTTCACCTATTGGCCGAATGCAGACAAACCTTGAGCAGAAGGGGAACCCAAGCAAATGGATAACGTTTCAAGCTCTTCGAGTGATTAAGTCTGTGATAGAAACCAGAGGATCATTGGTACTGAGTTTACCTCCTTGAGGTAAGATATGACACTATAGGTTCGGATTCCAGCGTGTCTATCAGCTCTGACTGGACAAATAGTAAAGTGAGCTCTTGTCAAGTATGCATGTATTGCTATGTGGCCTTACGAAGAATATACTCTGCTTGAGAACCTGCTTGTTATTGCTATTCCACATCTCTTCATGTTGGTGTTCTATTTTCTCTTGAGGCCACTATTATTCAGAAAATTGACCGGGAAACAGGCATAAATGGAACCTCAAGAAGGGGAGATAGATTAGGAATACTGGTGACCCACCAACGCACCTTTCCTATTTCTTGCCCATCTTCTTGTTCCATACATCGAGAAAGTACTCAAGTGACCTACCATATGTTCGTTCAGCTTCAGGCGGGAAAAGACAACCCGGCAGTTCTTGATGTTTCCAGTGGTATTGTAGGCAGTCGCAACAATATCCTTGCCTTGAACAGCCTGGATAGGTGCACCCACAGCGTTGCTTGTTTTTTTCCACATTGCATATTCGACCGGTCATTGCAGTTTCAATAGCCTCAGGTATAATTCGTGTTAAAACCTGTTTGGTGAGGGCCGATTATCAATACCAATAGCAGCACTTAT
>JBHLQK010000012.1:27046-29083 GCA_048884925.1 Candidatus Thorarchaeota archaeon
CCTGAGTCCAGTATGGCCTGCAATACGGCAGCCCATGCCTCCTCTTTCTTATGATGGAAAGTAAAGACTAAGACTCCATCCTCCTTCAAGATTCGATTGGTTTCAGAAAACACCTTTGTGAGACCGGCAAGAAACTCCACTTCGCCCTTTTCTTGCATTCGATTCTCAATGACTTCTTTTTTCCATGGTACGAATTCATCCGCGAATTGATCGTATTTTTCCTGAAGAGCAATTCTGAGCCATACATAGAAGAAGTTTGAGAGTTCAGAGTACATGACATTCCCAAAATATGGTGGATCAGTCACCACAGCATCTGCAATTCCACTCGGTACGTCAATGGACTCCGATGATTCGCACTGCAAGAATACCTTCTTTTTCTCATCTAGCTCGTTATAGCTATCTGCAATTTGCGAAACTATTGGCAGACCTGATTGGACTTTCGTCATGGAATTTTCCCTAATTATCCGTTCGAATGGTTGCCTACAGTATTCCTTTCCTTCAATCACCAAGTTGACAAAAGCTGTGAAGGCCCCTCGTCCTCTCGAAGTGTCATAGCAATTAGCTTCAACAGGAGCCATCGAAGGAGAGAATGAGTGTGTACGGAATATATCTGTGATGAATCCACGAGTGGCATTGTATTTTGCAAACATGTTGTTGTACTTCAAGGAGTTTGAGAATGCCAGAACGAAGAACTCTTTGAGGGTCCAGTCTTCCAGATTCAAGATCCATCGGAAAATCTTGCCTAGATTGAGCAGTTGTCTATCACTGAACATATCTCTGAACCTCTCGTAACCATGGTTCAGTGCTCGTCTAGTTTCAACCCCTTTTGGGATGACCGCATCCGGGATTGGTAGGTGTTTTCCAATCTTTGCAAACTCTTCGTTGGCCTTTTTCAAGAGATGCAAATCCGATTCATCAGCCGTCTTATACCCACGACCATTCTTCAAGCTGGGATTCTTGTCCTTTTCACAAGCTTTGCAATGGAACTCAATGGCATACATTCTCTCTTCGGGTCTTCCATTGGTCTGGATCCAATCAACAATGTTCCTAGGTTTACAGTCCCTACAATGACAGTAGTACTTTCTGCCATCTGTAAATGATGTGTTCCTCGGCTCAAAGCCCCTTTTGCACCTAGGACAAGTGGCTTTGCTCTTTGTATCTTTAACATCAAAAATCATGTAACATTGGGGGCAAATCACTATTCTTCCTTCATTTTTGAGTGATTTTGCTAGAATATAGTCACGCATGAGTGGAATTTCTTTTGCGCAATCCGGACAGACCAGTGTTTTATGATAGAAGTAATAGATTCCCTCAGCTTCCCCGCTACATTCTGGGCATTTTGTGACATAGTACTGTCTCAGTTCTGTATCCAAATCGTGTTCCAGTTTGGCAAGAGCACCACGAAGTTTCTCTGGGTCAATGTCCTCAATCTCCTTCTTCACAATGAACCATGATACGGGGTTGAGGTCCCCCGCTATGACCTTACATCCAAACCTTAATGCCTCAACTACGGTTGTCCCACCACCCATCATGGGGTCGAGAACTACCTTGTCAGGGAAGCTAATCTTGTCTTGGTAGGAACTCCAGAGCTGATTAGAATCCTCATCACTCAATGTGTACAGCAGAATCCAGCGGAATATGGACCCAAGTCTTCTTGCCCACCATTTATGCATGACATAAACTGGTCGATAGTGTCTTCGGCCAAATCCAGTCGATTCTTTCTCAGCTATCTTGTTAATCTTTGAAACTGGAAATTTGACTTCGATTGCTCGCTTTGGCAGAATGGGGCCTCCAGCTCTTGGTGGAAATCTCACTATACACGGAGCCCTTTGAACATTCCGAGAGTCCTGTCAACAATCTGGCCCACTGAGTAATCCTTTTATTGAAATCAGAGAAGCAGTCGAAGCGCACGGGACGTAGCTCAATCTGGCAGAGCAATGGACTGTAGATCCATCGGTTGCCGGTTCAAATCCGGCCGTCCCGACCAATTCTCATTCTTCATGATGATTTTTGCTTCGACAATTGCCGAATTTCACA
>JBHLQK010000013.1:0-27285 GCA_048884925.1 Candidatus Thorarchaeota archaeon
GAAGGACTCAAGGACTGGTGCATAACTCGTGATCTTGATTGGGGGGTGAAATACCCAGATGATGAGTCACTGGTTCTCTACGTCTGGTTCGATGCACCTATTGGGTATATGTCCAGCACAGAGCAATGGGCTAAGAAGATTGGGAAACCCAAAGAGTGGGAGAAGTACTGGAAGCCAGGTAAAGGACGGCTTGTGCATTTCATTGGCTTAGACATTGTCCATCATCACTGCATTTTTTGGCCTTCCATGCTGAAGGGCAGCGGCTACAATCTTCCTGATGCTATAGCTGCTTCGGGAATGGTGAAAATTGAAGGCCATAACTTCAGTCGAAGCAGGGGCTACATCGTCTGGATTGAGGAAGAGTACTTGGAGAAGGGTCTTAATCCCGACTACCTCCGCTACTATATGGTGAGTTCTACCTCACAGACGAAGGACCTTGACTTTGCTTGGGCGTCCTTTGCAGACAAGGTGAACAACGAACTAGTGGCGACTCTTGGCAATTTCATCTATCGAGGCTTGCACTTCACGAAGAAGCATTATGGCGAAGTGCCAAAGGGTACTCTTGATAAGAACCTGAAAAAGGCGATAGAGGACACAATCGAAACTGTGATTGATGGAGTCAACGAGTATGAACTCAAGAAGGTTTCTGACGCAATTCTCGGCTTGGCCACCGTAGGAAATGAGTATTTCCAGGCTAACCAACCATGGGCACTAATCAAGGAAGACAAGGAGAAGTGCGGAAACATCCTCTACAATGCCCTATCTCTCACGAAGGCACTTACCATTCTTATTGATCCAATTCTGCCATCAGCTGCGGAAATAGTCTGGAAGCAATTGGGGATTGAGTCTGACATACATTCAGTACAACTTGATGAAGCACGTAGCCCGCTTGAGGTTGGTACCAAGCTAGGTAGGCCTGTGCCAGTAATCTCAAAGATTGATGAGGAGCTTCTAGCAGAATTAAAGGAAACAACCTATGCGCGGATAAAGGCTGCCGAAGCTGCCCAGAAAGGTGAAGCCAAGGAGGAAGAAAAAGTGACAGAGCATGATCCAGTGAAGGAGACAATATCATTTGATGAGTTTCAACGAGTTGACCTAAGAATAGGCAAGATTGTCAAGTGCGAGCGGGTTCCAAAGAAGGACCGGCTTCTGAAGATTACCGTTGATATCGGCATCGAAACTCGAAACATGGCGACAGGGCTGGGGCATTTATACAAACCCGAAGAGCTTGAAGGAGTTAGTGCTCTCTTCCTAGTTAACCTGGAACCAAAGAAGATTGGCGGTATCGAGAGTCATGGCATGATACTTGCTGTTGAGAAACTAGATGAGCCAGGAAAATGGGTTCCAGTCAAGGTAGACGGAGTCCCGCCCGGTAGCAAAGCGGCATAGCTTAGAATGAGCCAAGCAGGGGGCAATTTTCCTCTCTCATCGCTGGATTACTGGCTAGTGAACTCCTCGTTGCAGTCCGGGCATTGTAGTACATGGTATTCCTTAGTATCTTCTACAGCATAGGAATGAACAGAGTGGCAGTTGGGACATTCTGCTCTGAGTCGAGTCATTCTCCGAATGCTAGGTTCGTCTTTGGGTGGCTCGGATTTCGGATGATATGGGACCCTTACTTTGGGAGTTTCTTCTGGAATACTAAAGAGTAGAGAGCATGTCTGACATCTAACCATCCTATCTTTACTGACATCATGATATGATGAATCTCCACACTTGGGGCATGTTCCAAATGCCACTACTGCCGGACCTTCGAAATGAGTGGATAAGGGTTCACCAAATTCAGTGGTTCTAATGGTTGGTGCATCTAGAGGGATTGAGAAGATGCTGTCACAGTTCTGGCACTTCACTATTCGATTCTTTGGTTCAATTGTAACATGGTATGAATAAACGGATTCGCAATAGGGACACAAACCTCGAGTGAGTTCAATCTCCTCTACACGTGGTTGTAGCCGAAACATTCTATCGGAAATGGAACAACAGCATGTGATTACAAGCATTGCGATCCATATGACAATATACACAAACTCGTTGCCAGATTGAATCTCCACCACTTCTAAGTGATTTATTTCAACGAGTCCTATAAAGTTGGGCTAGCAATGTTTCCTAGGCACCTGATGTAGTCTGTGAGTGTGATGGAAGACACAATAGAGTTGATATTGGACCTCTGGGTGAATTAATGCGATACGTCAGCCAAAGGAATCCGTTTGCAGATAGAGGGTAGAAGAAGTTGCGAGGAATTGGAAGATCAAAGAGTGTGGTAGTCATTTTCTTCATTATCGCAATAGGTATCAGTACAAGCAGCGGAATTGCCGCCTCCCTCTTTATGCCAGCATTATTCCCTGACTCAGATATGCTGATTGTCGAGGTGATAGCAGATGCTGAGTCGCTTGACCCTCATGCGAGTGTCCAGAACCTTGATACGTCCCCATTATTCAATATTTATGAAACTCTGTATGCCTACCCAATCGGGAGCAATGACGTTGACCCATTCCCTCTATTGGCTGAAACTGTGCCCGATATTTCTGCAGATGGTACTGCATACACAATCCGTCTTCGTGATGGCATCAACTTCCATGACGAAACTCCTTTCAACGCCAGCTGTGTGAAGTGGAATATAGAACGAATGCTCAAGATCTTCTATTTGAACGGACCTGCATATTTACTGGCTGATGCGTTAAGAGGAGGCGGAGTTCTTGAAGAAACAGCCACACTGAATGGCACTTCTTCAGACGCATTTCGGATAGTATTTGAAAACTGGACTGCACATTCGAATTCGATTGAGGTTGCTGATAACTTCAGAATCCGATTCGTTTTGGAGAGAGCTTACTCACCATTTGTTCATCTTCTCGCTGTGTCTGGAAGTGCGATGATTAGTCCAACCTATATTCTCAATAACCCAAATAGCGATCCTGTTCCCACTGGAGGTGACTGGAGAGAGCATTTTGGCGTGGATTATGGGGAATCCAGTACTTACATGGAAACACATACTTGCGGTACTGGTCCATATACTCTTGAAGAATGGAGGCCTGATAATTACATTAAATTGAATCAGTTCGAAGAATACTGGCGTTCCAGTGCAACTGAATCTAATATTGCTCCATCAGAAAATGCGGGTGCTATTGAGTCAGTCTATGTCCGGATTAATCCTGATAACACTGGACGAACACTGAATCTCCATACCGGCATTGTTGATGTAGCTAGCTGGCCATTGGATATTGCTGATGAGATTTGGGACAACGTAACTCTCAGCTCGATGGATCATAACATCAATGTTTCAACTGAAGGGCTGAGCTTCATCATCTATGCTCTTGGCTACAATATGAGAAACTTGACACAGGAAGTCAACTCGACCACAGTCACCACACGAAGTCCGTTTGCAAACCCTCACTTCAGACGTGCAACTTCCCTCGCATTTGACTATGAAATGTTCCTTGATAGAATGATTGGATTTGCTACTCAAGCAAAGGGACCAGTTCCTCAAGGCATACCGGGGCATAATGGCACAGCATTCGATTCCACCTACAACTCATCCTCGGCAGTGGAAGAATGGAATCTAGCTATGGCGGACTCCGCATTTGCTTTTTCCTTGAATGAACTGAACAACACTATACTGATTCCATACCCGGCAACAAGCAGTATTGGGACTCCTGCTGAGGTAATTGTTAAAGCTGGTTTAGAGCAAATCCTCTCCCATCCGGAGGCCAATCAATCTGGATTGGACAGGGAGATGCAATTCATCTTGGAACCACTCGCCTGGTCAGCCTACTTCGACTATATGGCTGAAGATAGACTGCCCTTGATTCTATCTCCATGGAGTGCTGAAATTGCTCATGTTTCAGATTTCCTAAAGGCATTTTGCTATCACAATGGTTCGTATGCGCCACAAATTGGCTACAACAACACTCTCGTCAATAGCCTATACGAGCTACTTCTCGCAACAATTGACCCACTGGAGCAGCAGACGTACTGCAACCTCATCCAAGAAACAGTCGCAAATGACATTCCCTATCTTTGGATACACCAAGAGAAAGAGTTCCGGACATGGAGAGTTTGGCTGCTTGGCGAAGGCCTGGTCTTTAACCCAATGCATGGCATCTACTTCTACGAAATATACAAGGACTATGTTTCTGCACCAGACTTTGTCTATAGCACTCAGTCTCAGACAGTGGGACTGAGTTTCTTTCTAATCGCCTTAACTGGGGTCTTCCTGTTCTTGGCAAAGGATGATTTTAGAGAAGGCACAGTTGCATGGAGGAAAAGAATTCTTGGATTGCATATTTTCATAATGATTTACAATTCATTGCTGCTTTGCTTAATTGAGGTTTGGAGCAGTATTTACAGGACTCGATTTTGGTATTATGGAACAACTTTGCCTATCTTTCTACCCACATTCATTATACCTGCGGCTCTCATGTATCTCGATATAAGGAGAGGAGATGACCCGAGCCCCAAATCCTGGCTCCTCATCTATTTCATCTTCCTTATTCTAGTCCTGGGTTTTACACCACGAGTCTCTATCTGATAGCCACTACGACAGAAATTTAGCCTTCCTTGAGTGATTGATTCAAATCCAATGGACAAGCTCACGCTCTAGCAAACTAGCCTAAGGCAGGAGGAATCCGAAATATGACTGAACTTCGCTTCCTATCCCGAAAAGATTCAGAAACCATTCATGCTGCTACTCTTGAGGTTCTTGAAAAGACAGGTGTGGCTGTAAAGAATGATACAGCAATCCACCTGCTTCGCGAGAATGGATGCACAGTAGAATCAGAGATTGCTAGAATCCCTCCTAGCCTCGTTGAAGAATTGATTCAGAAGACCCCTGCATCCTTTACATTGTACTCTCGCGATGGAAAGGATGAACACGATGTAGGAGGCAATAATGTGCTGTACAATCCCGCATCATCATCCATCTACTTCAAAGATAGTGAATCCGGCAAGATTCGGAAAGCTACAATTGATGATTTGATTCGATTTGTGCGACTTGTTGATTGTATGGAGAATGTTGGTGCCCAAAGCACTGCGATGGTTCCATCAGATGTACCTATCGTAATTTCGGATTTGTTCAGGCTATACATAATCCTAAAGGAGTCACTCAAGCCTATCGTCACTGGCGCTTTCACTAAAGAGGGCTTGCTTGACATGAAACGTATTCTCGAGGTTGTTGCTGGTGGAGAGGAAGAGCTGTCTAAGAAACCAAGAGCAGTCTTCGATTGTTGTCCCTCTTCGGTGTTGATCTGGGGCGATGTTTCCGCCCAAAACCTCATCGACTGCGCGACTCATGGTATCCCAGCAGCAATAGTTCCAGCTCCACTGGTTGGTGCAACAAGTCCTGTGACAGTCGGTGGGACCCTTGTTCAACTTAATGCTGAAGTTCTAAGTGGAATTGTTATTGCTCAGCTGGAAAACCCTGGGAATCCTCTGGTGTATGGAGGTGCCACTTCTATCTTGGATCAACGTTATGGTACAAGCAGCATAGGTGCTCCTGAAGCTGTCATCATTGCTTGTGCATCGGCGGAAATGGGGAAGTTCTATGGCTTGCCAACCCACGCATATCTTGGAGTATCTGATTCGAAGGCAGTTGATGCACAGAGTGGATATGAGTCAGCAATGGGTCTGGTTCAAGCCGCACTCGCTGGAATCAACATTGTGTCTGGTCCTGGCATGTTGCTGAGCATAAATTGTCAGTCTTTGGAGAAGCTTGTTATCGACAATGAAATCTGTGGTGCTGCATTACGAATGAGGGAAGGAATCAATCTTGATGGACTTGAAGAGATACCTGAATTGATTCGAACAGCTGGCCCCGGCGGCAACTATCTGAAGGAGAAGCATACGAGAAAGCATCTTAGAAGAGAACATATCTTTCCATCTGATTCCGTAAGTAGAATATCACTCGATTCCTGGATTGAAAATGGTTCCAAGGAGTCCAAAGAGATTGCGAGAGATCGAGTCGATTACTTGCTAAAGACACATCATCCAGATTCACTCCCTGAAGAGGAGCGAAAGGGTATGGAGGCAATTATGCGTGACGTCATTGCAAGATATGGGATCGGTGGTGCAGTTTCCTCTCTACCTCTCTGATGTTCCCTATGTGGCGAAGCTATTTTAGTGTGAAATTGGCTGCATAGGATTTGACGAGTGGAGGATTGGTATGAATACCGGGCCCATGCCCTACTTGTCCGACCCTGATCACGTCTAAGATGCGAATCAGGTTGTGATTTGCGCCATTCAGATGATGATTCCCGAGGAGGAAATGGGATTCAGATATGGGGCGTCTATCGGCATTACTAAATGCGGATGGAGTGTTCTTGCAAAGACTCTTCTCAAAGTCATAGTGCTGTAATCCTAGGGGCAAAGCAGATGAATGAGGAATTGGAAGCTCTTCTAGAAAAATGCACGAGGCTATTGGAGGACTTCAAGTATGAAGAAGCTGAGAAAGAGCTGAATATTGCTGTGAGTCTTTCTCCTAATAGCCCTGAAGCTTGGGACCTGCTTGGAACCTGCTATCTATTCCTCGACAAGATGAGTGATGCAGAGCGAGCATACCGAAGAGCTTTGGAGCTTGATCCATCTGTTTCTAGATATTGGCATTCCCTCGGATCTACACTAGGCCACCTTAATCAGTTTGAAGCGGCTGAGAGTTGTCTTCGTAAAGCATTGGAGATTGGACCAGAAACCAGCCGATCTTGGTCCTCTCTTGCCAGCTCCCTGCTAAACCAGAATAGGTACGATGAAGCGCTTGACGCAACGAAAAAGGCCGTGCAAATTGATGCTCAGTCCTTTGACGCGTATTTCACAATGTCTCTGGCACACTTTTACAAGGGTCAAATGGATGATGCTGAGCGTTCGATGAAGAGGGTAATTGAGATTGCACCCCAACTAGCCCAAGCCTGGGAGGTTTTAGCTGAGATTTACAGGAGGAAAGGACAGAAACAGGAAGCTGAAAACGCGATGAAAAAGTTGGATGAATTGCGGAGCAAGTAGACTCATCACGTTCTCGGATCAGTAGCCTGTATAATCACTGATACTGAGTTTTGATTAAAGCCCTTGAACCCTTGTCCCCTTTCGATTAATTCCAAGTGACTGCCAATTGCTCCTATCTGCTCAAAGAACCCTTGTCGCTCAGGTCTGATGTGTCCCTTATTCACTGCTCTTTGAAGTCGGCTATGTTCCACAGGTCTCCTCTCTGACTCCACAAAAGCCTGCTTGAGAAATTTGAACTCCGAGAAGGGTCGCATTCTCATGACTCCATGAGGCATGAGTCCCGCTTCAGCTTGGCTAAAATCAACGCGAGCAGCCAGATGATGCATTCCTCCTTGCAGGATGCTTTCTCCATGAAGTGATACCCAGAGCCCTACCGTGCCTGCATCCTTCTTTGAATTCATCTCCACGTGCGCAAAGTCAATCTCGCGCTCATTCTCAGAAATGTCAACATCTGCAAAGATAGTTGTTCCACAGATAGGATGGTCGAAGACCTGAGCACCCCATCCCCCATCGCCTGCGAAGAACTGCTCGCGCGGCATGAATCCCATAGTTTCAAATATTTCGATTAGAAGATGGAAATTCTCTCTTGACGAACGATAGGTGTGATGGTCGTGATTTCCCCATCCCAACCCGAGGCGATCTTGGAGAGCTCTCTGAATCATTCCTCCTCTATCTCTGCTTTGCCAGAATTGCCTCTCTGCACGAATGAAGGCATCAGCGACAACTTCCTTTCGAGAACGCTTGACGAATTGTTTGACCATCTCCAACAGTGTTTCCATGCCATCTCTGTCGCGAGAGAAGTTACGCCTTCTCATTAGGAATTCCTGTAGAATGGCGAGATACTCTTCTCTGTCATGGTGCTGTTTGGGATCAGCAAATCCGTTGAAGCCTCTTCTTTCAATCGCCCATAGCTCGGATTGATCTTCATCGCTTACAAGTGCTCTTTGAAATAAGCCAAGGCTCCTGCCAAAATAGTCGCTATTAGGACGCGATTGCTCATCCAGAGCTGAAAGGTCATTATTCCAGCTATAGTATTTTCCAGTCATCTGCAGGAAATGTCCCAAGATTTCAGGTTTTAGAGCCACTACAGTGTGGCTTCCTGATGAGAGGAGCACTGGAAAGAATGTGGACCCATTGACAATGAATATCTTGTTTCCTCTTGGTTTCCTGATTCCCTTGATTTCTTCAAACTGAAGATCTCCCAAGGTTTCTTCTTCTACCGTTTCATCGGGTATGACCATGTGGTCAACCCAATCAAAGAACCTTGTTGAGGTTTCATTCAACATTCGATCAGATAGTTCTCTTGCCGCTCTATTCTGCTTCAAGAAGTCGGATATTCTCAACTCAAGAAACGCCTCAGCCTGAGGATGAATCTTCCAATCATATTTTCGAGAGTTATCCTGAGCAGCCATTTTGAAATCCCAAGCCAATTGACATTTACCTCTCTTGCACTTAAGGATGCACTATCAAATTTTGTGATATCCTTCTCAACTCGCGTTTAATTCAAAACACTATTATTACTAGTTTCATAGTAAATGGAACGGAGGCTGATGAAGATACGTAGCGGAAAGGCACTCAAGATGGCATCCTGCTGTTTTGCTATTGGTGCTATTCTATTGATTGTGTTGAGTCCAAGACCTGTTGTTGCACACACTCCTCAGTCCATGACTTTGGGATACAACTGGGATACTCAGACACTTAGTGTCACTATATCTCACACTGTAACAGATCCCAACTCACATTATATTCAGAACATGACTATCTACAAGAATGACGTCAAAGTGGATTCCAGGCTATATACAAGCCAAGAGAGCACCACATCAGCTAGTGATAACTTCAATATTGCAGCAGTCGATGGAGATGTTATTAGAGTCTGGGCCGAATGTTCCCAGGTTGGGACTATAGAAGACACAGTAACTGTGATTGAACCGTCTACAACGACTCCAACAACAACTGATGGAACGACAACTCCTCCTCCCTTGGGATTTGAAACCACCACAATCATACTTGCCGCAGTAATAGTTCTCGGAGTAATCCTTCTAGCCATCTCTGTCCTTAGGAGAAGGTAGGTCTTCGTTGCCTAGCACAAGAGCGATGACAGATGTCAAGATAGTGCCCACTCAGTTTGAATCAGAAGGTCATCTTCTCAAAGGAGATTTTGTCGTTCCAGATGGGGATGGACCTTTTCCGGGCATCTGTAAATTTCATGGTTTGCCTGGTGGGGCTGATCAAGTAAGTGGAGTTGCATCGCGGCTTGCTGAGTCTGGATATGCTGTTTTGACGTTCGATTTCCGTGGATTTAGAAGAAGCGAGGGTTTGTTCAGTCTGGAAAGTGAGATTCATGATGCCCGAAACGCAATGACTCATCTACTAGACTCTGAATACACTATTGAGGATTGGAGTGGTGTATATGGTGCAAGCTTTGGTGGCGCTGTTGCCATTTGCTCGGCCGTCCGTGACAAACGTGCGAAAGCTGTCTGCGTGAGGGCTCCTGTTTATGACACACTCTGGTTTGCAGAGTCTCCTATGATTAAGCCTGCTGTGAATGAGATTCTCCAGCTATCTCCTAATGAGATGCATGGTCTTGCAGATCCAGTCAAGCAAAAGGCATTGCTCCACAAGATGATTGAAGATGCCAGAATCTATAATCCAATTAAAGAGGTGGCCCGATTATCTCCCCGACCTATCTTTATTGTGACAGGAGGAGCAGATCAGGGAATTCCTGTAGACGGAGTACGTCGTCTATTTGATGAAGCAAAGAGGCCTAAGGAGTTCGCTGTCGTGGAGGGAGCTGATCATAACTTGTCAAATCCTGAGCACTTCGCAATGACATGCGAGCTAGTAGTATCATGGTTTCGGGAAGCATACCCGCAATAGGCACGCAACCCGAATGCTTTTCTATAAAGGTTGCAAGCCAAGCACGGTGAGCCGCAATGGGCAAAAATGTCACAAAATCGATGATTACCAATTTCAATAAATTCAAGGCAGCTTGGGATAAGGACGCGGAGGACCCGTACGATTCCATAATATACTATGTTATCGCAGCGCTCAACATTGAGAAGGATCCTAAACTTGCTGATGCAATGATGACAGTTGTTGTGTCTAAGAGACACTGCATAGAGTCAAGCAGTTCGCCCTCTGGTCTCAAGCTTGGAAAGAGTGCCAGCTACTACATTGGTCAGTTCCAAGAGGACAAGAATATTGCACGTTCATACGTGGGGGCAGACTGGCAAAAAGACTACAAGTTTGACAAGAACAACCTGACAATGACAGTCACAAGGGACCAGAAGGTGGATGATAAGACACGCAAAATCTTCATTCACAGTGGCGGTGCCGACTCGGCAAGACCTGTAACTGTCCAACAGAACAAAAATGGTCAATGGAAACTAGCAAACTATGGCTCGCTATGTGTTGGTGTGAGAAAGCCCGCCTCGGAAGTGGACGATTTTTAATTCTATGCAGGAGCCCATGGGGCTCCACGATTTCTTTTTCCTAATCTCAATGATTACCACTGTATATCTGCCCAATAGGCTGGATGATTCGATTGCGGGTCAGCAATATACTCACAGTCCGTTACTGACGTTCCTGGCGAAACGAAGATAAGGTCTATTCTACGAGTGTTATTCTCTCCCTGGTTGTTAACTCCGGTTGGCCATCTTACCCACCATGAGTCGTCTAGGACAGCTGTGGTGATGTTGTATGGTTCACTATTGGGTCTGAAATTGAAGTCGCCCATGAATATCACGTTGGACTTTCCACTTGCCTCAGTCAATATATCATTCTGGAGTATGACCTTGGCTGATGTTCTACCATAAGTATGAGTCACATAGACGGTGAAAGTCCGTGATCCAATTCTGATCTCGGCTTCTATAGTGGCTGTCTGTTTTTGATCAACATTCTCACTGTAATGATAGATTGTTCTTGGGTTCTCAATAGGATATTTCGATAGAAGTGCAACTCCTGTGGTTCCAGTGACTCCTTTTGGTCCAAAATAGGAATAGAGGTTCAGTTTGTTGGCAATGTATCTGACAACATCGCTATTTCCTGCAATCTTGCTTGTTTCTTGCAAGCCGATTATGTCTGCATCAATATCTCTGATGAGTTCAAGTTGTCCATCGTAATTCTTTATCTGAGCATCGCTCACACCCTGTTGGAGATTGTAAGTGAGTATTCTTACAGAAGTGGGTTCCCCAGATGGCGCTGCTGGGGTCGCCTCAAACACCACTGCTCCAGCTAGAGTACCTAACAACATGATAACTGCAAGTCCTGCAATGATGGTCTCGAATCTGGTGAGTTTGCTAGGCTTCGCTAGCGCTGGCAGCGTATCCTTGGCGAAGAGAATTGCAGCTAATAGCACTATTCCTGCTATCAGCCATATGAACCAGAATAAATCGCGGAGCATTGTTCCAATTACTGGAACAAAGCCCCAAACAGACGTTAGAATCAAGGTGAATAGCAGCAATAGCATCAACATTCCTCCACCCAGGGTGAAGCTGACTCCCACTGCTCGAGAGGTAGGTATTAGCTCGAGTCTAGTAAGCTGGTGGGAAAGCAGGATGAAGTCAATCAGAATGATAGGGAATGCTATTATCATCAGGTATAGTGGTATTTGTTGAATTAGTGTCGTAGGCGGAGCCTCGATTGGATAAGCATTTGAAACATCAGGAAAGGGTATCTGGTTGACTAAAACCGTCGTGACAAATAGAACCACGAAGAGGAGATTCCAAATCCAAATGACTTGCTTGTTCAATCTAGTAATATACTGGGGCTGGTATAGCATGATAAGAGCGAATATCGTCGTCATTAATGCCACACCCGTCACGACGGCGATGTAGTTGCTCTCGGTCCACCTTGAGATAACTACTGGACTACTGAATGCGAAGCTGACAAAGAAGAGAATGCTTGTAAGACCAAAAGTGATTCCTGTGAGCCGCCTCTTCCTGATTGGCTTCTGAGTCTTTTGAACTTCCTCACTGATAGAGCTCCGCTCTCTTCTTGTCCTGTTTTGCAAAACTTGCGCGAATCCTATCAACATGAATATCCCTATCGCTGCCAGTATCCAGCCAATTGCCTGACCCCAGCTATAGGTAGAGAGATCAATTGTGTAATTTAGAGTCCTGAGCAAAACCGATGCAGCTATGGCCAATGACAGACCTTTTCCCAAGATGAGTGCGCGCTGGTCTTTTCCTTCCGGACTCCTCGTCAATAGAATAGCTGGGAATAAAATCAGGAAGCAGCCCACACCGAGTCCTGAGATTATCATTCTAGGTGTTGTTTCAAATAGAGGTTCAATAACTCGGCAGGCAATCATAATTCCGCCAGTGATAGCCAATAACTTCTCAGGGATGTTCTTTCTGAAGAAGAGAAATAGGACGGGTGAAAACATGAATAGCAAGGCTAGGGTATTCTGATTCAGTGAAAGTGTCATGAGAAGCAGGATGTAGGTAGATTCTACGTAGTCCGAGAAAAGCTGTAGGAAGAACAGCAGCATTATGCTAATGAAAATCAGCTCGGAGTAGTATTTCTCTAAAGATTCGGTGCGAGGGAACATGATTCTACAATGAATCATCCTCGCTAAATGTATACCGAAGAAAAGGTCTAGGGGGTGCAAGAAGGGGATTATTCCTCATTTCCAAACTGGCGAAAAAACGCCTGCATTTGGGTTATTAATTTCGATGGGACTTTTGTGAACTCACAATGATAGACTGCACTGGAGCAAACTTGAAACAACAAAAGGTGAGCAGACAACAGCCCGAAGGCGTGTCGTCTGCTCGGCCGAGCTCGACTCGGAATCTTACTCGGTGTCTAATTCCATGTTGATTTCATATATGAGGGATGCAATACCGGCAACGCAAGTGTGCCTGGATACACTTTGACCTTCAATGCCCTATGCAGATGATATACAAACTCCTACTACACATTCATCGTGAGTTTTTTCTATCTGAACTGACTTTGTAGACGTCAGTCGCCTTAGCACACTGAGGTCCCATTTCCATGTTCCTTACCATCGGTGAAGGAAAATTATAGTTTTCACCAGTAGCAAGACGTGATGACCGAGTGTCCATACTGGTCACGAGAATCAATGATGCCAGGATAACAAATATCAGAATTATACATAATGCACCGATACGAAATCGTTTTGGAAAATGAAATTCAAAGGGGGAGTTGTATCAGGATTCTATACATAGATCCTGGCCAACGCCGCCTTCGACTTTTAAGCTACATCAGCGAACGAATGAGCTTCTATTATCAATAAGCCCTCTGTCTTTGATCTGCTCCAGGTTCTTGACCGCTGCCTCAGCCGCCCGGTGACGACGAATCATCGTGACATCGGGATGCTCTGTAGTCAGTTCATCATTCTTTCTCTTTAGTGGACTAATTTTGGCAATGGCTTTTCTGAAGGTTTGAATTGTTTTGATTTCTTGCATTATTATCACACTCTATACTCAATGTGTTACAATGGCAGCAATTCTCCCTGTCCCGGCGAATACCTTGGCACCTGATTTTGAGGAGGAAGTGGTCTCCATATACCGGGGCGAAAACTTGGCCGATACTTCCGTACCAGCAAAGAATTCTTCATTATTTGCCTTTTTTGTTGATTGTTGGCATTTGAAAGGAATAATCGCTGCCATTTGTAATCGACATACCGAAAATATGGCAATTTATATATAAGTTTATTGCCAAGAGCAAGATTGATATGTGATTGCCCATCATATTTGATTGAGTGAATTACCGGTAGCATACCTTTTAAGTAGGTTTGCCAGTAATTCTTTCATGTCTGGGAGACATATCTTGAGTTGAGAACATATGAAAATCGACGCTAACCTCGACGATACTGATGTGCGAATTTTGAAGGCCCTTGTTGAACACAGGAAGAAGGTTTCAACTCGTGAGCTAAGCGACCAGCTTGATGTTCCAGATAGAACCGTTCGATATCGTCTGAGGAAGCTAAAGGAGAAAGGTCTACTCTGTCCACCCAAGCTCCAGACATACGAGAGGAAGCTTGGACTTGGTGAGAATTTGCTTTTGCTGCAGAGCAACCCTGCGAAAGAGGAGCAATTAACTCAGCTATTGGATGAAACGCAGTTCTTCTACTATTATGCTCCTACATACGGCAAATTTGATGGCTTCATGGTATACGCGATGTACCCCCTCGTCACACCCCGCATGGTCCTTCAGCTTGCTGAAGAGATGGTGGATCGCGGACTTGTGAAGGACTTCTTCTTGCTAGACATGGTCGACTACACTCGCAAGCCAGCTGAACTAGAACCCCTCTTGCCTGACAGTGATTGGACATGGGACAAGTGGTCAAAAGATATCGAGGCAATAATGAAGAGCGACTGTGAGATTGACCTTGGTCTCGAGGAATTTCCAAAAGTAGAACCGTTTGACTATAGGGACATCCAGATTATCAAGCACATGGTAGAGAATCCTGCCAGTACATTGAAAGAGGTTGGCGAGGCCCTCGACCCAGAAATGTCATTGACTCAGGTTCATAAACGAGTCAAGAGGCTTGAGGACACCAAGGTCATCAGAGGTATTAAGCCTTCATTCTCCCCCTACAAGGATTATATTTCCGTGTCGATCTTCTTCAAGTCCCGTGACTACGCAAAGAAGATATTATGCGGATTTTACAAGTTGCCCTTTGAGATCATTTTTGCTATGGAGAACAGGTCGACCTACAATTTGTCGGTGATGATGCCTTCGAGCCAAACCAATAATTTCCTTCAGAGACTGAGCTTCTTCAGAAAATACACTGATGATTTCTTCATCCAAATGGTGCTGAAAGGCAGGAGTAAGGGATACATTCATCTCCTCTCTGCATTCAACCTTGAAACCGAGAGTTGGGAGATGCCCATTTCTGAGACATTGGTGAAGATCAAGGAAATTGCCCAGTGAGCCCTGTTCAACTTAGACACCAGCCAATACGCCAAGCTCAATCCTTAAATGCAAAAAGGCGGATGTTTTGCTGACAGAAATGCCACGAGGAAATATCACACACCCGTATTGGTTCCACTTTATTAGTGGGAACTAATGCAAGTGTTCTCTTCCTCGTATTGTCGACTTCTTCTGATTGCAGTCCTCTCGGGGAAGAGGACTCTGTTGACGGTAACACGCCAGGGGCGATATGCTGTCAAGTGTGCTAGCCTCGAGGAGGAAAATGGAAAAATGTCAGCTCGAGAAGCACAGAAACGGAAGCGTAAAGTTAGACGTGAAATGAACAAGAATGAACTACGATGGTACACAGCTGCTTTTGCAGATATATTGGATACTGAGCATAATTCTCTCAATTTTCCAATTCGTGACTATATCGCGTTGACACCGCGGATTAATTCCAACAAGCGGCTACGCTCATATATAGACACGAAAGTGAAGGAATAACCGCGATTCCATTTTATCTGGAACCCGTTTAGTGTAAAGTCCCTGTGCATATCTTTAACCTTTAGAGTCATTGCACAGGGCAATCCTCATTTTTGACTCAACTATAATTGCATTATTGGTCTGCTTAACTATTGTCGCTGGTAACCGCGACGGCATCGATTTCTATGAGGCATCCATAATGCAACTCAGTGGTGGGCACAACGGTGCGTGCAGGTTTGTGATCTCCGAAGAACTCTGCATAGACTTCATTCACTTTGCCCCATAGTGTCACATCAGAAATGTATGCAGTTGTCTGCAGCACTTTCTCTCTTGAACTGCCTGCAGCCTCCAAAACCTCCGATAAGCTTTGCAATGTGGCTCTTGCATGTTCCTCAAATCCGCCCTCAACAGGTGTTCCTTTTTCTGGGTCCATTGGGAGCTGCCCTGACACATATACGATGCCGTTATGGACCACTGCAGATGAGTAGTGAGCTTTGCTCTTCCTTTTGCTCTCGCTGTCTATATTGACCATCTTCATTACATTCCAAATCCTATCATGTTCGTGTTGCTTTTGCAGCTTCTCGGGCAAAGTGATGAGGGGGCTTCACATCAATTGGAATAGGACATTTGTACTTTCGACCCATCAAGCGTTTATTGAACTCATCCTGCACCGTTTTCAGTTGGTCGGGTTTTGTGAGAAGGTCCAAGGCCGAGCCAGCAATTGTCTTCGCAGCAAATAGCATGGACTTTTGCCCAATGCTCATTCCACATACAGCGACTGTTTGCCATGAATGTCCAGGGTCTCCAAGGAGTCCTGTAGCAGAGTTGAATTCCATTGTTGGCGTAACCCAGCTCACATCACCTACATCTGTGGAACCAGGCCAGACAATGTCTTCATCCCATGGGTCTGGAATAGTCCTGTCAATGAGCACATCAATAAATTCCTCCCAATTGGGTCGTTTCATCATACGTAGGAGTTCAATCTTAGCTTCCTTCGGGATTGACTCATTCATCTTCTTTAGGAACCCCATCTCTTGCTTTGTGTATTCAGGGGCTCCGATCTCTCTCATGTTTCCCAGCACAATGTCACTCAGGCTCTTGTTTGGAATCACATTATTACACCCCTCAACAACATCGGCAGTATGTGTGGTTCTAGCCATCAGGTCTGCTCCCTTCGCAATGTCTAGTATCCATTTGATCATTTCATCTACCTGACTCATCTCAGGTGCCCTGATGTAGTACCAACTTCTCGCATAGTCTGGTACCACATTTGGCTGCAATCCTCCTTTCTCTATCACATAATGGATTCTTGCCTCCTGCAAAACATGCTCTCGCATGTAATTGACTCCAATATTCATCAACTCTAGGGCGTCAAGTGCACTGCGTCCGTGTTCAGGTGAGAACGCGGCATGCGCCGTTACTCCATGGAAATGAAACTTCGCAGACTTAACTGCCAATGAGCTGCCAATTCCAGCTGTGTTGGTGCTGCCTGCATGATGGCTGATCGCTGCATCAACATCATCGAAGAGTCCATCCCGAACCATGAACACCTTGCCACTATATGTTTCCTCAGCTGGGCAGCCAAAGAACTTGATAGTACCCTTTATGTTGCTCTTCTCCATCGCAATCTTTGCTGCTATTGCTCCAGCTATTCCAGATGCGCCATGTATGTTATGCCCACAACCATGACCAGGAGCTCCTTCAGCTAGAGGCTCTTGATGAGACACCGCCTTTTGAGACACTCCTGGAAGTGCATCATATTCTCCCATTATTCCGATGACCGGAGAACCTGAACCGTAAGTCGCTACAATCGCGGTTGGCATATCTGCAACGCCACGTTCTACAGAAAATCCATATTCCTCCAGAGTCTTCGCAATAAGCTCTGAGGATTTGAACTCCAGTAATCCCAGCTCTGCGAACTCCCAGATTTTATTGCTTACCTCGATCATGTGTGATTCATTTTCCGCGATCCACTTCCATGCAACATCTTTACTCAAGAATGGTCACTCCTCTGATGATAGAGGTTTTGGCTTGAGGTGAAGCTTTCTCTTATTTTAGCTGGATTGTGTAATTCCGGACTCCTATTGGATGTCCAAGGCTCCAATGCTCAATCAGTATAATTCATTACAATCTTTCTCATTTTCATTCGTCTTGGTGGGTAGCTCTGAAGAAATGGGTTGTGGCTGTCTGGGTGCTTGCAGCACTTTTTCTTCCCGTACTGTCAGGATCAATCGTATCTCAATATGCGGATGCACCTCAGAGTATTCCCGCAAAGGCGCAAATTGGAACTGTCGCAGACCGAGCAGCAGCGGCTGCACAAATCACATCTATTGCACAGAATGAAGCTAGAAACTTCCTGAGGCGTGCATATGCCGAACCAATCACTCAGCGGGATGTGTCGAAACATCTCGAGGCAATTATGCGTGCAGAGGGGGCAGATGGTCCTCTTGCTTTTGCCACCCTTACAATGTCCGGCCCAGAGCTCAAGGAGCCGCACGGTAACCCGAACGACGACTATGAGCATGTAATTAATCCAGCCACCGAACCAATTGTTATGATTGATATGGGCTGCAAATATGAGAACCACAGTGCTGATGTCACTCGGACCTATTTCTTTGAGAGTGCGACGCAAGAAATGCGTGATGCGTATTCCGCAGTGCTTGCCGCAGAGGAAGCAGCAATTGCCGCAATATCGCCTGGAGTCACCATTGGAGAACTAGATGCAATAGTTAGAGCGGAGTTGTCCGATTACATTGGAGTCGAGGGTGTTTCCTTCTATCCATACTGGGGACATGGAGTTGGATTCTACGTCCATGAGTATCCAACCTTATATCAAGGGGCTGGAGCAACTAAGCTTCAAATTGGCCAGGTACTTGCCTTGGAACCTAATCTCTTCTTCGATGATGGATGGGCTGTAAGAGTTGAGGATATTGTCCTGGTCACCTCGACGGGAGTAGAGGTCCTCAGTGAAGCGCCAAAAACCCTCGAGAATGTGACTATCACACAAGATGATCCAATAGTATCGACGGCTATCAGTATCAGTAACTATGAGTACAATCGTATGGTGAATGTATTGATAGACCTCGAGGACTCGACAGGCCGCACTGCGCTCTCAGTTTCATTCTTTGATGGGCGATCTTGGCACACTATGACTCATTTGGACGAAGGCGATTTTAGTTACAGCTACATGCTGCTTGAGCGCCTACATTCAGGTTTCATAACGGCTGCTTTCAGGCTTTCCTTCTATCAGGATACGGTCTATTTCACGAGGGACTTGATAGCTGCTCCCAGCAATACTTCTGAAGTGACTCTAAATCCATCAATCAGTTTTGACTCAAAAGGCCCTGTAGTAATCAAAGCCGTTGCATGGGATTTCAACTACGATTACGCTGCAATGATTAGGTTGCACTTCATCAGTTTGAGTACAAATGACGGTTCGCAGACCCTCCTAACAGACAGTGCTGGTCGTGTGGTAGAAGATATTCGTTTTTCTGATGTCCGTAACTTCTGGTCTCCGTGGGTGGCTGGAGATACTGCTCGATTAAGTGTAAACCCGATTTCCGCCTCTGGTGTCAGTGGTGTTGGTTTCGTGGTGGACAGGTATGAGTTCGCATATTTATCGGACTATACGCCCACACCTACTCCACCTACTAGCTCTACCACAACTCCGACTGGTCCCCCTAGTAGTCCTACACCAAGTCCGACCACAATCCCGCAACCAGCTGGAGTAATGGATCTCACTCTGCTAATAGCTGGCATAGCAGCGCTGGCAGGTCTTGGTATAATCTTTGTCATCGGAAGAGACCTTCGATCCTAAATTCTTAGACATAATTTACTCATTCAGAGCGCCAATATGTGCACAAATCATTTTAATGATGTCAAAAGTCATCCATAACCACTATTTCATTGAGGGGGGTGATGAATAACGCTCGTTTAGGTATTGGGCTACTCATAAGGTAAACATGTTTGCAACAGTAATGCCAAATTCGCTTCTGCCAATACCATATGCATCAGTCGAAGCAAGGCAACTGACTGATGGGAGCAAGACTGCAGATGTCAAAAAGGAAGAAGAATAGGGCCTCGGAAAAGAGGGCCAAACAGAAGACTAAGAGGCAGTTCGACTGGGTACTGGCTTTTGAGTGGGCCAAAACCGGGTACGATGGACCCTAGAGTGAAACCTGTGGTGAATGCGGGATGTCTGAAGCTGATGCGAAGTCCGTAGCGGAGTTGACAGACTACATCAAGACGATTCATGCGTTAATGTCAGTAAGTAGTTCGCAAGTGGATGTCGAAAAAACCAGGGATGTTGGTGCTATATTGGATGAGGCATCAGCTGAGCGTGGTTGCCTAAATTCAATGATGTTGGAGCCAAAGAATCCAGCTTTCTGGAATGCCTTTGCTTTGGTCTACATGATGAATGGGGACTACGCTATGGCTGAAGATGCTATCGAGCGGTCGTTGGAGATAGATACCGGAGTTGCTTGGACTTGGAGGATATGGGGAGACCTGTTCTTCCGATTGAGCCGAGATGGAGAGGCGGAACGAGCTTACCGGATGTCACTCGAGCTTAAGCCGTGGAGCACTCATAGCATGCACCAGCTGGCGATTCTTTACATGCGAAGAGGTGCATTTCACGAAGCTGTCGAACTGATAAGTCGATTGCTGTTGATAGTCCCGAATAATCAGAAGCTATGGGACTCGCTCACGCATTGCATAAATAACTCGCCATAAAGCTTCATTGTTTGATTCTCATCGCAATGGCTAAGTGATACCATTGCTCAATAACTGAGTAGGGGTGAATGAGTGTCCTGGTCGTACCGTGACCGCACTCATGCAGGTCACATACTGGCGGAAGAGTTGATGACAGTTAAGTGGATTAGCGCTCCCGTTGTTCTTGCAATCCCTAATGGTGGAGTGGCAGTAGCACTTCCCATAGCCAAAGCGCTGGACGCTGATTTGGATGTCATAATAGTGAGGAAATTGCAGATACCCCACAATCCTGAGGCGGGGTTTGGATCCTTGACATCCCTTGGTACAATGATTCTAAACGATGCCCTTGTGCAGCGCATCGGTCTCACTGAGAATGACATCACAACTGTTCGAAGCAGGACTGAAAAACAGATTGAGGACAGACGAAAGGCGTACGCGGGTTTGGCTGGTTTCTTTAATCCCCGGGGACGACATATTATCCTTGTAGATGATGGACTTGCCTCCGGCTATACAATGCTTGCGGCCATCCAATCAGTCCGTGAGTCGCATCCTACTAGCATAACAGTCGCTGTTCCTACATCGTCATCAAGTGCAGCTTCAAAGATTAGCCCGGTAGTTGACCGTTTCATTTGTCCACGGGTGGAATCAGGCTTCGTTTTCGCAGTGGCAAATGCCTACGAGAATTGGTACGATGCCCCTGATGACGAGGTCATTGATGCCTTGGCGCATGCAAGGAATCCTCTGTAGCATCCGCACCTCACACTAATATGGTGCCTCTCTGCCAGTGTAATCCATGTCGATCATCATCATACCTTTCTTCTCTCCAATAACTCCAGAGATTCTCCGAGATGGTTTAACTAAGAAGTTGAGAATTAATGGTGTCGAGATTCTGAGGCCAGAAGACTACGCTGTTTTGCAGCAGACAGAGCCAGGACTTACCAGAGGACTGATTTACATTCTAGTTGGTTCTGGTGGATCAGAGAATCTCATTGAAGGCTTTGTCAAAAAAGCAGATTTGCGCTCTCCCATTTTTCTTCTGAGTCATGACCTCAACAACTCCCTGCCCGCTGCTATGGAGACTCGCGCATCTCTGGAACAACAAGGATTCAAATCCAGGATAATTCATGGGTCATTAGACAGGCTGGCTGAGCAGCTAAAGACTCGAGTTCAATTTGCCGCCATAGCTGAAAGGATTGGAAAAAGCAAGCTAGGAATTATCGGAAAGCCATCCCATTGGTTGATTGCCTCCAGCGTAAATGTTGCTGCTGTGAAGAATCGTTGGGGACTGACTATCGAATCTCATCCTATGGATATCTTACTGGACAATATAGCTCCCAAACTGAGTGAAGAATCAGAGACCCAACTCAAAGGATTCCTAAGCAGTGCGTCTTGCACTGATATTCCGGACGAGGAGGTTGAGAAGGCTGCAAGAGTTGCTCAGCAAGTGTCTGAGATTGTAGATTCTAATGAGCTTGATGCGGTGACAATCGAATGCTTCGATCTTCTAATGCAGACAAAGATCTCTGGATGTTATGCACTCTCCACTCTCAATGAGCGAGAGCACTTCGTTGCCGGCTGTGAGGGTGATATACCTTCTACTTTCACTATGCTAATAGCGAAACACGTAGCTGGAAAACCTGTCTTCATGGCCAATGTTTCTGATATAGACATCATATCCAATATCGCTACATTTGCACACTGCACCATCCCTACCTCACTCACTACAGATTACAGGATAATGACGCATTTCGAAACTGGAATGAGTCTAGGTGTAAGAGGGACAATCGACTTTCAACCCATCACTGTTCTGAAGGTATCAGGTGATGATCTCGCCCGATATTGGGTTTCCAGTGGAGAAATCGTTGAGAATCTTGAGAATTTAACTGGATGCAGAACTCAGATACGTGTAAAGCTAACCGAACCTGTGACCTATTTCCTAGAAGAATCGCTGGCAAATCATCATATCATTATACTAGGTGATTTCGCAGATCGATTCAAGAAATTTTTCTCATTTGCGATTGATGGATGGTGATTCTGCTATCTTTATAGGATAACGCGAAAACCGTAATAAGAGGGTCAGCACAGTAGAAATCCTTGTACATTTCACAGGAGAATGAACTTTGACTGAAATACCATTACCGCCTGATGATTATCAAGCGCCATCTGCTCCACCCAAGAAGGGTCGTGGATGCGGGACGACCTTGATTGTTGTTTTGATCATTGCTGTCGTTGTTGTAGCTGGTGTTGTTATAGTGCTGTTTTCGGGACTTGGTGGCAACGGCGGCCATGACGAGAGGGAGATTGCGGATTACCAGAGTCAAGACATCGATCTTTCTCCCACCTACTACCGTGGAGGGTTCTCGGTTTCGTCAAGTGAAGTCCAAACAACTATTGTGCCTGACTTGCTTTTTGACGTTTACGTGCGGGACACTGGAACCGACAGTGTAGTGATATCAATCCATATTGCAGTGTATGAAACTAGTGTTAGCACTGTTGATGCTGCACCTACGTGGGGTGACCTGTCGACTTATCTGGTTGACGAGGGAACTTACTCAAATCCCACTGACCAGTTCATCGACCTTTACAACTACGCATCATCATACACGTGGGTCATTTGGTTTGAGGCATCCAGCAAGACAGATGTCTGGGATGTCGATATCACCCTGACCCTTAGGTATAATTGGGACGCATAGGGGGATTTCCAAATCCCCTTGACTTCTTTTTGCCTATCTCAGAGAAGAAACACTCCGCACTCAGGGGGGAAGACTTGACTGAGGAGTCTATGTCTGATCCACATTTAGCACACTTCTCACATCATGAAACATTCTCAGGGGTTCAAGGTCAATTGCTCTGATATCTTGTTCTGATGCAATAACATCAAGCGTATTCTCCTCTCGCTTTAGAGGAAGATATCGTTACCAACCTGCAGATGTTGTGAACAGTAGCTCGACCTCAGACATCACTTCTACTCCAAACTAAGGCAGTTGAAATCCGATGGATAATGCAGCAATTAGAGTTTCCGTAAATACGTGACCAAAGATACAAGAAATCTCCTACTTGAAAAGGGATTGGATGTATTGACTGAGTCCCACACCCATATTCACTGGAGTGGGATTATGTGCCTGGTTTTTTGAGATGTTAACACTTAGTTCAAGCTCGAGCAGCTTTCTCTGTATAGCATCACAACCCTCCGAGTTGGTTTCAAGTCCGAGACCTAGTGCTTGTACTAGCTCAAATCCCCATGCTGTCATAATTATCGGTCTTAGGTCTATTACACCATTCCTGTCAACCAGCGTTACTCCCTGAATCTCTCTCTTCCGCAACTCGAGAATTTTGGGCACATGCACCGCGAGTTCTGGTATCTCCAACATCTCATTGATTTCAAAGAAATGCGTAGGCCCTCCCCCTTTCACCTGTTCTTTCAATTGCTTGATGAGTTCAACTCGAATATACGTCCTGAACCTGGCATAGTCTGATTCAGCTAGACCCGCGCGAAGTACTGGCACAATACTCGAGTCGAGGCCCCGATACATTGGTAAATACACTCGGAGGTCTAGTAGACAATTAATCTGTGCTCTATGTTTCCATAGAGAATCAGGTGCATCCTTTAATCGTTCGACTGCCGCAACAGCAATTGCCAGCATGTTTTTTGTGTCCCAGCTTATTGGATACTCGCAGAGTTCTCGTACAACCACACGGTCTCCCAATCCCACGACAAGAAAATGCCTCTCCTCATCTGGAAAGACAATGCTATCTCCATATGGGAGATCTCTTAGTGTACTATCTCTCTTCATAGCATTGATTCTATCTTCGTGTTTTCGTGAGAGCTCGTTCTCAATCATTGCAGCACAATCCCTTGAAGCCGCCAAGAATATGTGTTACTGATGACCATACCAATTCTACTCATTTGATATTGGCGGTCTCTACATTGCTGGCTTTGGAGGATTTATTGGAGAGAATAGAGCTGGCATGTCGTCATCATCTGATGGGTCATTGCGAAGCCTTTCTTTTTCAATTACGCTGGATGTTTCCATCCACATTCTCAATTTATCCACGTGCCCGCGAAGCTGGATGATGCTGTCCATCTGTCCCAAGGACATCGAAACTAGTCCAATGTGTCTTCCTTTTTCATGTGCCATGAAGAAGCTCGCCTCGAAACCCTTCGCCTTGAATATCTGAGCCCGTTTCCCTAGAGTCATCACCAAGTCCAAATCCTCCTCCGACTTCAAGTTCATGTAGTAGGCTGGACGAAGTGGGTGCGACATGTCAGTGAACTTAACTACGTGCGACCCATGCGTGAAGCGCTGGTTTACACATGCGCGGCATCTGTACTTGCCTTCTTCAGAGAAAGAGTCGTATATGAGCTGAACATTGTCAGTTGAGCCGCATCTGCTGCATCTCAAGACCATCGTATTGCCTCCTAAGCATATTCAATTCATGCAACTCTGCGAGATTAGTGATGAAATATTGCACTTGAGAAGCTGTGTTTTCCGTGTGATACATACTAATGAGTGGAAAATCATGGATTACTAATGGGTTTCTTCACCTGTTTCATTATCTGTGCTTGAAATAGCGTTTATACGAAGCTTTATATCAACACAAAGTTCTTTGCATTGCAAAGTACATTGTGCAATTGGATGATAACAATGAACGAAGAAATCGATCTGGTGAAACTGGAACAAGCAACATTCAGGACTGCGAATCAAGACGGGCTTACCGAGTTCTGGATGGGCCTAATGATAATGGCAATAGGCATGCTCCTGGTGTCGAGTAGCTTTGCTGCTTACATAGCTCTTATCATAATCTTCCAGGTTGCAGTTACTGAACGAATCAAAGAGAAGTATACCTATCCTCGAATTGGACGAGTGAAGCTTAAGGAAGAGAGTGAGATTCCATCCACTCCTGGTTGGATTGCCTTCGCGATTATTGCCATAATAGCAATATCTGCGGCAGTCATCTCAACCAGAGCTGATTATGAGGTGGTCATTCTCATTGCAACATGGGCCCCTCTATTACTAGGCGTCGTCTTCCTGTGGCCTTCTGCATATCTTGTTGAAAGATCCGGTCTGAAAAGATATTATGCCTTTGGCATTTCGACTCTTATTCTCGGTGTGTTGCTCTTCCTGATTCCGTTTCCCCACCCTGCTGATAGGATGACCCTGTTTATGCTATTCTCAGGAGGGATACTTACGTTGGCGGGCGTTACGAGCATGGTTCGATTCACTCGCAAGTATCCGATTTTGGACCTGGAGGACGTGGGTATTGAGCAAGAAGAATGAACCTGATGCAGATCTAGAGATCGACAGAGTCATTCACGAACCCTCAAGACTGAAGATAATGGCTCAGCTATATGTTGTGGAGTCTGCTGACTATACATTTCTCATGAAGCAGCTTGGCTTCACTTGGGGAAACCTCTCATCCCATCTAGCAAGGCTTGAGAAGGCAGGCTATGTTTTGGTGGAGAAAGAGTTTGTTGATAAGAAACCTCGAACAACTCTGAGTCTGACTGAATCCGGTCGCAAGGCGTTCAGAGAATATAGGAAAACGATTAAATCTGTCATAGAAGAGCTTCCCGAGTAGACTCGGAGATTCCGAGTGTTATTGATATATCGACCTTCATAGTTTTGCACCAGTGCTTCACCTGATACTTTCGACCATCTCCCTCAGATGTTGATGTTTCATCGACCGAACCCATCTGGACGATAAACTCCTAGTAGAAGGATGAGTCGTTCAGATGTTGTCGAGGCATAGCACAAATCCAAAGAGTTACTTGTAGTCAGGTGTGAGCGACACTGACGAGAGGTCCGAGCAGATGGCAGAGTTCAAACTTGAGGCCCCTTTTGAGCCTACAGGCGATCAGCCACAGGCAATAGAAAAACTAGTGGAGGGTCTAGAGAGTGGTCTACAGCATCAGACACTTCTTGGCGTTACGGGGAGCGGCAAGACTTTCACCATGGCGAATGTCATCGAGAAGTACAACACACCAACTCTGGTCATTTCTCATAACAAGACTCTGGCTGCGCAGTTGGCTTCAGAATACCGGCAGTTCTTCCCAGACGCAGCTGTGGAATACTTCGTTTCCTATTACGATTACTATCAACCCGAGGCTTATGTTCCATCAAAGGACATGTATATCGAGAAAGAGTCTGACATCAATGAGGAGATTGAACGCCTACGCCACTCTGCAACGCATTCTCTGAGGTCTCGAGAAGACGTCATTGTAGTCGCTTCGGTGTCATGCATCTACGGAGTTGGCAATCCCTCTGAGTATGACTACTTCAGAATGATGGTGGAAGTAGGCAAGGAGATTGATAGACGAAGCCTGCTTGAGCGTCTTGTTGCCATGCAGTATGACCGGAATGACATGGAGGTAAAGCCGGGTTCGTTTCGTGTTCGTGGTGATGTGATTGATGTCTGTCCATCCGCATCACGGAATAACATCAGGATTGAACTTGATGGCGATGTTGTTGAGAGGATATCAGTTCTCGAAGCTCTGACCTCCCGCCGTCTAGAGAGCATGAAGTGGATAGAGCTGTTTCCAGCTCGGCATCACATTGCCCGCTATGAGCGTATCGTTGAATCTCTAGACACGATTGAGCAGGAGATGCATGAACGAGTAGAGTGGTTCAGGAAACAAGGCAAGCTAGTCGAAGCTGACCGTCTAAAACGGCGAACCCTGTACGACATCGAGATGATGAGAGAAACTGGACGAACCCAGGGAATTGAGAACTACTCGCGATATATTGATGGACGCAAAAAGGGAGAGAAGCCCTACACGTTGCTGGACTACTTCCCAGAAGACTTCTTGATGATTATTGACGAGTCACACATGACGATCCCCCAAGTTCGAGGTATGCACAATGGAGACCTCTCTCGTAAACAGAATCTAGTTGACTATGGCTTCAGACTGCCATCCGCGTTTGACAACCGACCATTGAAGTTCAGCGAGTTTGAGAAGTACATGAAGCATGTTGTATACACGAGCGCAACTCCTAGCGCTTTCGAGCGAAAGGTGAGTGGGCAGATCGTTGAACAGCTTCTTCGGCCCACAGGACTCTTGGACCCAGATATAACAGTGAAACCAGTAGTAGGTCAGGTCGATCACTTGCTTGGGGAGATAAAGAAGACAACTGCTGACCACGATCGAGTGCTGGTGACTACTCTTACTAAGAAGACTGCTGAGATGTTGTCGGAGTATCTTGTGGAAGCTGGTATCAAGGCGAGATA
>JBHLQK010000014.1:0-27203 GCA_048884925.1 Candidatus Thorarchaeota archaeon
AGCAGAGTGGGCCCATTATGTCCTCGACATAAGAGGGGAAAATAAAGCCATCGTCAGGATTCTTTCCATTCCTGGCGATTTCAGTAACGCCCGCGTCAAATACAGCCTTCATGAAACTATTGCCATAGTCCCAGAAGAAGGTGCCACGCTTTGTCATTTCTTGGATGAGTTCGAATTGCAGACTAAGTGATTTGTCAGCAAGTGCCCGAAATTCTGCTCGATCACTCCTTAGAACCTCACGCCCTTGTTCAAAGGTCAATCCCTGTGGAGTATATCCACCATTGTAGACATCATGACATGAGGTCTGGTCTGAAGAAAGGTCAATTGAAATCTCGTTGTCAACAACATATTTCCATAAATCAACAACATTGCCATGATAGCCAATAGAAACGGGTTCGTTCTTCTCCTTGTATTCTTGGACCCAATCAAAGATCTCAACTAAATCGAAAGAGTGTTTGCTGAGCCATCTCTGATCATGTCGAGTGTCAATGCGGCTCTTGTCAACTTCAGCAATAATTCCAATGCCGCCTGCAATCTCAACTGCTTTAGCCTGAGCACCGCTCATCCCTCCTAGACCTGATGTCAGAAAGGTCCGACCACGAAGGTCCTCATCTTTCGGTATTCCTAGGTATAACCGTCCTGCATTGAGCAATGTGAGGTATGTGCCATGGACTATGCCCTGCGGCCCAATATACATCCAACCTCCTGCTGTCATCTGCCCGTAATTAGCCACGCCCATCGCTGCGGCTTTATGAAACCCTTCAGGAGTGTCATACAATCCAATCATAAGCCCATTCGTTGAGATTACGCGAGGAGCATGCTTATTCGAAGGAAATAAGCCGACCGGGTGGCCTGAACTGACTACAAGCGTCTGTTCATCCGTCATCACTTCCAAGTACTGCTTGATGAGCCTATACTGCATCCAATTCTGACAGACCTGTCCGCTCTCTCCGTAGGTCACAAGCTCATAGGGATATAATGCAACATCAAAGTCCAAGTTGTTATCAATCATGAGCTGAAGGGCTCTGGCTTCCAAGATACCCTTGTATTGATCAATTGGTAGCGCCTTGATAGCACCTTGAGGACGATACCGGTATCCGTAGATTCTCCCTTTAGTCATCAACTCATCCAAAAACTCGGGGGCAAGCGCTTCATGAAGATTTGTTGGAATATATCTTAGAGCGTTCTTGAGTGCAATCACGGTGTCGCCTTCAGATAGATCGTAACCTCTGTTCGGGGCTCTTCTGTATTGCGCATTAAACTCAGGATCTGGGGGCAGTTCTGGAGGGAGCTTAATATCCATCACTTTGGAAACATCGATTGTCACACTATCACGTCCTGATATGCAGGTTTCAATAGGTACTTCCTCTATAAACAAGTCGTCTTTTAGTAAGTGAATAAATGCTCCTAGAAATTGATAGAAAAGTCGACTGGAAAAAGGGAAGAGAACCCCAACCTGGAACGATTCACCTACTTTAGCAGGTGTGCGAATCTCAACTAAGATTCATGTTGAGCCTAAATTGGGATTTTCCCGTACCTAAGAAAGACTGCTCGTGCTCTGTCACTGTCGGCCATATAGAGAGGCTGACGCATGTCACTGAGATTAGGGATTCTGCGACAGAGCTGACCCTTTCGCAAATGGCGCAGCGCAAAGGAAACCGTCCTAAGTGGAAGGTTGGCCTTCTTGCTTATCACTTTGGGTGAGTGAGGTCCTTTCTTGGTTAGAAAGTCAAGTACAATTAAGGCACTCATCGGCAATTCCATAGACATCATTAACCACCTTACACTTTACAATGAATATCTGAATGGGGAGATGACAGAACTCTCAGCACTCCATGGAACACATTTAGAAGGAGGGCTTAGCAATTCGAAGAATTCCTGACTGGGGGATTCCTGAAGGTTTATTGACGCAGTCCAGAGACACTCCTGCCCAATAAGATCAAGAGTGAACCCCTCATCTTGAAGAAGAGTCATGTAGCGAAGATGCTCTATAACCTGATTAGCGAGTTTCTTTGTTTCACGTTCTGCTTTTTCCAAATCACTATTTTCCTGCACACCTGATGACACCGTTGTACTTCGCGCGGGAAGTGACAATTCAACCTCAATTGAAACTAGATTGGCAGGATCCTGAAACTGAAGCACGAGGATACGAACCCATTCAGATTGGCAGAGTATTACCACCGATTCACCATGCTCATTGTAACTCAACTCAGTCTTTGGAGTTTCAACGATCTGTTCGTATCTCCTTTTCAGTTCTGAGGAGTCCGTCATCTCTATTCCCATGAAAAGACAATTCATAGAAAGAATATCTATGCTCGGGAGATACCAGATTCCTGTTTGTGCGCTCTTACAGATGAAAATCGCAGGATTCCGAATCTGTTGGTTCGGAAACAGGCATTTTAGATTATGTCTTTGATAACCGTAGTCCCCTGAATGGTCCCCCATGCACAGAATCTCAATCTCTGCCACCTAGAGAACACTTCCTCAAATCCCAAAAGACTAGCAAAATGCATTGATAGGACAATGCCATGAGAGATGAGGAGCGCTTCTTTGAAGCCACCTTTGTCCATGATCTTCCTCAAACCAGTTTGAAAACGAGCCATGGCAGTGTCCCTAAACTCCCAACCAGGAACTGCATGATGTCTGTTCAGAAGACCTTCCACGGAATGCAGATATTCGGCATTGGAGAGCAATCCTCCTTTTCCTCTGTCCAGCTCTCTAAGTTCTGGATATCTTTCAACTCCTATTCCGAGCCTATCGGCAAAAGGCATCGCTGTCTGCAATGCTTTCGGTTCAGTGGATGAGATGATACTGTCGATAGAATCAAAGATGCCCATGGATGCGAGATTCTCCACATGGCGAAGTCCTTCCTCTGTCAGTTGCCATTCATGGACTGGAACGCTATGATCAATCGCAGTTTCCGCGTGCCTCATCAGATGTAGGAGTCCGGTCATTTGTTGTCATCTTGATGGTCCTAACACTTCCCAATGATTGTATCGTTCATCCCTGGATTTATCATCTGGAATGAGAAGAAGCTCAGCAGAGAAGAATATCGAATATAAGGAGTGATAGAGATACCCGGAATCATATTCTTTCGAACTAAGAATCTAGATGAAACCGTTCAGTTCTATACAGAAAGGTTGGACATGGTTGTGTGGCTTCAGCAGAAAGGATGTACAATTCTAAATCATGGAAATCTACTACTTGGATTCTGCCAGAAAGATGTGGCTGAGACCGAGGGAGTGATTACCCTCTTCTTTGAAACAAAGGAAGACGTAGATAAGATGTATGCTCAATTAGAGGACATTTCTACAACCTCGCCTGCAGAGAACGATAACTACAAGATATACCAGTTTTATGCAGCAGATCCGGAAAGTAGAATCTTAGAATTTCAGTCCTTTCTGCATGAGATACAGCCAATCGAGATAGATCAGTTCTTGCGAGAATAGACCTGGAGGTGCCTATAGAGCCACAAAGGCACTTGTGGAGCTGTCCCAGCCGAGCTGCTTCGCCTTCTTGAAGGCTTCACTGGACTCCTTATGCTTGCCAAGAATCCAAAGCAGAAGACGTAGTTTATTCCAGAGATCAGGGTTCTCTGGATCGGCCTTGATTTCCTGTCTAACACCCTTCTCAATTTGCTTGAATGTTTTGATTTCCATCTTGCGTTCCTTCTCGGCCGCTTCAAGAATTCCATGAATGAGTTCTGGAGAACGCACAAATTGATAGGAGAGAAATTCTCCTGGCGCGCCTTTAATTGAGTTATTGAGCGCAGCTTGAGGGGTATCAGCAGCTCGCCACAGTTCACCAGCAACCAGTTGGTTTTCGCAACCGCCTTGCATGAAATCAAGAAGTGTTTTTAGATGCAATGTAACTGGATGATCTTCGCCTAGCAAGTGCTGAGCTTGACTCCATTCAAAATACACTAATTCGCGGCCGATGTTGTCAAGGACTCTAGGAGTACATCCTATCTTCTTTAGGTCAGCGACTAGGTTTTTGACTGTATACTTCTTCCTTTTCGTGAGTTTAGCCGACTTTTTCCCAGACATGCTCCTCACCTATTGAAGCACCTTAGTAAGTGCTTCCGGCATTAGATAAATAAACTCCATATGGACCATGGAGAACTAAAAGGGCAGTTGAAACAACATCCAAATAGGCAATGGAACGAAAAGTCTAGTATAGATGCTGCCGACTAATAACAGAATTGATACAAAGAGGACCGCCCAGTCCCTTCTGCGGAACTTGAGGAGTTCCATGTATGTTCTATTCTCACTTGCTCCAAATCCTCTTGATTCCATGCTCTCAGCCACGGACAAGGCCCTTCGTATTGACACAATGATAAGGGGAACTATGATTGGTACTATGTTTCGAATACGTTTCAAAACGTTACCCTTGTCCAATTCAACTCCACGCGCCTTCTGCGCATCCATTATTGCATAGGCCTCCTGCCCGAGTGTGGGAACATATCTCATAGCCATGCTCATGGCAAATGCAAACTCGAAACGAACCCGCATCTGAATAAGGGCTTGAGCCAGTTGGTCAGGATGTACTGTCAAAAAAAAGATAGAGAAGGACGTCATCAATGCAAGGAGCCGGATGGCTAATGCTATTGAGTGGGAGAATGGATTTGATACTGTTGAAAGAAGAGTGTTGAAGATGATGATGAAGAGCAACAGGTATGACATCCCTTTCATGCTGCGAGCCCATCTTCGAAGCGACTTGGCTGCTGTAAGAAGTGGTAACATTGCCATGAGAATGATCATCAAAGGAATAATGTTCAGGAAAAGAAGAGATATCGCAGCAAGTGTGAACGCCAGCATCATCTTGGAACGGGGGTCAAGATTATGAACCACTGAGTCTTGACGAGTATACTGGAATACCTCTAGGAATGACATCATTGCGCACCTCCAAGTATTCCAGAAACAGCATCCTCTAACTGTGATAGCAGTGTTAGTCGTTCTGACACCTGTGGAAAGGCCTTGTGAAGCGCTCTTGCAGCTACTGTTAGCTGTGGGAGAGTCAGCGAACATCTCTCTAGGACATCTTCATTGCTTAAGACCGAGCTTGTAGAGCCGTCTGCTACTATCCTTCCTTCAGCCATTGCTATGGTTCTGGGGAAGTGCTCTATCACGAACTCAATGTCGTGAGTCACTACTATCACTGTGCAGCCTCGGTCATTGAGGTCAATTAGCATTCGTGCCAATAGCTCTTTCTGATGCGCATCCTGACCAATGGTTGGTTCATCCAATGCAAGGACCTGCGGCTCAGTAGCTAGCACTGTCGCAAGGGCTACTCTTTTGCGTTCGCCTCCCGAAAGGGCAAACGGAGACCTCTCTGCTAATCCGTCCAGTCCGAGGTTTTTCAGGGTCTGAGCGCATTGCTCATCCGCCTCCTCAGGGGTAAAGCCCAAGTTCTTCAGTCCAAACTCGATCTCCTTCCTTACACTGTCAAGAAACAGCTGGTGATCCGGGTTCTGCCACACAAGGCCCACAATTCTAGAGAGTTCGGCAATGGAGAGGTTCTTCGCATCAGCTCCATCGACAATGACCCTTCCATGCTGCGGTCGAAGAAGACCATTCATATGTTTGACCAGTGTCGTCTTGCCCGCTCCGTTGGTGCCCATGATAGCAACGCGTTCGCCCCTTTCTATCTGCAGAGATACTCCTTGGAGGGCAGTATAGATGCCATCATAGGCGAAATGAACGTCCTCTAGCATTATCATGGACGATTCGCCTCCCCGACAAGCAATGCGAGCTCTTCCCCAGTTAGAGGTACTTGACTTAGCTCAATACCTTTTGCGTGTAGGCGCTTGTAGATCTGAGTTGCCTTGGGAATACCTACTCCGATCTCACTTGAGATATCCATTGATAGGACGTCCCGTGGAACACCATCAGCTACAATCTGCCCTTTATCCATCAGAATGATTCTAGATGCATCTTTTGCCACAAGATCTAGTCTATGCTCAACGAGAATGACGGTCATCCCATTCCGCTTGTTGAGATTGGCAATAATATCTAGAATCAACTCCGCGCTTTTCGGGTCCAGGTTTGAGGTAGGCTCATCTGCGACTAGTACCTTCGGTTTTAGTGCAAGAGTGGCACCCATGGCAACACGTTGCTGCTCGCCCCCGCTCATTTCGTGAGGATGTTTCTCACGAAGATGTTCAAGATTGAGTAAATCAATGATTTCTTCAACTCGTTGTCTGATCTCTTCAGGCGCGACTCCAAGATTCTCAGGACCAAACGCAATCTCCTTTTCCACGTTCAAAGTGACCAGCTGGTTAGCTGGATTCTGAAAGACAAGGCCGACTACTGATGCCAACCGAGCTACAGTTGCATCCCTAGTATTTTGACCATCAATGAACACGTTTCCTGCAATGTATCCTCTATGAAAGTGTGGCACAAGTCCATTAACGGTTCGACAGAGAGTCGTCTTTCCACACCCAGATGGCCCGGTGATGACTACATATTCACCTTCACTGACAGATGCACTGACCTTACGAAGAGCAAGAGATTCAGCTCCCAAGTACTTGAAGCTGAAATCTGCAAACTGTACCAAGGCCATGGATTTATGCCTCCTAGCCCAATCGCTCTCTTGCATTTCTCTCTATTGCTACCTGGAGAAGCTCAATTGCCTTTGACATGCCTTCTCCTCTATTCTTCGTCCCATTTGCTCCTGCTGCGTTAGCATGACCTCCTCCCTCGCCCCCTATTATCTCACCAATAGGCTCCATTACGTCAGTCCCGAGGTTTACACCAGTTTCCAAAGAGAACTCACGCGTACTCCGCGAACTGAATCTAACGACACCTTTCGATGGCTTTCCGGAAACAATCGCTACGTCAGCCCCAATCTCAATCAATGCTCTGCATGCACTTGCTTCATAAGCTCCAATCTTTGATGTGACAACTATCCAGTCATCCATAGTATGCACCTGCAGTCTTCCCGCAGCCTTTAATCTTGCAATCCTCTCGGATCTATCAGGCTTGATAACCAGAGACCTAACACAGGAGTCATAGTCAGCTCCAGCATCTATGAGTTTCACAGCTACAAGAAAGGAGTCACGACCAGAATGGAAGAAGCGGCGAGTATCAAATAGCATACCTGTAAGAAGTAGATTGGCCATGAGGGAGGAAATGGGGATTCTTAGATCCGCGTATATTCCAATAACAATCTCGCACGTGGAAGAGGCTTTGCTATCTACTATCTGATGCTCCGCAATTGATGACAGTTCAGGATTGACTTCGTGATGGTCAATAGCTATGGTTCTTGCAGGTTCTGTAAGAAGAGTTCGCAATCGAGAACCTAGCTGAAATGCACTATTTGTGTCAAGTATGATGACAAGGTCATGAACATCCTCAGAAAAATCTGAGATGATAATATCTGGCGAGAAATGACTTAACACCTGATTGGCCAAACGGCTCACATCATCACAGACGAGGGTGGGCTTGCCCTCCGGACGCAGTGCCAAGTATAGAGCTCTCATCGCAATCATCGAACATACTGCGTCAGGATCAGCATTCTGATGACCTAAGAATAATGGATTTGATGATTCAGCGAGAAGAGACCTTAGGTTCAATCAGTCTTCAGCTCCTTCAGACGCTTCTCCAGCCACTCCGTCCCGAATTTAGTCGCAGCATCCAGAACCTCATCAAGTTGATGTCCTGTGTCATAGCTTTGTTCCAGATCAAGCTGAACATCAATACTGAGCTCTTCATCGAACTCAAGAACGCAACTCACAGAAATCTCCGCTATACTCTTCTTGGGAACCTTCCCGAGTATGAAATTGGTTATCTCATCCTCACATTCCTCTGCCAGATTCTCTATCTGCTGGTCATTGAGACTGGGCAATCCAATCTCTGTGGGTGTAGGACTCATGCAATTCACTGAACCTTTAGGTTTCGTTTGGAAATATCAAGCTGAATTTTCTTTGTCAGCTGGTCAATCTCTTTCCTATCCTTTTCAGCGCCCTTTGTCTTAGCCTCTAGCCAAATTCTGAGGTCACTAACTCTGTTCGTCAGCTCTTCCTGAATCTTTGCTTTGTCAACCTGAAACATAATCTGGCCAACAGACTTGTACGTTACCGCATCGTCAGGATGTTTCTTCAGCTCTTCAAGCGTTACCTCTGATTCTCTTAATTCGTTCTGTCTGGTCTGGATGGCAGCCATTAGCTGTTCAAACTGCCGCCTCATATTTTCAAGCTTCATTATCTCATGTTCAAGGTCTGGTGGTATCTGTTGTGCCATCTGCATCTACTCCCTCTGAATGAGAGGTTTACTTCGCCTGCGCCATCTGGTAAGCGACTTAAGGATTTTGGCCTAGGACTCCATCGATTGTATCAATGCTTGCCGACACCCACGCGATATAGGAGTTCATTGCAGCTCGCAGTGAAGTCAAATCACTAGATGAAACCTTGATGATCAGAATAGGCCCGCGTACCGACACCTCAGCGCGTGCTCTATCTGACGGAGCGGAGTCAGTTTCAGGTTCTATTGCAGAGCGAATCATTTCAGCTAGTTCCTCAGACTCCAAGGGAATTTCAATGACAGCCTGTCCGTGCTCTATCAAGAAGACACCCTCCGCAACTCAGAAACCCGAATACGTGGACCTATCTCTGACCCATTGCATGCATGATAGCATGTCCAGAGGAGTTTGCCGCCATGAAGATCGGTCACTCGTATCTCAGCCATGCCATTTCCATCTTCACCTAGATTGACTGGGTGTGGTTCGTCTTTCACATCAGCGCTCAATATTGATGCAAGAATGGATGCGAGTTCTCGGGCAACTAATGAGCAGTTCTTTTCGACGGTCACTCCGTAGACAGAGTGTATTCTTGGTCCTTTATTGTCTGAAACCTCTCTTCTAAGTGTCGCGCTCTCGATTCTGAGCTCAAAGACATCATCATCTGTCGGATAGAGAAACGTGATAGTCCTTGGATTGCCCTTCCAAATCGAAATGACCAATGCAATCTTAGCACCGGATTGTAATAGTCTTGACCGCAGCTCCTCAAGGTTCATTCCGCCTCGGTTGAACCTCTCGGTACCGGGTAGAATTGACCAGAGGTCTCGTACAAAAGAACGAACTCGGTTTGATGTTTTTCGAGAGGTGGTGATCAGTGCCTGGGGCAATGCGTTTCACTGCCCTTCATTCGTTCAATCATTACCCTCAGGTTCCTCATCAGGAACATCTGAGTCCTCATTAGTAGTGACCGCTACGAGCGCCTCCTCCTCAATATTCGGGAGGAACTCAGAAGGATCAACAGCTTCATCTTCATCTCTCAGCGCAAGAAAGTCACCTGAAACTCTCTGTGCAATTGCACGTTTTGCAGCCTTGCCAGCATCAGTAAATGGGACATATGCACCACCAGCAAAGCTCAGACCACACTTCTTGCAGTTCCAAAGACCAACAGCCTCCCTAGTTAGTGCTCTTGTGGCACAGGACGGACAACGTTGTGGATCCGCACGACGCCTTTCAATATCAAGTACTCTGCGTCGTAGCTTTGCACCGTACCTGGCACCGAACCTTCCAGTGCTGCCAACTTTCTTTGTCTTTCTTCCCAAACCGGTAATCTCCTTGTGGGATCATATGGAGCGTTTAATCTTGGCGCTCTGAGTCTATCAGTCGCCCACCGATTTCGCTTATTAGCATATCTATCGGTGAAGATAAAAAAACGTGTCCCGGACTGACCAAGACACGCCTTATTGCCTAATCTGCATTCTTCATGGTACTGGTGATGAGCTCCCGAATCTCTTTTGATCTGTCAAGAGCCATTCCCATCGCCTGGTCAACCATCTCCAGAGACATAGGACCAGCTCCACCACCCTTCTGCATGGCAGTGAAATTGTCATTCTTGTCTACAGCCATGGTCAAACGACAGTCCATGACCATTGCCTCTTTGAGCACCGGATCAATGACAAGGTGGTTTCCAATCTTAGCAACAGTATGCTCTATAGCCATATTCTGAAGGGGTAGAGTGAGCTCCTTGCCTGTAGCAACCTCCTCACCAGCCTTCAACTTGATCTCTGGAAACTTGGTTCCAAGTAATGCTGCATTGACAGCTATTGAGGATGCATCAATTAGGTTGCCATCATATTCCAGTGTATAGACATCTGCAAAGACCATATAGACCAGTTTGCCTGGCTCAATGCATAATGCCTTGGCATCCATGGTTTCAGACTCACGGACTCCTCTGTCAACAATTCTGGCCAGTTCTATAGCTGGCTCCTTTGGAGGACCCAACTCGAATAGAGGAGATGCCATAGGCGCCATCTCAGCAGTGACCATAACAACGCCTTCATCAGGGGTGTCTGGGTAGGGTGGTCCTGTAAGTACCTTCACACCAGCAACAACAGAAGTATCACCCAGGCGAACAATCGCAGAACCTTCTGCCTTGGCAGCCACAGGACTGGGCTCAATGGTAATCTCTCTATACTCATCAAAGGCTCGTCCATCAACCCTCTCACCCTTACTCAAGAGGTCTGCAACGAAGCCCCTATCAATGTGACTGATAATCTCCGAACTAAAGTCAGTCATTCTACTCATCCTCCATTATATCGGCTTCGCCGAGATCAGTTTCAAGGTCATCGTCATAATCATCCATCTCTTCGTCATCATCTTCGCCCTCAGGTGCCTTCTTTGAGTAGGATCGCTTCAGAGCGTCTTTCTGCAGTTCATGCAGATATTTGCAGGCATTGATTCCCATTTGCATTGCCTCCATGAGTTCCTCACGTGTGAAGGAACCATCCTGCTGAAGCAGAGTCAGTTCATTTGTGCCAGGAAGAATAGCTAGTGGAACATCGCCTTGACCGTATTTGTCCTCTTCATCACCTAGGTCAACAATAAGTGTGCCTTCCGCTTTTCCAACAGCAACAGAGGGTACAAGCGATCTCATTGGGATTCCAGCATCCGCTAACGCAAGTGAGGCTGCGTTTATAGCGGCACATCTAGTACCACCATCAGCTTGGATGACCTGTATGAATACATCGATCACAGCTTTTGGATACTGTTCCAAGAACAGCACTGGTTGTAGCGCATTGGCAATGACCATAGATATCTCCCGCTCTCGACGAGATGGTGCAGGTCTCTTCCTGTCAGGAACGGAGAACGTAGCCATCCTGTAGACAACTCTGAGAAATGCTCGGTCATTCAGTGTTAAATGCCTGGGATGCAGCTCACGCGGCCCATAAACTGCGGCCAAGATGTATGTCTTGCCCTGCCTAATAGATGCTGAACCGTCGGCTGTCTTGAGCACTCCGACCTCCATCTGTACTGGCCTTAGCTCGTCAATCCTTCTTCCATCAAATCGTAGGCCCTCAGCGTTTAGCAAAGAGTCGGGTTTAACTTCGGGACTCATTATTCACTCACTTCCTCCTTTGTTTCTGTTTCTTCAGACTCAGTTTCTTCTTCTATGGCGTCTTCAGGTGAGTCATCCTTGATCTCATCGACTGCTTCAGTCTTAGGGGATTTTTCGGGTTTCACGGGCTCCTCACCTTCAGCCGTGTCCTCATCTTCTACTAATTCAACAGGCTCAGCAATATCTTCAGATTCCTTGGAATCCTCAATATCTGTCGGTTCCTCGAACATATCTTCGGACAGCTCTTCACCATGAATATTCGCCATCTCTTCTTCAAGCATCGTTTTCACACGGTCTGTGAGCTTTGATGTGTGTGCCTGAGCTTCAATCATTTTGAACGCCTTTATTGCTAGGCGCATGACCTCTGTGTTGGAAGCTCTAATCCAAATCCGACCGTTTTGACCAACTATTGTTTGGATTCGAAGAATATCCTGAATCATATTGATCATTGATCCTCGCCTTCCAATCACACGCGGAATCTTTGCCGGACTGATTTCAAGAATCATGCCGGAATCCAGACGCCGTAGACCTCTACCCTTCATTCCAAGAAAAGGTCCGGTCACCCTGTCAAATGCGATTACTTCAGCGGCAATAACATCACCTATGTCCATGTATCTGCTGATATCATCATCATATGGCCTTCGTAGTGCATTGTTTGCATGAAGCGATGCCAGATATGGCCCTCCGATGTCCACCTTCCAATTATTCCCCGCCACCATTGTGATAGTTCCGAGGACTAGGTCACCCTCTCGAGGAATGTAAACCCCCTCAAGTGCAACCACTTTCACAGTATTGCCACGCAGTTCAGCGAGGCCTACCAATGCGGAGTATATTCTCTCTCCGTCATCATAGGTCCCAAAAGAGGCACGATATCTGCCCTCAGCCAGTAATTGTCCTGGGACCACTACTTCTCGTTTTTGAAAGTATATTGCCAATGTATTCCCTCATTTCAAATTATTATCATCAATTTGTACTATGTATCGCCGTTATCGAACGGTCTCTATCTTTACTTGTCCTTTACAGAGCTTGTTCAGGTCATCATAAAGCTCCTGACGTTTCGAGGCAGGAATTTCAACCAGTCCAGACCACTCTCCATTCTGGGCCCATGCCTCGGACTTGATTAGCCCAGCCTTAGCAACCACGTTGTAGCCTTTGCCTGAGAATGCTGCAGGAAGTGTAATCTGAAGCTTAACACTCTCAAATGAGATTGGGATTATCACCAAGAGTGCTTTTACAATTCCAGGAATCTGTTCATCGGCACTTATGAAGGGGTCAACGCGTACTTTTGCTTCCTCCATAGCCTGTCTGATTCGATCAGGAGGATGTGGATGGCCTGTCTGTGGATTCATCGAGCGCTTCGAGATGCTCTCGATTATTCTTTCAGTCTTCTCCTTCACGAGTTGATTACGCTGTTCATGAGTCAGTCTGAACTCTCCATTCTTGAGTATCTGAGATGCAATCTGAAATACATCGGAGGTTCCAAACTCTTCTTCTGCAAGTTCATCAGATGCACGCTCACCCCTCTTGGCATCTTCGTAGAGGTCAAAGCTCTTCAGGATGTCTTGAACCGGGATATCAGCACCTCTTCTATACTCAAAGGCCAGATCTGGGTCAACGAAGAGCTCGAATCTTAAGTGGCCCTTTTGGATAGCAATAACAACAGCATCAAGGTCAAGCCACTTTTCACCCGATTTCTTCCCTGAACCCATCAACCGTCATTCCACTCCTAATCATTCTTCTTAGTCTTGGCGGGATTCAAAATGGCCTTTGTTTCCGATCTGCTGAGCTTTTCGAATTTGCGTGTGCTCACTGGAATCTTGGCAATCTCAACATTATCAGCAGAGAGATCTGTTTCTGTGGCCTGACGAAGTGCTTCAAGGGCAAGTTGAATGGCTTGATTAAGAGTCTGTTTCTTGCTCAGATCGTACTTGCTTTCTAGGTATTCGCCTGCCCTAGCACTCCCTCGACCGATCACTACTGCCAAGTAGCCCCAATAGGTACCCACCGGATCAGTCACGAAAAGGCGTGGCGTATCATCATAATCTGTTGAGCCAATGATCATAGCAACACCATAAGGTCTTGCTCCACCCCCTTGAGTAAACTGAGCCTTTACGTCACAGATATGCTCAGCCAGCACTTCTCCAGGAATTGGCTCCTCGTAGGTCAGCCAATATGACTGAGCTTTAATTCTGGCCTCCTGAATCAGCTTCCGAGCATCTGCCATCAGACCAGATGTGGCTACCCCAATGTGTTCATCAATCTTAGAGAGTTTCTCTATGCTGTCTGGCTCCTGAAGGGGCTTGATGTTCTTTTCAGCGAGTAGTATAATTCCTTCATTCACAAGGATTCCAATGGATGTGGCTCCTTGCTCGACTGCTTTCTTGGCATATTCTGCCGCGAAAATTCGTCCTTCAGGGCTGAAAATGCTTGTAGACATATCATACCCCGCACCAGATATTCCAAACACGGTGTTTTCCTCCAAGTAGTCAACCTGTATCTATCCGGAAGCCAGAGCCTCACAGTGGGCAACGCCTGGCAATTCCGACTAGTTACTGTCAAACTCCTTTGCTTTGCCAGCCCTCGGCATATTATTGCATTTTAGGCTCAGCTGGCCTTCGTTGACCTAGACTCATAAAGCTTCTGGTGTGCATGTGGCGGCTTTTGTGCCAGATTATTCTTGAAGCATGTAGAGATACACTATAAATGCCAAAGAAAGCAGCAGCGTCACTATGGCCACTCCAGACTCGAACATCAGGAATGTCATCACAAAGGTTACGATGAGAAGGAGAATTATCTCTAACCAGCCTGCACGAATCTGAGTCAGGAATAAGCGGATATTAATGACTGTAATTGTAAGAAAGATGAAGACACCAGACATGACAAGTATCTCGATTATCAGAACGAGAAATGGATTCATATCATTGAGTGCGCCGACTGGACTTGTGCCAATAACCTCTGGAGCAGACCAGGCCCAGAATGCTAATGCTAGACTCAACAGAACCACTGTAAGAATAACAGTAATGATAGTAGACCGTATTATTTCACTTCGTTCGGGGATGTCGTCACTCAATGTCTCTCACACCGGCCTTGGAATCCGAGATGTTTGCGTGTCACACTTAAAGATACCGACCGATTCAAGGTTGTTCCAGGCCCGCAAGTCGAGAAATTTGGCATCACATATTAGGAGGAAGCTTATCAAAGACGAAACGGAGTCATACGCGTGGGCAGAATCACATCTTACTTTGGTCTATCAGATGACAAACCAGAAGTCATTAGGCTAGCAGCCACATTCGCAGGTCTATCCACCTCAATGACCGCTGCAATAAGCATCTCTGCCACATTCTATCTCATCTTTGTCGCTGAAACTCTGGGCAATGGATCCTACATTAACGGCTTAGTGCTAGCTGGTCTACTAATTGTGGTACAAAAAATCGTGCAGACTCTATTCGATTATCCCACAGGTACTATCGGAGACCTAGTGGGGCAGAGATGGGTTCTGTCTTCAGCATTTCTGACTTACTCAATTGCATTTTTCATTGTGTCATCAATCTCGAAGAGCTCGCAATTTGGTCACTATCTTCTTGTCTATATCTTAATGGGATTTGCTGCGTCACAAGAGAGTGGGGCTATTGATTCATGGTTTGACAATAACTACTCATTGGCCGTACCTGAAGACAAGAATAAGGTGCAGTATGGTGTGTTCATTGGTAAAGTTGCAATGTTGCTCAGGGTTTCTCGCGCACTTGTGATATTGCCAGGAGCCTTTATTGCAGTTCTAATTGCACGTGCTTTTGTTTTTCAGATGCAGTCAGTAATATGTATCTTGATGGCACTCTCAGCACTTGTTCTCGTTAAGGATTTCCCCATAGTAAAGAAGGACAGGGAATCAAAGCCCATCGCAGAGGAGTATGTATCTCTTCTGAAACAGAGCGCTAGACATGTCATTAGTAACCCATTTCTGAAGTACATCATTCTTGGAAACACGATATTCCTCAGCATCGGTTTCACCTGGGCTGAGCTAATCATGTATCCATTCCTTTACCAGTATCTGATATCTGATGTTGCAGTAGCTAGCCTAATGACTGTCGTAATCATCGTCTTCGCAGTCTTTTGGGAGAGGTCTGGAGTTTGGGCGAAGAGATTTGATCCTGAAGGGTGGATACCTCGATTTAGATTCATTCAGTCTGTGGGAGCAGTGTTCTTCTGGCTCTTTGCCTTGCTTATGTTGGTGTTTCCCCCACCTACAGTAGACTCAGAACAGATTAACATCTTCATCCCGTCAACAGACATCTTAATTCTCCAGGTGCCTTCACTTTCAGTCACTCCAGTCATTCTGATTCTTATCATCTGGTTGTCAGGAGGCATTTTCTTCACAACAGCAGCCATTCTCTGGATGCGTGTGCTGATTGATGTGATTCCCAATCGAATCCGAAATGGCGTATACTCACTTTTGCCCACACTAGTTGTTTTAGCCTCAATTCCACAAGTAGCCGGTTTTGGGTGGCTGATTCCGCTGGTTGGTATTTCCACCACACTGTTCCTTTGTGGATGTATATCGACAATTGGAGCATTGATGATTAGAAAGGGACTGAGATTTCCGAAGCCTTGGCTTCACGAACCTGCGGACTATCCAGAACAAGAACTTGAGCAGGTTGACGACGACTCTTAGAACTCGACAGAGGTCCCAAGTCGCATGTTGTAGACCTGGAACTCCAGCTCGGTCAGTTCATCCTGAAGCTTGCGATACTTCCTTTCAAATTCCTCTTGCCCAATGGTTCCCGCCTTCTTCTCCATCACGAGCCGCTTCAGCTCACTTTGCCTCTCTCTTATCTTCTCTTTGATCTCTTCCCAGCGACTGCGATGAGTGGAAATCGATGCCCCCCAGCTATCACTCGATGAGGAATCCTGTTCAAGCTTACCGACTACCTCATCAAGAGAGCTCTTGATTTTCTCAGCGTCCTTACCGTCCTCTTTCAACCTCAGCACCATTCAAATCTCGATTTGGAATTGATATATGCGTTGAGATGGGACTATAAGCTGGTCAACTAAGCAGGAAGGGTAGTAGTGGTACCACTGGGAGAAGAAGAAGGGTCCCTACAGTTACCGCAGTTGCAGCTGATTCAGTGTCCAGATTCAGAGCTCCCGCAAATACCACAGTAAATACTGCAGGGGGCATTAGTGCCTCAATAATAACAACCTTCGTTGCAAGTTCCGAAAGGCCAAGAGAGAGTAGCAGAACTCCAATCAAGATTGGAACCATAAGTTGTCGGACTGCAGCTACTTCTAAACCACCTATGACATCGATTTTAGAAAACCGAGTGCCGATGCCAAGACCAACAGTGCCCAGAGAGAGGTATGTTGTGATGTTGCCGTTGATGGATAATATGGAAGCCACCTCTGATGGTAAAGTGACCCCGAGAAACAACAATGCAATCGCTAGAAGAAAAGCGATGAATGGAGGAAACTTCAGCAATTGCTCTGCCATATCTCTCCAGTCAGTGCCAGTATCACTATACCTTGATCCAATTATTGGACCCAAGCTAACTAGAAGAAGAATTTGTGTAAGTGAGAACATAATGACAAAGGGTACCGCTTGTTCTCCAATGAATAGAATTGCTAGTGGGAGGGGAATAAACAGAGCGTTTTGAAAGGTGGAGCAGAGTAGAAGAACCCCTTTTCTTCGACGTTCAATTGTACTATTCCTGAGACGAACGTACATGATTAGAGTACCAGTAAGGTGAACAATCACTGCAGCAAAGAGAACGAGAGGGATTTCAACCAGAGTTTCTGGGGAGGAGGTGAGTAAGGACTGAATGACGAGAATAGGCATCAAAAGGTTCACCAGCAGGGCGATCAGGTGCTTATTGACCTCTTGTCCCCGCCCTGAAACCTTGGCAATCACATATCCTATAACGATTGAACCATAGAAAGAGCCCAAGCTTACTAGGAGGTCGATAGCCTGCAATGATGTCCACCAACTTACAATAATCTAACCTAGAGACCTAGCCTCTCTAGAGTATCCCTAGTTGGTGCTCCAGATCCTCGGTCCCATCCTCTGTACTCATAGTAATCGCTCAGCTGCTGTTCCATGTCAGGCACAAAGTCATCGGTAGCATGGTCGGGTAGCGGCTTCAAAAGGGGTGCTGGAAGACGGTCCTCCTGGGGCTTCAATCCGCACTTGAGATTAAACAATCGTTTCATCGTGACTGCTCGTGAACCTATCAAGAGGACATCCTCATTTGTTATTGACAGTCCAGTTGTCTTGCTCACAAGACCCAGAATCGTGTCAAAGGGGACTTGCGCGAAGTGACACATCATGATTGAGTCAAAGAAAGCTCTGAAATCTTGTGCACGTGCTGCAGTGCTTCCCTTGCCTTCATTATCGAGTCGATCACCTGAATCAATACCAATCTCCCGCACTTCCACGCCCATGTCAACACTGTACATGTCACCCTCAAGATGAGTTGCGCCTCGAGAGGCTGTTGCATATACTGTGGCCATTCCTGCAAAGGCCCGCGGGTCATGATTAGGAACCTCTTGTCCCTTCACATGGATGACCAAGTCAGACGCATCATGTTTCTTCGCAAACCGCAAAGACCCCTCAGCCAAATCATCTCCAATTCCGGACCGTGCTGCAATCTTATGGACAAGCTCAATTGCCTTATCTGCATCACTCCATTGCAGACCAAGATTCAACCTCCCGATATCACAAAGATGAGTTGCGAACGCGATGGTACTACCACAACTGATGGTGTCCAATCCGTATTGATTGCATAGATTGTTGATCACTGACACTTTCTTCAAGTCAGATACCATTAGGTTGGAGCCAAAGGCGGCAATTGTTTGAAACTCTGGTCCTGCTACCTTTTCGAGACCATGCTCAGGCAAGGAAATCACGCGTCCACATGCGATTGGACATGAATAGCATGCAGTCCTACCAGTTAGGAACTCCTTCATTGCAGTTGAGGTCAATGTGTTGTATTCAAACTCAATCTCCTGGAAGTATTTTATGGGCATGTCATTGAACATCATTCCAACTTCAACGTACATGGAAGTGCCTGATTCACGAAGATGATGCATGACTTCACCGAGAATTTTGGATGATTCGCGGGCGAGACTTGTGAAACCTTTAGGGTCGGCTACTTCGACCTTTTTGGAGCCCACGACAGTGATTGCTTTCAAGTTCTTTGAACCCATCACAGCCCCAAGTCCGCATCTAGCTGCGGCCCTCTCATCAGTCATAATGCTTGCGAATTTGACAAGTTTCTCACCAGCAGGACCTATGCACGCTATACGAACTCGACCCAGTTTTTTCCGAAGGAACTCCTGAACATCACCCGTTTTCATGCCCCACAGTTCATTGGCAGAACCAATCTCTGCTACACCGTCTTTGACGTGAACGATAACAGGTTCGTCAGATCTGCCCTTGACAAGGATGCCATCGAAACCTGAGAACTTCAGATTCGCACCGAAGTGACCTCCCACATGTGCTTCACCCCAGATACCGGTCAAAGGGGACTTTCCACAGACCACAAGCCTCCCAGTACTTGGTGCTAACGTACCAGTCAGAGGACCTGTCATGAACAGCAACATGTTGTCAGAACCCAGAGGGTCTACAGAAGGATCCATGATATCGTACAGGAGTTTGCTTGCATAGCCACTCCCACCAATGAACTTTGAAGCAATTACCTCATCGATTGGGAGTGGAGACGTCGTCTTCTCTGTAAGGTCAACTACGAGTATCTGACCCATGTACCCGTGCATTCCAATCACTCCTAGAAGTCTCTCATGATTTCCCACAGGTCTTCCTCGTCTTCAACAACGTCCTCTGGAAGTGGAATGGGCTCACCAGCCCTGAGGGCAAGAAGATAGATTCGGCATGTTCGCTCAAGAAGAATGGCATTATTCAGAGCTTTTCTGATAGTGTTCCCACAGGTCACTGCACCATGATTGGCAACAAGAACTGCACTTCTCCGGTCCATGGCTTCAACAACATTCTTTGCCAAATCCTTTGTTCCAGGCATTGCATAGGAGGTCACACGAATCTCACCTCCTAATTTTGGAACAACCTCGTCTAGAATTGGCGGCAGGGGTCTCTGAAGCACGGCAAGTGCGGTGGCGTAGACACTATGTGAGTGAACAACGGCATTTGCATCATCCCGTTGTCTGTATATCTCAAGGTGCGTCGGGGTTTCGACACTAGCATTCCGGTCAGCTTCTATGACATCACCCTCCATATTGACTACGACAATATCACCTATTGTCATAGTGACATAAGGAACTGAACTTGGTGTGATTATAGCATGTTCATCATTCACTCGGATGCTCGCATTACCAGCTGAGATGATGACCAGGTCCTCTCTAATCATCTCACCGCATGCTGCTAGAAGTTCCTCTTTCTCCTTCTCATACATTATTCATCACTTCCTAGAGACCATATCTCTTTCCAGCGGGAGTAGTAGAATTCATACTCAGTCGCTCTGTCGTCAGGTTCAATTGTTGGTAGCCAAGTGACCATTGCTTCAGATGCCTCCTTGAGATTCGGATACCAATCTACTCCAACCGCAGCACAGATAGCAGCTCCAATTAGGCTGCCTTCGAACTGCTTAGGATTCATTATAGGTTTTCCAATAGCATTACTAAGAATCTGTCGCCATATATGCGACCTAGAGATACCACCAATGGCTTTTACAACAGGTGGATCTTCAAACGCCTGCAGCTGTCCTATGTTGCCTCTTACTGCAAACGCGATGTTCTCCAAAACTGCATGGATCAGACTTGCAGAGTCCAGAGGCTTGACCTGAGGCAACGCTGGTTGTGGAAAATGAAGCCTAGCTAGAGGTATGTCAGCCATCCGGCTAGAGTCCATGATTCTGGGTCCTAAGCCAGCGAAAGTTTCATTGCTTCCGGGGGGAACATCCTTTAGAAGCTCTGGCAGGCTGGCAAATGTCTTCTCTCTGCATTTATCCGGATCTTCTGAACGTTCACATAATAGCCCAATGATCCATTCGATATAGGCACCAGTGAGCATGGCATTGCTCTCTAATGTCCACATGCCTGGCAGCATATGACTGGATGACCAGAGTATCTGTTCGGAAGAGCAGACATGCCTGTCCAGCGTGAGCATCACAGGAGTTGTACTGCCAGCAATGACTGTAATTTCTCCATGGCTAGCCTGAGCCGCGAGAAGAGCACAATGTGTATCCGTACCACCCTGGACTACAGATAGTCCCTCTGGAAGTCCACAGCTCTTTGCTGCTTTGGTTGTGACAGGACCAACAATATCACCGGCCCTATGCATCTTTGGAAGGATTGCTTTGTCAATACCTAGTGCCAGGAGGATTTCTTCACTCCATTTCTGGGCTTTGATATCATAGAAGCCCGTTGCACTCGCAGAAGCAGGTTCTGTTACATACTCCCCAGTCAGCCTGAACGTAATCCAGTCATTGATTGGCAGAATATGGGCCACAGCTTCATGAATCTCGGGCTCCTCCTCCTCAAACCATGCCATTCTGGCAGGAGCAAACATCAGGGGAGGCCAGCAACCGGTGACCTCCAAGAACTTCTTCCCAAGCGCCTCTTCGATGACATACTGGGACATCGCCCCCCGTGCATCTATATTTGGACCGCTGTAAATCTCATTTCCATCAGCATTGAGAAACACCACGCCATGACGCTGACTGGTTGTAGCCACGCTCTCGATTTTTGAGGGAGATGTTCCGGCTACTCGCACTGCTTCCTTGGTCACTGTGCAAATCAAATCCCAGAAATGAGAGGGGTCAAACTCTTTTGCTATCTCAAGAAACTCGGGAGTCTCATAGCCCCATGATCTTCTTCCAAGACCTAGAACTTCGCCTTGCTTTCCAACAATCATGCATCGCACGCCAGTTGTACCAGCATCGATTGCGGCTACAGGCATTCTAGCTCACCTCCTTATTGAGGACTTCTGGATTCAGGATGTTCTCTGGACGGCCTCCTTCAAGGAGTGTCTGAATGTCCTTTGCAATCATAATAGACTGGCGTTCGATTGTATCCACCGTGTTGCCACCAATGTGCGGAGTCACCGTTACGTTGTCTAATTCCAGAAACTCATTATCGCAGTCAACAGGCTCCATTGAGAATACATCCAGACCAGCACCTGCAATCATCCCCGAATCCAGTGCCTGTCGAAGTGCATACTCGTCTGTGATTGATGCACGAGCGGTGTTGATGAAGATAGCATTCTTCTTCATCATACCAAACTGCTCCGTGCCCAGCATTCCTTTAGTCTCATCATTGGGTGGACAGTGGACTGTCACTATGTCAGAACCTCTGAGAAGGTCATCTAAGGACACACCTTTCGCGCCCACTTCACTCAATCTTTCCTGAGGCGCGTATGGGTCATGGACCAGTATGTCAACTCCAAACGCTTGCAGTCGTCTTGCGACCTCATATCCAATCTTTCCAAGACCGATTATCCCGACTGTGCGACCATGAAGCTCGATACCCCTAGTTGTTTTGTACATCTGGGCAAAGTCCGAATAGTCATCCACCATGAACTCGTTCCTCAACAGACGGTCCGCTGTTACAATACGTCTGGCTTGGCTCAGCATCAGAGCTAGAGTCAACTCAGCAACCGCAATTGTGTTTCGACCTGGTGCTCCAATCACAGGAATGCCCTTGGCATTTGCTGCGGTGATTGAAACGTTGTTGGGATTGTCTCTCGCTGACGCAATAATCTTCAGGTCAGCTCCTTCAATGACCTCCTCCTTCACCTCATCACCTTCAACGATGACAATATCGTATCCGCCTTCTCTGATAGGACTTAGGAGCTTGTCCCCGAGGTAGAGCTTGCCTGTTTCAAGCCAACTCTCATGATGAACCTCCAATCCTGCATCCTCAAGAATCTTCAATCCTGACGCCGAGAAGGGCGCAGTGATTAGCACCTTCATTATCATGGCCTCCCCAATATTCAACAGAGAATGTCGTAGGAGCTACAGCATCAACTTCTGTAGCTTGAGGAGATCGGGAACTTCTCCCTTAGTCTTGAGCTTCCCAGCTTGATATGCAGCCATTGGACTCTCGCTCTTGTCCATGATTTTAAGAAAGACTGTTGAGTCCATAGTCACTGTCATCTCAGCTTCTACAGTCCCCTCAGCCAGCTCCAGTAGCTCAGCATCTCCAATCTTCATGTACATCTGAGTGTCGATGTCAGGAAAGATAAACTGGAGGGTCTTGTTGAATTCCTTAAACCGTCGCTGGATTTTTGGGTCTTCAAACCTTGTGCCGAGTTGCTTCAATTGTGCCAAAATCTCTTCCTTAGTCATTCAAGCACCATGCTGAATCGCGTGCATTATGCGATATATCTTGTGTGCTAATAGATGGAAGATGCATGAAAAGTGAGTTTGCCGCGCAAACTGCTTTGACCGACAAAAAGAATCTGGGTATTATATACATTCTATGTGTGTGATTATCCATGTCAATTACAATATCTGAACATGCGATAAAGATAGAGAACCTGACCAAGAGGTTTGAGAAGGTCACAGCAGTTGATGACCTTAGCCTCGAGATTGGTTGGGGTGAACTCTTTGGTCTGCTTGGACCCAATGGTGCAGGCAAGACTACTGTAATCAATATTCTGAGCACTCTGCTAGAGCCTACGGACGGGGTTGCAGCAGTAGCAGATCACGATGTAGTCTATGGTGCTGATGAAATACGAAAGATAATCGGAGTCTGCCCTCAGGAACCAGCCTTCTACCGGCATCTAACTGGTAGGGAGAACATCGAACTCATGGGAGATCTCCATGAAGTTCCCAAGGATGTGCTCAAGAAGCGAGTAGAAACCATGCTCAAGAAGATTGGAATGGAAGATGATGCAGACCGTCGTGCTGGTCAATATAGTGGAGGAATGATTCGCCGAGTCAGTACGGTGATGGCTCTAATCAGCGATCCAAAGGTGGCACTCCTTGATGAGCCCACTGTAGCCATGGATCCTGTGTCCAGACGCGCCGTCTGGGACTTCATTAGGGAGTTGAAGAGCAATGGCAAAGCGATCATACTAACAACCCATTATATGGAAGAAGCTGAGGAGATCTGCGACAGGGTTGGAATCATTGACCAGGGCAAACTGATAGCATTAGGCGCTCCCAAAGAGCTGATGGAAGAGCATCATGCAAAGGACCTCGAAGAGGTGTTCATCAAGCTCACTGGAAAGAAGCTAAGGGAGGGATTCTAGATGAGTCTACGACGAACCCTGGCTTTAGTGAAGAAGAACATGAAGATGTTCACAAGACAGCCTGCAGTCCTCTTCCTGTTGCTGCTATTCCCAATTATCGTCACTGCTACATTTGGTTTAGCCTTTGGTGGCATGGGGCAGGGAGGAGTGACCAACTTCGACATAGGCCTTTTGAACCTAGATGCAGTTTCGACTGATCCTCAATGGGCAGACAGCTTTGAGGGAAACCTCACCGAGCTGGAGGGGATTACGGTGCTATACTTTGGAGATAATACATCTGGTCAATCCGAGCTGCTTCAAGGGAATATGGATGCATTCATCGTGATTCCCGAAGGCTTTGGTGACAGCTGCACCTCATACTGGAACTCTCCATTCGACGGAAGCTCTTGGACTAATACAACTGTGGAACTCTATGTTGACAGCGGATCCATGATTGCAAGTAGTGCAATTCCCCCATTAATCCAACAGGTCGTGCTAAAGACCATGTTTGGAAATGATGCGACTACTCTCGAACTGCCTGTCGATATCGGAAACCCGACACTGGTTGAAGCCAGCTATTTCACTCAATGGGACTTCATGGCGCCAGGGATATTCGCTTTCGCCAGCATCTTCATAATAATGATTGTTGCTCAATCATTGACGGAGGAACGAGATGGCGGGCTGCTGAAGAGATTAGGCACAACTCCTCTCAAGTCGCAGGAATTCATGCTTAGTCAAGTGATTTCCTACATGATTATCGCAATGATCCAGGTGCTTCTGGTGTTTGTGACATCCTTCTTGATAGGATATCGGCCTGCGGTAGATGCCGCTGGACTGAGTTTTGCCTTTGTCATTCTTTTGGCGTTCTCCTTCGTCAATGTAGGCTTTGGACTGATAGCAGCTACCATCTCCAAATCAGCTGAGATAGCTAGTGGGTTGTCATTCGTTTTTATAATGCCACAGATGTTTTTCGGAACATTTATGCCGCTTGGAGGGGCGACAGAAGTTATCGCCCAGTTCATGCCGAGTAAATACGTGACTGAGGCAATCACGACTCTGTTCCTTCGAGGCGCACCCATTACTACACTCTCAATCTGGTACAATCTGGGAATTGTATTGGTCATTGGAGTAGCGATTCTTCTGATTGGAGTTGTACTCTTTCGACGATACTCAACAAGATAGTTCTCTACTGGAGAAGGGACAGACATCTCTTCTCCCTCTCTTTTTTCAAGAATTGCTTTTTGAGGAAGGATATTTATCTCAGAGATGGCATGCGCCCCTCCTGAGGCAAGAGGTGACGAGTAAATGACTTCGGAGGATCAAACAATCGTTTCTGAATCAGCAGCGGACCAGAAGAAATCCAGAGCGGCGTACGTGCTTTGGGCAGGTGCAATTGCATTCGCATTTGGATTCACTTTCATAATCTGGTTGTTTGGTCCATTGCTTGACCGATTCGTATTAGGCCCTGACCAAGGACCTGCTTGGTACTACTGGCAGCTTCCATCACCTGATGCAATTGCCCAGTTCATAGTTTGGTCTTTCTATCTTGCCCATCAGTTTGTTGTTTGGTTTACAATTTACTGGGCTCAGAAGAACCTGATAACACAGAAAACAAAACCAACCACATCATTGACAAAATATAACTGGGCCATGGTTGTCATCAATGTCCTCTTCGTTTCATTGCATCTAGTCCAGACTCAAATCTGGTTTGATGGCCTGGCACAAGACGTCCCAATATGGACTAGCCAAGGTTCAGTCATAGTTATGCTCGTTCTCATACTGGTGATTGAGAATCCTAGAAGAGGGCTGTTTGTTGGAAAGAGGGCTGGAAAGCCCTTCACAGCGCGTGTGTCCGGTCTCGTAAGACGTATTCACATGTACCCAATTGCTTGGGCGCTGGTCTATACTTTCTGGTTCCACCCCATGTTCTATGACCCACAGCTACTCACCGGATTCTTCTATATGTTCCTTCTATTCACACAGATGACAGTGGCTTACACCTCTGTTCATATAGATAAAAGGTGGGTCATCACTGTCGAAGGATTTGTAGGTGTACATGCTCTGGTGGTTGCTGTCTTCAATACATTAGACCATGGCAGTACTGACATGTGGGCGATGTTTCTGTCCGGATTTGTATTCATGTGGGTCTTCACTTACATGTATGCTCTAAATGTAAGAAAAGAAGTGAAGATGCTGGTCACGCTACTCTATTTTGCATTCTTGGCATGGATTTACATTCCAGCTCCGTTTGGATATGGTCGCGATATATCCTATCTATTGCGACTCGAGATGCTATGGATTCCAATCATCCTGTATCTTCTAGCTGCGGTTGTAGCTGGCATAGGTTATGTCTACCTGAAAGCTACTAGGAAGGCAGAATGAGAAACACAAGTTCCAATATGATTCATCCATACATTTCATTACTACTTGGAATCTTCCACTATTGAGTAGGTGGAGCCTTGGTGAGAATTGTATTAAGGCTGAAGCATGGGAACATAAAGCTCGTTGGACTGGCTCTGATTCTGATGCTATCAGGTTCACTTATTATAGTTCTTAGCCCCCGTCCTCGTTACTATGCTCCTCGTGAACAACCACCGCATACTCACTCTGTTTCTTTCAATGTTTCATTAGATGATTCTGAGTGGAATTATCCAATTGAACCTCTCACCTATGGCATTCCTAATCGAATTGGAATTACTGATATGAAAACAAATGGGACACCGGTTGGACTTGCCATCCAGAATGGGAGCAATGTTACCGTTTTTGCAATCTCTAGTGTTAGCCTAATTGCCAATAGCTCTCTGGTTGTTCAAGCTTCGGAAGACTTCAAAATCATTGTGAGTAGAGAAATAGGAAGCGCCAATGGCAGTCTTGTGATATTGATTTGGGAAATAGTGCCACCTCCAGCCTTTGATCCTATAGTCATAAGTTTCTCTACTACCATCTTTTTCCTTCTAGTTCTTTCAATGATGATTGTTTGGAAAATAGTTACGATGAAGACAGCACATCAGAGCATTCGGCCGTTGTGGGTAGCCGCCCTAGTAGTCGTTGGGCTCGTATTTCTATTCCCATATATTACTGGATCCCTTGGGGGTTTCTTCACTCCCACAGATGTTACAGAGCAAGTCTATGCTGATAGGAGAACCCTGGAGTTGAATAGCACCAGTCCAAACGGCTTTGTCGCCTTTGGCAATGAAGTTCCAAACAACGCAGAATCATTCAGAATCCATTCGTTCGATGATGACAATATGAAGTATCATTTTGAACTACTTGGTGCCAATGGAGAAATATTTCTCTCTGCAACTCATGAAAACTCTTCCATTGCATGGGAGATTTTTGGGGAATTTGCCAATCGAGAGCGCAGTCTGAGTCTTGATAGAGTGGATAGGGATGTTGAAGTTGGCTTCTCCATAGAAGCTAGTGCCACGACAGCAAGAATCCCAGTCGACTCTCTACTGAGATCAATGCTAGCAATCATGGGGTTCACTGCACTAATCTTGGCAATAGCTACTAGTTTCTTCGTTCAAACGCATGAAAAGGTCGGACAAAACTGAGGGGTATTATTCTGTTGGGGGCCAAGTCAAGAATGATTCATCCATACCATTCAATATGCAATGAATGTCATGTTGAAGTGACTTGGTTGTATTTTGAGGGTGGATTAGT
>JBHLQK010000015.1:0-25849 GCA_048884925.1 Candidatus Thorarchaeota archaeon
CAGCTCTCGGTTGTGAAGTCATTTCGGAGCATAAAGCAGATTCAAAGTTCCCGATTGTGTCTGCTGCATCAATTATTGCCAAGGAGGAGAGGGAGCGCATTGTTACAGGCTTGCATCGTAAGTATGGGGATTTCGGGTCTGGCTATCCTTCAGATTCAAAATCTATAGACTTCATCCGAAGACTATTCGAAGACGGAACAGAGTTACCAATAATAGTAAGAAAGAGCTGGGAGTCTGTCAGAAGAATTCAAGATGATGCAGAAGCAGCACAACAGAAGCTTGATGTCTAGTAAGTCAATCAGACCGCTCATTGATTATCCTCTTCAGCTCATGAGGTTTGTCTATTTCATCGAGTTCCAATTGCCTGATGACAGGGAGGTCTGAAACAGACTCTTCAGTCTTACCCTCTTCCACAATTATTACTGCGTCTGAATCAGTGACCTCGGATACACTCTTGAGAATCTCCACACGCTTCTTCAGAGCCCAGCTCCGGATTGAACCGACACCGGAAATCAGGGGTGGTCCATCCTCCTTCGCGATTATATGGAATGGAGCTCTATCGGTCCACATTACGCTCATCTCTAGTCTCTCGAAGAAATCACTCACACGTTTGACAAGGTCGGCATTTTCTATTGATGCAGCAGCCTTAGGTCGATCTTCAGGAATTGCTACAGAACTTAGCAAATCCACAGGAATTACAAGGTCAGTTTCCAGGGCTCTCTCAAGTTTTTCAGCCGCCTCAACACTGACCGCCATCTCGTTCTTCTCATAAGCCAAGATAGCTCTAGCTGATACCTGAATGCAGTCGGCCAAATCTTCCTGGGTCATATTCAGCGAGAGTCGAACTTCCTTCAGTCTCTCGCCATCTATTGATACAAACCGCCCTCCGCGCTGAATAAACTCCCGGGGTTGTTGCTCCTCAACAATCATGCTCTCAAAACTACGAGGCGCAATGGTTGGAACGCCATACCTCTTGTATAGAACTCCGTCGTCGAGAGCTCCTCTCCGAGTCGTCTTGCCCACAATCAGTGGTATAGCATCGAAAAACTGTGCCACGAGCTGCAGCACGATCGCATCATCCTTCTTGAAGGCATCAATATTGGCGAGGGTCTTAATCAGGATAATCTTGTCACCCCTACGGGCAACCATATCAAAACAACTAGGTCTTACATCACACTCAGATGATACATCGAACCCAGCCTGCACTAGATGTGATGTGACCTCTTGCATCAGCTGAGTTCGTGCCTTAGTCATTGTCTGAACCTTAGGTATTTTCTGCCTATGAAGGTTTTTAGCAATTGCTGATTGTGAAAACCTCTGGAATTGGCGTATTTCCTATTAATTTCCCGCGGAAGTAACAAAACCGATGCATGAAGTAGATGGCAATTTCCGTCTTAATGCCTGTACCTGAGGACGCATCAGCTTCTCGATTGGCTTCCATTTCTGGAAATCATCCCATTCTAGGTCAACATATCCTAGCAGATGATGGACCAAAAAGAGCTCGGATTTTCCTCCCGCAATAGTGTAGATTCCAGTTCCGTAGTCCATTCTTCGGAGAATCACTATAGGGAGCCTGATCTCATCGTGAAATCTTGAAGGCACCAAACGCATCAATTCGGATATCTCATCCATCTTGAGGATGGACTTTTCCCCGCTTCTGGTCATATAGTGCGGGTCATCAGATTTAGCCAAATCACGCAGGCTGAATCTGGTAGCAGGCATATGGTCATTTATGGAATCAATCTCATGTTGGACAATTTTGTCAATTGGCGGAGTCAAAAATGCCCCTCCGTGACACGGCACACCAAGAACCTGTGGTCCTTCTCTAAGGGCTCAAGATTCACATTCTCAATAATTTCAAGACCTTGGGCATCTAATGTGGCTATCTCGCTGCTATAGACATCATCAATCGGCGCAGTTGAGTCAATACTTTTTGCCTTGAGAGCAATCAACCCCCATACACCGAAACCGCCGAAGACCTTGATGTTATCGCTCAGAATACGGGCCTGATTTGGCTGGGCAATGTCCTGATAGATTACATCGATTGGTCCAGCTATAAAAGGCGCATACTTCGTGGGATGTCTTGCGTCTTCAATTATCGGGATGATATTTTCTCGCGACTCAGCTAGCTGGAGAAGTCCCCTGGCTGTGCGTGCGGAGAACTCCACTGCATAGACAACTCCTTGGGGGCCCACAATGTCTGAGCAATGACTGACTGTTGTACCTGATGCTGCTCCAAGATACAAAACTCTTGATCCCGGCTGTATCGGCATTTCTCTGATTCCTTTCTGAATTGCCGCAGCCAGCTTTGACCTTCGAGGATTCCAAAAACGGAAATCCCCCTTTTTCTCTATGGTCAAGACTTTTTCACCATAAACACTCTGTCCGGGAACAATACTTTGTGTTGCAAGAGTGGACTTGGCCTTGTCAATGATTTGGAAGACTCCTGGAAACCTATAATTCTCCACTGTGGTCACTATTTCTTCCCTCCTTGTTTTTTCTTCTGATGACCACGAGTTCTCCCGCGCTTTGCCGGCTTTTTGGCAAATTTCTTTGCAGGCTTTGGTTCTGGCTCCTCAGCATTTTGCGTTCTAATCTCACTCACTCTCTCCAGAAACTTCTTCTTGAGCTCTGTCCCAACGTTTCTCTTGGAATACGCATCAATGCGTGCAGCAATGGAGATTTTCCCAGCTAATGCCCTCGCAATTTTTCCTCTTTGCCAATACGGGGCACTATGAATCTCAGGTACTTGATAGATAATCCCATGTTTCGGCGGATCTGTTCCTGTCTTCAGGCTTCGAAATAATGCCTTTTCCGCCCCATAGATTTGAACAGTGCTGGAAGGTTTTTGAGCCAGTTCTTTCAATGACCCAGCTAGGCTGATTAGGCGAGCTCCTACCAGAGGGCCCACGAGAGTAGTTATGTTAGGTGCAACAGAATCCATTATCTGACCGACATATTCCTCAATCTCACGTCTCTCAGAATAGAGGGTCAGTACGGTATTCGCTAAGCTTTGTGCGATTTCCAAGTCGTTGGCTTCGAAAGGAGCCCCTAGATCCTTGAGCATTGCGTTCATGATACTTTGAGCCTGCTGGTCTGGAACTCCTGCTTCAGATAGGCATTCAACTTTGATTCTTGAACGCGCTCCGCAATTGCTCACCACACTAGCGAATAATTCGTGGTCATCTACTAGATCGTTCAAGGAGGGATGATGAAGCGAGTACCATTCTCTCAGCCTCATTGCTAGAATATTGATAGACCTATCAACTTCACCGATTGCATCTATTGCATGCTTCACAAGAAGGTCCTTCTCTTCACTAGCAGCAATTATTGTTGCTCGAGAAACGTGGATAGCCACTGCCCGTCTAAATGAAGCGACTTCCTTTCCCTCTTGCAGAAGGCCTGATTCCAAGAGGTAAGAGTCTTGATTATCTCGGAAGGTCTTGAACATAGGTGATGTTTCGTTTACACTTACTGGAATTTGAGTCAGGCCAGATAGAGCCCGGCTTACCATTCCATTTTCAACTATAACCCTCTCAACTCCAAAACTCGTTAATTCCTTAGCTATATTCTCCAAGTGTTCTGTGGGCTGCCCTTCTCCTAGATTAGAGAACTCGGAAGCTATCGTTTCCACGTCAGGATATGCAGCCCATTTTGAGATAACCTTCCCTCTCTCATCAAGCAAGAAGAGGCCAAAGCTGGTGAGGATTAGATGCGCTTCCAATCAGTTCTACCCCAAGCTTGATTGACTATCGTGAGTCGGATAAGTTTAGTGCTAGGCGACGTTTATCCTCTGCCATCCATCTACCTTATTACGAGATGGCTGCCAATTTGAATCCTAGGTGCTCTCTTGAAGATACAAGGATATTGGCTTGCTTCAGGTGTTCTGGGAGTCACCAGCTCTACTCTGCGTCGAGTTCACGAATCGGGAGCCGATGCTGTTGTCACAAAATCTATTGGTCCCAAACCCAGACAGGGCCATCACGGACCGATCCTAGCTACGTCTCACGGCGGGTTGCTCAATGCAGTAGGTCTGACAAACCCTGGAATTGACTCCTTTGTAGAGGAAATGATTGAACTCAAGAAAAGCGATATGTCAATTGTACTCAGCATATTTGGAAACTCGCCTCAAGAGATAGCTGATGTTGCATCCAAAGGAGTTGAGATGGAGCCAAATGCGATTGAGCTCAATCTATCCTGCCCTCACGCTGAAATCGCACAGATTTCTCATGATCCCAGTCTCACATACGAATATGTTAAGGCCGTAAAGGACGCCGTCGGCTGTCCTGTCTTTGCCAAAATCACACCTAATGCGTCTGATATTGTTTCAGTGGGAATTGCTGCAGAACGAGCCGAGGCTGACGCCATAGTCGCAATCAACACTGTTCGTGCCATGAAGATTGACATCCATCAGAGGCGTCCTGTTTTAGGAAATGAAGTAGGTGGCCTATCTGGGCCTCCAGTCTTTCCCATTGCTGTCAGATGCATATATGACCTTCATAAAGCTCTCTCGATACCCATCATTGGTGTGGGAGGAGTGACCACATGGCAAGATGCTGTGGAAATGCACCTTGCAGGTGCAAGCGCAATTCAGATTGGAACCGCAGTGATAGATGGAATGGAAGTGTTTAGAGAAATCAAAGAGGGCGTTAAAAATTACCTCCAAGATGAAGGATTCTCAGAGGTGTCGGAAATCGTGGGTCTAGCAGGGAGGTAACCAGTCTTGAATCTTGACAGACTCATGGGCCATCCAAAATCCGTTAAGGTCATCGATGTTGTGAAGGAGAGCGATAAGACACGAACAATCAAATTCGGATATCCATCTGATGACACGAGATTTCACTCAGGACAATTCATGATGATTTGGGTTCCGGGCGTGGATGAAATACCAATGAGTGTTTCCTACTGGAATCCTCCTGATGCAGGAGTGACCGTGGCACCTATTGGTGAAGCCACTAACGCTTTGATTTCATTGGATGTTGGACAACTATTCGGAGTTCGTGGACCATTTGGCACGCCTTTCAGTACAGAATCCAAGAAGGCACTAGTGGTTGGAGGTGGCATTGGGATGGCACCATTAAGGCCACTAACATATGAACTTCTTAGGTTGGATGTACAGGTGACACTGTTAATTGCCGCTAGAACTAAAGGAGAACTAGTCTATCTGAATGAGTTTGATAGTTCAACCAACACAAATCTTCAACTCCAGATATCTACTGACGATGGGTCCATGGGTTACAAAGGACTTGCCACTGAAGCTGCTAAAGAGATTTTAAATGGCGAAACTCCGGACACACTCTATACATGTGGTCCTGAACTAATGATGTTTGGACTCTATGAGCTGGCAAAAGAACACAGAATAGCATTTCAGGCCTCTCTGGAGCGATTTATGAAGTGTGGATGTGGAATATGCGGGACCTGTGCTCTTGATCCCACAGGAAACCTTGTGTGTGTTGATGGCCCGGTCTTTAGAAATGACCAACTCTCAAAAATCACTGAGTTTGGAAAATACCATCGTGATTCAATGGGTCTGAAGAAACAGTACTGAAATTATCTCGTTCTAGCCTGTCCAACCAGCTTCCCTTTCACAAAGCGCTTTGTGAAGTTTCTCTTATTACGCACTCGAGGGATTGGTGTGTGACGTTCACGACCTCTAACCTTTGGAGTTGACTCTCGGACCTTTCCGGCTTTTGTCAATGAACCATGTGAACCAGGCATTCTGTTCTACCTCTGCTGTTGTATATCTGAGAAACTTGTTGATGTTTTAAGGATTGCCTTGTGGAGAGGCATTTGTAATCATTATTGGCAGACCACATCCTTTAACCGGAGATTTTGGTGTAATCTCTTAGAATGCCTCTACCAGATGACTATGCATTGTATAGGGAAATCATCGATTCGCTTCTCAGTTCTGGGAAAGTTCTTGACCGACGTGAGATAAATCGAATCAAAAGTAAAATCTGTGGAATGCATAGGGCGTCCCGAGTCCCCTCGAACGCCGATGTACTACAGGCAGCGATTCCTGAGGAACTGGAGATACTTCAGCCCTTGATGCAGAAAAGACCCGTTCGGACTGCATCTGGCGTCGCTGTTGTAGCAGTGATGACAGAACCCCACAAATGCCCTCATGGAGAGTGCGCCTATTGCCCCGGTGGGCCTGATGCAGGGGTACCGCAGAGCTATACTGGGCATGAACCTGCTACTATGAGGGGACTGCAGAACGACTTTGATTCATTCAGGCAGGTGGAGAGCAGGCTCACTCAGTTAGCCTCAATCGGGCACTCGATTCAAAAGGTCGAACTGATAATCATGGGTGGTGATTGGTGTTCAAAGGAGCCCGATTATAGGGAGTCATTCGTCAAGGGCTGTTTTGATGCGATGAATGGAGTATTCCGTGATAGTCTGGAAGAGTCCCAGAAGACAAACGAAACTGCTGAGGTCCGTAACGTGGGACTCACATTCGAAACACGACCAGATTGGGTCACTCCTGAGAGCGTTGATGAAATGTTGAGGATGGGCGCGACGCGTGTAGAGATTGGTGTTCAAACTCTCTCAGATGAGGTCTTGGAACGTGTTCAAAGAGGTCATCTGCTTGAACAGACAGTCCAGGCCACGAAGCTGCTCAAAGACAGTGGACTGAAAGTATGTTATCATATGATGCCCGGTCTACCTGGAAATACTCCTGATACAGATCTTCAGGACTTCAGGACACTGTTCACTGATTCCAGATTCCAGCCAGATATGCTGAAAATCTATCCTACACTTGTCGTGAAGAACACCAAACTATTCGAGTGGTGGGAACAGGGGATCTATAGTCCTTATCCTGATGAGCAGGTCGTAGAACTCGTTTCTAGTGCTGTTAGTGAGATGCCAGAGTACGTACGTATTCAGAGGATGCAGAGAGATATTCCTCTTCATCAGATTGAGGCTGGACTCAGTAAAGGAAATCTTCGAGAGCTGGTCCATCATCGAATGAGTGAGAGAGGTCAGCGAAATCCAACTATCCGATATAGAGAGATAGGCCATCATCAAATGCGAACTGGAGAAAAGGTGAGTTATGATAATATCGAACTGGTGCGGCGTGCCTACGAGGCCTCAGATGGATTAGAGGTCTTTCTCTCGTTTGAGGAAAGGAGTCAGGACGTCATCTTTGGATTTCTCAGACTTCGCATACCAAGTGGTGAAGCTCATCGTCCTGAAATCAATCAGAGCCCTTGCGCTATTATCAGGGAGCTTCGCGTTTACGGTCCTGTAGTTGAGATTGGTGAGAGAAATCCTGAGGCATGGCAACATTTGGGCCTTGGAGAGAGCATGCTCTCTGAAGCTGAACAGATTGGAACTGAGGATTATGAGGTCAGACGAATAATCATCAATAGCGGAATTGGTGTCAAAGAGTACTACCGCTCTCTTGGATATACTGATTCAGGTCCATATCTCGAGAAGAGAGTTTAGAACACGTGTTCAACGCAACAGTTCACCTTTTCAGCTACAAAGTAGCACAAACAAAGGAGTTGTCAGCTAGATGTACTCCATGAAATAATTAAGCGGCTAGAATCTCTTGAAAGGCGTTCAATCGAGTTTATTGCGGCTCCGAAAGATGTTCAAGAATGCACAGTGAGAGCAGTTCATGATTCAGACTCTTGAATAAGCCAGTGACACACCTTAAGTAAGAGTCCCCATTCAGAATCTGGATCACCTAAGGCATCAAAGTAGGTGACTCCATCTCGGTCGGAACCCTCCTCAAATTCGGGATGTGGACTGGAGAGGAACACTGTCCCTAATCCATACTTGAATGCAATCATGGCTGGTAAGTCGTTATCCGGGTACGTGACAATCGGGATTATGCCAGACATGTTGTCTGCACCGAAATAACCAGAATTCCAGTAGAATATGGAATAGGATTCAGGCTCATCCGATAGATCTGGATCACTCGAACTCCTATTAACATTCATCTCCATCAAGAATTCCCCATAGCCATTTACAGCAGGGGAATATGTGCCATTGAAGAGACGCAGCCCTGTGTCTGTTGCGAATCTAGCACTCCCACAAATGCCAAAATATGAACCCCCATCCTCAACGAATTGACAGATGGCATCCATTCCGTCACTCTGGAGATATTCCCCGAACCCACCTCCAGCTGGCATGACAAGCATGTCGTAATCCGCAAGAGCTCCTGCTCTAATAGAGGTCTCATTCACGTGACTCACCCTCGCGCGCATCCATGCAAACAAATTGTCGACTGCTATTTTGCTCGATTCCAGAATGCCTCCACCATCATAGATTGCTACTCTGACATCTTCCATTCCTGTTGGTGCTCCTAGAACAATAAACGCAGATGCCGCGACCACGGCCACGACAATCACTGCGATCATTGGCTTCCTGTAAGACGCGGCAAATTTATTCACCATGACTAATGCAACCCTCCTAGTCTTTTAGAAAGACCATTGCCGTGATTCGAAGCAGGTGCTGCATTAGTGAATATCTATCAACGCAATGAGCAGTATCAAATCCACATTGAGTTCGGACCCACTAAACGACTGATCGTTAATAGTGGAAATGGTATCAAAGAGTACTGTCGCCGTCATGGATTCCATGATACAAGCCCCTATCTTGAAAAGAAACATTAGAACACGTGTTCCAAGAATTCATTGAGCACTTGATTGAACTCATCGGGATTCTCAAGATTAGATGCGTGTCCAGCATCTGGGATTATGACTTTCTTGGAGCCGTCAATAAGCTCTATCATCTTATCTGCATGTGGAAAGACCGCTTTTCGTTCATTCTCGCCCAGTACCACTAGTGTAGGCACTTTGATGCTGGCAAGGTCTAATAGCTTGAAGCCATAGATTGCATCCATCAGTTTGAGAAACTCCACTTGGTCCATCCCAAGCTGTTCCTGAATTAGGTACTCTCTCACATCATCATTCATGTCGAAGTACTTGAATGACCATCTTGCATAGTCCTCTGGAGTCTTTCTTCGAATATACCACTTGATCAGACTGACTGGGAACATCCATTTCTGAAGCTTATCCGAAAGAGTCAGGGCTGTAGCCACAGCAGTGTCTGCAAGAACAAGTCCCGCAAGATTGGATTGATATTTCACAGCATACTCCTGAGATATCATTCCTCCGAGAGAGAGGCCACACAAAACCGGTTTCTCTATATGGAGCGCAGTTATCAGTTCATGAAGATCATCAGCGAATAGTGCACAACTATACTTCCTGTCAGACCCGCCTGATTCACCATGTCCCCTCACGTCGTATGTCAAGACTCTGAACCGGTCTGAGAAATGCTTCACCTGAGGATGCCAGTTGCCATGGGACCCGCCTGCGCCATGAACAAACACGATTGACTCTCCTTCGCCAGTCATTTCATAATAGGTTTCAATGTCATCTGTCTGGATTAAAGGCATACTCAACACGAGAGAGTTCTGAGAGATAAGTTCTGCCTAGTGCTGCTTCCAATCCACGTGAAAGAAGAGTTAAAACTCAGGACTCTTCCAGAGAAAGGCATGAAAGACGTGTGGCTGGTTGATTATGCACGCACCCCATTCTCACGATCACGCCCTCAGAACCCAGAAACTGACGCATTTGGTGAGATCAGGGGTGATGAGCTTCTATCAATGTTACTCATAAGATTCTTTGGCGGAACCTTGGCAGACAAGGGGATTGAGAAAAAGGACATCGATGAGATGACTGTCGGTGTGGCCTCAGGGGTCCTTGAGAACTGGACCTATGGAGGAAAGATACCTGCCTTTATGTCAGGATTTCCACACCACATGCCCTCTCTCTTCGTTGACCGTCAATGTGGATCTGCAGGCACAGGGATGCATATTGGTATCATGGAAATCATGACAGGGTTCAGCACCACAGTCCTGGCAACGGGATTCGAGCATATGACTCGAGTACGGGGAAAAGGTGTAGATCCTAACCTCTCTATCGCTGATGCGGCTTCGGAGTTCTACAGACCTGACATTGATGTTGCCACAGTACTCAACATGCTGCAGACTGCTCAGAAATTATACGAGGAGGAGGTCCCCACCTTTACCAAGGAGGATATGGACAAATTCGGTGTGAGAAGTCATAATTTGACTGTCAAGAATCAGGAGAGTGGATGGTTCAAAGGAGAAATTATACCCATAGAGGGCCATGTACCGGGCAATGTTGATGAACCCATGCTTGTGGACAGGGACTTGAGTGCACGACCATCAACACTTGAGAAGGTTTCAACCCTACCAAGAGTATCAACCCCATTCTTTCTCGAGAAAAATGGTGGAAAGGAGGGCTATATCAAACGAGAGGGAACAGATGAGGGTGTGATTACACCGGGTAATGCTTCACCTCTCAACGCAGGTGCCACCGCAGCGGTCCTAATGGAGGCAAAAGAGGCTGAAAAACGAGGTGTCGAACCCATGGCACGAATAGTTTCCATGGGGTGGGCTGGAGTTGACCCAACTGTTATGGGTCGTGGCCCTGTACCTGCTACCAAAATGGCTCTCAAGCATGCAGGACTAGGCGCTGAGGATATTGACTACTGGGAGATAAATGAAGCCTTCTGCATTGTAACCCTCAACTGCATGGACAAACTGAACATTTCCGAAGAGAAGGTGAATGTTATGGGTGGCTCAACTGCGATTGGGCACCCCTTGGGATCAACCATGATCAGGCTGACTGGGACACTGGCGAGAATCCTAAAGGATAAGAAAGCAAAATATGGAGTTGCAAATGCCTGTGTTGGCGGCGGACAGGGTGTTGCCACGGTCATTGAGAATCTGGGTGCTTAATATAGTCCTCTTTGAATCACGGCGCAAGGCTGGCAGCAATCTTGAATCTCTTCCATCTTCTAGCAATATGTGGGATGCTCAGTCCTATCATCTATACTTTGATGTGGATCATTGGGGGAATCATCCAACCAGATTATAGTCATATTCGAGATGATGTTAGCTCCCTCATGGCCGTTGGTGCTCCCAACAAGAGGCTGTTTGACAAAATCATAGTCACGTCTAGCACGCTGCTTTTCGTTTTCTATCTTGGACTGCATTGGGGAGTAAACAATGGAGAAGGCTCAATCATTGGTCCCATTCTATTCGTAATCAGCGGACTCTTAGGAGTGCTTGTTGCTCTGTTCTTCCCTCTTGATGAAGGGGGTGAGATTGTTACAACTCAAGGAAAGCTTCACCTCATCTTAATAGCGATATCAGGGATGTTAGCGACTGCTGGGATGGTGGCAATGTGGTTGCGGCTGGAATCAGTTGCCGAATGGAGTCTTTTTGGGACATTCTCGTTGATTACAGCAATTGTTTCATTGATTCTCGTAATTATATCATCATTTACTGCTACAAGCAGCTACTTCGGTCTGATTGAGAGGTTCATGGTCAGTTCCTATCAAATCTACTACTTTGTCTTGGCTCTGATGGTATTTCTAACCAATTAAAGTCCAATCCGGCCTTCCTAGGACTAAGGAGTAGTCCCATGCTATTTGAGACTACGTCATCTATCGTGAATAGTCTTGCAAAGCACGCGGCCTGTCGTGGGCTCTCAACCGAACCATCTCGGTCTCCAACTCGGCATCTTCCCAACTGCCTGTCTGAGTGATCACATTGCTCCGCACCCAAAGAACAAGCTCAGCTTCATCCTGAATCCTTCCAACCAAGGCAACCTCTGCAGGAAGCACCAAAATGATTAGTCCGGGCAACACTGTAAGAGGCAGAAGCAGCAAGAATGCTAGAGCCACGCAAACTGCGCAACGCATCGACCTCAAAATGATGAAGCGTTTCAGGAGCGGCTTTGGTACCACAGCATATCTCATGTGCTCAGGTACAGCTTTCGTTCGCTGAAACTTTTCCATTGTAAAACCACCACGCAATACTCTACTATAGATGAATTGATTATATAGCTCTATGTTCAACGCAATAGTTAGCTTTTCAGCACCAATCCGTTTCTATTCCGACAGACTTACATTTGAATGCCATTTGCCTTCTAGGAAGTGAAGCCTTTGACTTCTATTGAGAAACTCAATGAAACACTCGGGAGAATTCTATTAATCTGGAGCATCTCAAGTGTCATATTTGGCATTGCACTGTATTTCTTCTCTTTCAACCCACTAATCCAAGGAATAGGCCTCCAAGCTATGCTCTGGGGCTTTATTAACCTCGCACTCGCGTTCATACTTTTAAAACGAAAAGAGCACACTCTAGAGAAAACCAGACGAGAACTATCCGCAAGCCTTGCTCTCGATTTCATCTACCCAATCATCGGTCTACCACTTATTCTCTTGGGGCAAGATGCATATCTCGTAGGGAATGGATATGGAATCATCATCCAAGGAGCATTTCTTCTTGTGCTAGACCTCTCCTTTTTCAGGAGATTCAGACAACTCTCCTGACCCCTGATGATTCATTCTTTTAACCTGCCCGTGGATCATAACGTATCTAAGTATAGCGAGCTAATCCACTTTCAGTAGAACATGCAAAGCTATTATCGGAGAAGTGGCGCCGAGGGTGTGATTTGAACACACGCATCACAAAGGATACTGGTTAGCTTCTGCAGCTGTTTGGATATGCTGCAATTCAAGACCAGCGCCGTAGTCCGGGCTTGGCTACCTCGGCACCTTTGAATCAAATCCTGCATTGGACGGCTGGATTCCTCTCGATTTCCATTTTAACTTTCTTGTATCAGGAGTGAAGAATAAACTCTCACGCGTCCATAGGACACTGGTTAATTTGTTTCCAAGTTTCCAAAGAAACTAGTTTTCAAGACCAGCGCCGTGATCCGGGCTTGGCTATCTCTGCATAGTCTGGCATATTCCGTGACAGACAGCAGCAATCCATTGGAAATTCCTTTTAAGCTTCCTGTCATGGGTGGCTTATTGAGAGAGCATGACATCAGATCGCGGCTTCAGATTCCACGAGCATACAGCTGACATCACAATTGAGTGCTGGGCCCCTACATTGGAGGAGGCTTTTGAGGAGGGGGCACTAGCGGCATTAGAGGTGATTCTTGATACTTCTACAGTAGAACCAAGAAACGCTGTGAAAATCAATGTACAGGGTATTGACTTGGAAGAGCTCTTAGTGGAGTGGATCGGCTATCTCATTGCTATGATAGACATCAAATCGCAGTTCTACTCCAAATTTAGAGTAAAAAAGATTGAAGAAGCATCTCAGGGCTATAGACTGAGTGCAGAGGTCTGGGGCGAAGACATTGATCTTGATCGCCATGACACTCGTACAGAAGTCAAGGCTATGACATATGCAGATATGAAAATTAACATCGAACTCGAACGCACTACATTATGGTTCACACTTGATCTCTAGGGTGATATGATTTGGGTCTTCAGGTAGCAATTCCGGACACAGCATTGGTGGACTGCTCAGATCTCCGACAGAAGACTACGAAAGTGGGTGCAATCGCACGGGCATTAGCAATCTTTCGTGTGGAACGCGTAATAATCTATGAAACAGGTATGCTTCGCTCACGAGGCAAGAGAGATTCCGATCTGATTGTAAGACTCCTAGAGTATATGGACACTCCCCAATATCTCCGGAGAAGAGTGTTTCCGATGACTCCCTCTCTGAAGTTCGTGGGAATCTTGCCACCATTGCGAACACGCAGCCACCCGTTGGAGTCCGACACAGCTGATCTGAAAGTGGGTGCAGTCCGTTGGGGAGTGCAAGTCCGTTTAGGCAAGGTCGACATCGGTTTAGAGCAGCTGGTGGACTACCCAGAATCTGTGAGTGAACGCGATCCAACTCTGTTTCGCGTAATCCAGACCGCTCCAAAGATCGGAGTAGAACCTATCACACGAAACGAGGTGGATGAGTATTGGGGATACGAAGTTGAGAGAGCCTCCAGTCTTGTGGACATACTTCAGAGATCCAAGGATATGACTCGAATTGTTCTCTCGCGACATGCACCTCCTTTCGACCGTTTAGAGAAAGATATCGAGTCTACCGTGACCAACACTAAGGCCCTCTTAATGGTCTTCGGTGGGCCCCTTCGTGGAGTTCTTGAGCTATTCCCGGACCAAAAGGAATTGATCAAGGAACATACTGATTTCTGGGCTAACATAATACCCAATCAAGGCACTGAAACCGTGCGTCTAGAAGAAGCGATGATAGCGGGTCTTGCGTTGCTAAACAAGTCGATTGGAAGAATTCTCACAACACCTGGCTTTCATAGATAGACACCTTGTACATATCCGTGAGTTTTATAGAAACAAGATGATACAGACAGACACGCCCCAAGTTATGAAAGAGGTAAATTTGGATATGATTACTGATAGAGTCAAACGACTGAGGGAGCAAAGCCTCAGCACAAGCCCGTTCATCTCAACTGAGAGGGCTGAACTAATCACTGACTTCTATCAGAGCGGAGGTGCAGACAACCTCTCAATTCCTGTGGCCCGTGCAACTGCATTTCGATACATCCTCCTGAACAAAGAGGTCTATATCGGAGAAGACGAACTCATTGTTGGTGAGCGAGGACCAAGCCCCCGAGCAACTCCTACCTATCCCGAACTGTGTTGTCATACCATATCTGACTTAGAGGTGTGCAACAATCGAGTCAGATCTCGCTTCATCGTTGATGAAGATGCAAAAGATGTCTATCGTGATGATATAATCCCCTTCTGGATAGGAAACACCATGCGAGACCGAGTATTTACAGCAATGTCTGATGCGTGGATTACTGCATTCGAGGTCGGGGTCTTCACAGAGTTCATGGAGCAAAGAGCACCCGGTCATGCCATCTTGGATGATAAGATATACCGACGAGGAGTCAATGATTTAATTCAGGACATTGATGAGCGTTTGGAAGAGATTGATTTCTTCAAAGATCCAAGGGCATACGACAAGGATCAGGAACTCAGAGCCATTCGAATTGTAGCAAAAGCCATTATTGAGTATGCACAGCGGCATGCTGATAAGGCTAAAGAGATTGCGCAATCAGAAACCAATCCCAAGAGAAGAATGGAACTTGAGAGGATTGCTGAGGTCTGTAATAATGTCCCTGCAAATCCCCCTAGGGACTTCTGGGAAGCGTTGCAGGCCTACTGGTTTGTGCATCTTGGAGTGATAACCGAGCTCAATGTCTGGGACTCGTTCAATCCGGGTCGACTTGACCTCAATCTCTTCCCCTTCTACAAGAAGGACCTTGATGAGGGGACTTTGACAATCGACTCCGCAAAAGAGCTTCTTGGATGCTTCTGGGTAAAGTTTCACAACCAACCTGCACCGCCAAAGGTGGACATCACAGAGGAGCAGAGTGGGACCTATCAAGACTTCACACTCATAAACACAGGTGGTTTCACGATGGATGGCAGTGACGCTGTGAACGCCCTGTCCTACCTCCTGCTTGAAACTTGTGAAGAAATGCAGCTCATCATGCCAAGCGTTTGTATCCAAATCAGTGAGAAGAACCCGGAAGATTTTCTCCTCAAAGCTGTGGATGTAGTGAGCACAGGGCTTGGTCAACCATCTATGTTCAACACGGATGTTATCATCAAAGAGTTTCTACGAATGGGCAAATCAGTTGAAGATGCACGTATGGGTGGACCTAGTGGGTGCGTCACGATAGGTGCGTTCGGAAAGGAGAGCGTCATCCTCACAGGATACATGAATTGGCCAAAGATTCTAGAAATCACATTGAACAATGGAATTGAACCAATTTCTGGAAAAATGGTTGGACTCGAAACAGGAGACCCAGAGAATTTCAATTCCTATGATGAGTTGTTTGGAGCATTCATGAAGCAGTTGAAGTACTTTGTAGACTTGAAAATCAAGGGCAATAATATCATCGAACGACTCTATGCTCAACACATGCCATCTCCCTTCATGTCACTTCTGATGGATGACTGTATAAAACAGGCTAGGGACTATCATGATGGAGGTCCGAGATACAACTCCACCTACATCCCAGGCGTTGGAATGGGCACATTGGCGGATTCTCTCTCAGCCATGAAATACCACGTCTATGACAAGCAGACACTTTCAATGGCAGATCTGCTCACAGCAATGAAAGCAGACTTCGAAGATTATGAGCCTGTTCGGCAGATGCTTGTGAACAAAAGTCCCACGTATGGGAATGACGATGACTATGCCGATACAATTGCAAAATCTATCTTTGATGGGTATTTCGATATATTAGATGGCCGCCCCAATACAAAGGGCGGAGAGTATCGTGTAAACCTTCTCCCAACGACTGTTCATATCTACTTCGGACAAATCACCGGTGCGACTCCCAATGGGCGTAAATCTGGCAAACCACTCTCTGATGGGATTTCTCCCTCTCATGGCGCTGACACCAACGGTCCAACAGCAGTGATCAAATCGGTTGCAAAGATTGACCATTCAAGAACAGGTGGAACTCTCTTGAATCAGAAACTCATGCCAGATATAGTGGCTGATGAAGAAGGAAGGTCTAAGCTTGCGCATCTAGTTAGGGCATACTTCAAGCTTGGAGGCCATCATATCCAATTCAATGTGATTGAGAGAGATACCTTACTGGAGGCGCAAAAGAACCCGGAGAAATATCGCGCCCTCATTGTGAGAGTAGCAGGCTATAGTGACTATTTCGTGAACCTCGGCAAGCCTCTCCAGGATGAGATTATTTCCAGAACCGAACAGACCCGATTCTGAGGATTTGAGCCAGAGGGGAAGCTTAAAAAGCAGACTCCTGAATGGCGCCGCCGGTAGTACGAATAGCCCAGCTGTAAGACTATACTACTACTGAACAATACAATTGAGATGACTGGGCTGCAAAACTACAAGGTGAATACATAATGGCACATAGAAAGAAGCATGCGCCTAGAAGAGGAAGCCTTGCTTATCTTCCTCGAGGAAGGGCATCGAAATTCTTGCCCAGGATAAACAACTGGCCCGAGCATGATGGCTCTGATGCCAGACTACTTGGTTTCGTTGGATTCAAGGCTGGAATGTCTCACGCAGTGATGACTGTTCAAAATCCGAACAGTCCGTTTAAGGGTCAGGAGAGGGTCATTCCTGTCACGATTGTTGATACACCTCCAATCAGGCCCTTTTCCATCCGCGGATACAAAACCACAGCCTATGGTCTAAAAATCGTTGCAGAGGTCCTGGCTGACAATCTTTCCGAAGATCTACGAAGAACAATGCCTCTGCCCAAAAAGTACAGCCATAAGACAAAGATGAACGAGTTCGAGGCACAGCTTGACACACTTGATGAGATTCGTATGCTAATTCATACCCAACCTAGACTTGCTGGAGTGTCAAAGAAGAAACCGGATATTACAGAATACAAGATTGGAGCTCCCAATGTTCAGGATGCTTTTGAGTATGCCAAGAGTGTGTTGGGCAACGACGTGCGAATCGCAGACATACTCAGAGAAGGAACTCTGGTTGACTCAATCGCCGTTACAAAGGGACATGGGTTCCAAGGTCCAGTCCGCCGATGGGGAGTCAGAATTCTCCAACACAAGTCACGCAAGACCAAGCGTGGTGTCGGTTGCATAGGTCCTTGGTCACCGACGAACATTCGCTACAGCGTTCCACGCCCCGGTCAAACAGGATTTCACACACGTACCAGTTTCAACAATGAAATACTCAAGATGGGTGAGCGTGGTGAGGAAATCACACCTTCAGGTGGTTTTGTGAACTACGGTACGATACGCGGTGACTACGTTATTCTGTGGGGTTCAATCCCAGGCCCAGTCAAGCGACCAATCAGACTTAGACTAGCAATTCGACCAAAGAGGTCTCATCTTGGTCAGGTGACTCAGGTGAACTACATCAGCACCACTTCCAAGCAATGATAGGAGGTTGAAACAATAATGGCAAGCGTAAAGACATATTCATTGAAGGGAAAGGCCGGTCCTGCGATTGAGCTTCCTGCTCAGTTCGAAACTGCCTATCGACCGGACATAATCAAGCGAGCTGTACTTGCCGTACAGTCTAGAGGACGTCAACCTCATGGAGTTGATGAGTTGGCAGGAAAGCGAAATACCGCCCAGAGCTGGCAGACTGGTCACGGACGGTCAAGGATGCCTCGCATAAAAGGCAGTGGGACTCCTGCTGCTAACAAAGCAGGCTTTGCTCCTGGGACTATTGGAGGTCGAGTTGCCCATCCACCTGAGGCTCGGAAAGTCATCATCGAGAGGATTAACAAGAAAGAGAATCGCCTAGCTATTCGTTCCGCCATCGCGGCAACAGCAAACAAGAAGATTGTAGAGCAGAGAGGCCACAAGACAGACGCTGTGCCTTCTGTACCCCTTGTAGTCACTGATCAGCTTGAAACACTCACAACCACAAAGGAGGTCCGTGAAGCTGTATCCGCACTTGGTCTTGAAGATGACCTTATGCGGGCAATCAATGGTCGTGGTGTGAGAGCAGGCAAAGGGAAGATGCGTGGCAGGAAGATGAAGACCCCCAAGTCCTTCCTGATTGTTGTAGGACAGGACCAAGGGATTGGCAAGGCTGCACGGAACCTTCCGGGTGTTGACATCACCGAAGTTCATGGACTGAACGCAGATCTTTTAGCACCCGGGACGCACCCTGGCAGACTTGTGCTATGGACAAAATCCGCCATCGAGCGGCTTGAGAAAGAGGCCCTGTTCCTGTGAGGTGAGGTGGGATGGATCCGAATCAAGTTATCATTCGACCAGTAGTCACAGAAGCAAGTCTGGAGGCTGTGGACAGTCATAACAAGCTCACTTTCTACGTTGACCGAAGAGCTAACAAGAACACTATCCGATGGGCTGTGGAGTCCCTCTACGATGTTGTAGTGGACAGCGTCAACACGCTGATACTGCCTGATGGAAAGAAGAAGGCATTCGTGCGTCTGGCACCAGAGTACAGTGCCGCAGAGGTTGCGACCAACCTCGGGATATTCTAAGGAGGTCATCATATGGGTAGACGTATACTCGTGCAGCGGAAGGGACGAGGCACAACTCAATGGAGGAGTCCAAGTCACAAGAAGATTGCACCAGCTAGACATCCCAAGTGGGCTCCAGAAAAGACCTACATTGGGAAGGTCCTGAACCTCTTGCACGAAGCAGGTCGAGGTGCTCCTCTTGCGCAAATCAAGTACGATGGAGAGTCTAAGATACACCACATGATAGCTCCAGAGGGTGTTCAGGTGGGTCAGATAGTGGAGTGCGGCGAGGAGGCAGCGCTTCAGAATGGCAACACTATGATGCTTCAGCACATTCCAGAAGGTACGCCCGTCTATAACATCGAGGGCAGTCCCGGAGACGGTGGCAAATACGTCCGTTCATCAGGGCTGACAGCCACAATCGTGTCGATTGACAAGTCCAAGGCCATGATAAGACTTCCAAGCGGGAGACAGAAGGCGTTTAGTCCTAGATGCAGGGCAACTATTGGAATCGTGGCTGGTGGAGGTAGAACAGAGAGACCCTTCCTCAAGGCAGGTGCTGTCTGGCATCATACTCGTGGCAAGGCGAGAAAGTGGCCAGTTACACGTGGTGCTGCCATGAATGCAGCTAGTCACCCACATGGTGGCGGTTCGCATCAGTCACCTGGTAGACCATCGACTGTGAGCAGACACGCTCCTCCTGGTCGCAAGGTAGGCAATATCGCAGCTAGACGTACAGGCCGCAAGAAATAGAGATGAGAAGAGGTCTACCTCTTCTCCAACTCTTCTTTTTCCAATCTCAGAGTCCTTTGAGAAACTAACATCTAAGTAATATCCACATTCATATCTCGACATTAGGTCCTCTTTACAGAGGTCTATTAATGCGTCTCATCGCTGTGCATCTTCCCGAGAGGATAATTGAAGACATTCAAAGACTAGTGAATCGTGGACTCTATCCCAATCGTTCTGAGGCCATAAGAATCGCAATCAGAGATTTACTAAAGCGTGAGCTTTGGGAGCGCGGCATGAAAAGCGGTGTTAGCGCTGGTGAGGTCGTAGGACAATGAAATCACTGATTGATTCAGCAAGAGAACATAGTCGTACAGAGCGGACTGGAATTGCTCAACGTGACATGGGCCAGGCAAGGATTGTGGTGATTGGTTGCGGTGGTGCTGGTAACAATACAGTGAAGCGGCTGATGACAATCGGTGTGCAAGGTGCCGAGTGTGTTGCCATCAACACAGACCGACAGCATCTTGCTGTGACAACTGCACATCGGAAGCTCCTAATCGGGGAAAGAATAACGCGTGGTCTTGGTGCTGGGGGATATCCACATGTTGGTCAAGCTGCTGCGGAGGAGTCAACCCATCAGCTGACTGAGCTGCTTCGCGATGCTGACCTCGTGTTCATCGCCGCAGGCATGGGCGGAGGCACTGGAACTGGAAGTGCACCTGTTGTGGCTGAGATTGCTAAGAAGAACGATGCCATAGTTGTTGGAGTCGTCACTATGCCATTCAGCCTAGAGAGAACTCGTATCGATAAGGCAACAGCTGGTCTGGCACGTCTACAGGAGAACGTTGACACTGCAGTAGTCATTGACAATCAGAAACTCATGGAGCTTGTACCTGACCTTCCACTTGAGGAAGCATTTGGAGTCGCCGACGAAGTTCTTGCAAACATGGTGAAGGGAATAACCGAAACCATCACGATGCCTAGTCTGATCAATCTGGACTATGCAGATGTACGCACTATAATCTGCAACGGTGGTGTTGCACTTGTTGGTCTTGGTGAGGCCACAGGGTCAGACAGAGCAAATGATGCGATACGAAACGCTCTGAACAGCCCTCTACTTGAAGTAGAGTGGAGTGGTGCTACAGGGGCTCTTATACACATTACAGGCGGCCCCGATATGTCCCTAGCCGAAGCTAACAAGGTCGGCGAGTTGGTTTCAGAAAAGATGAGTACAGATGCAAACGTGATTTGGGGTGCACGAGTAGATCCGCGTCTAAGCGGAGTGCTAAGAGTGATGTTGATACTCACAGGCGTGAAGAGTCCCCAGCTTCTACCACGTTCAAAGGAGGAAACCACGGCGTCAAAGCTTGTTGGTAAGGCTCGGCTTTCTGAGCTTGGGATTCTAGCATCACATGTAAGTGCTACTGCTTCAAAATCAGCTTCTGAAAAAGCAAGGAATTTTGGTAAGGTTCCACCAATCTCAGGCCGCGCGTCGTGGGAGGATCGGCTAAAACCACTTGAGAGAAAACTCATGCAGCGCAAGCCACCTGAAGAGAAGGAAAGAGACCTGAAAGAGCTTGGTCTTCGAAGAATTCTGTAATGGTCCATAAAATAGTCCGGAGTCGCAGCAGAGAACCTAATTTGGACTAGTATGGACTAGTAAAGTCTTGAACATGTCTTGTATCTGCATATTGTGAATTAGTCTAGACCATGTTCCTTAAACCATTCATCTGCAATCTGTGCCACTCGTTCATAGAGCGGGCCAGTTCCATCAACACCCTCTGGTGTGATTCTGATTTTGTTCATGACGAGAATCAATGGTTGTTCAGCAAAATACTGCACGCCACCGGGCGGGAATGCTTTCTCAAGCTCCTTCACAAGGCCCTCTAGACTGACCTCTCTCTCCGCAACTGAGAACGAAACAATGCTGCTACCATAGAGAAAGATTCTAGGTATCGGACCTTTCTTTGATTCAACATCCGAGAGAACTATGCTCAAACTAGTCTGATCAATACCTCTCAGAGTACCGACATAAGTATCACCAGTGTTGATGACAACTTCTACTGTCGCGCCAATAACCGAGGCAAGCTCGCGATTAAAGGCGCGCATTGCTGCGACATCTGACATTCTAATATCACCTTGGAGTGTAATCTCTGCGAAACAACGCCTCTTGCCATCTCGTTTTAAGCGTGATGCTTTGACAGAATGCATAGTGGTCCCATAGAGAATGGATTATTAGTCTCCCATCTCGAACATGAAGTGGGTCTATGCCATGACTGTCACTTCCAAACACTTCGCTCGGCAATTCATACGTGAAGAGTGCTTACCGAATCCTTTCTGTCCTGGATGCGGGAACATGTCCACTGCTTCTGCATTCCTCAAGGCTGTGAAGGACCTAGGTCATGAGGACCTAAGTAAATTCGCTTTTGTTTCAGGCATTGGCTGTGGCGCTTGGATAGTTTCCCCTCACTTTCGTGCGGACACTTTACACACAACTCATGGTCGCGCAATTGCTTTCGCTACAGGTCTAAAGCTGGCTATACCTGAACAAGAGGTCGTTGTGATAAGCGGTGACGGAGACCTAGCTGCGATTGGAGGGAATCACCTCATCCATGCTGCCCGGCGCAATATGGACCTCACAGTCATTTGCTCGAACAACTGGATATACGGAATGACTGGTGGACAGGTTGGACCGACAACGTTCACTGGTGACCGAACAAGCACAACTCCGTATGGTAACCCAGAGAGACCTTTCGATCTTGCACGACTAGTTGCAGCAGCAGGGGCGAATTATGTTGCGAGGTGGACCACAGCACATCCGTTTCAGGCATCAAGAGCAATGAAGACCGCCCTAGAGCGGAAGGGCTTCTCATTTGTGGAAATGCTAAGTCAGTGTCCGACCGCATATGGCCGAAGGACCAAGGCAGGTGACGCTGTTGAAATGCTGAAATGGATGAAAAAGCTGCCAGTTCGTAAGAAGGAGGATCCAATCGATTATCGGACTCCTACGCATGAAACTATTGACCTTGGTGTTTTCGGAGACAGGAACGAACCATCCTTCCTAGAGTCCTTGAAGCAGACCATCAGTCAGCGAGATGAGATGTGATGAGGACCGAGTTTCGTATCGCTGGTACTGGTGGAATGGGTGTTGTATTCGCTGGAGTAATTCTGGGACATGCTGCAGTTGTGCATGCAGGTCTCGAATCTGTTCAGACACAGAGCTATGGTGCAGAGGCTAGAGGAACTGCAGCCAAGAGTGAAGTGATCATTAGCGATGAGAAGATACGCTTTCCAAAGGTTCGTGAGGCAGATTATAGTGTCTTGATGTCGCAGAAGGCTTTTGAGCTGTATCTCTCAGGGGCTAAGAGGGGAGGGCTCCTATTGGTAGATTCCGACCTTGTAGACTTCAAGAAAGCTGAAACTGACTATGAGATAGTCAGTGTTCCAGCCATGAAGACAGCTGATGACATAGGGTTGCGTTTGGTTGCGAACATGGTCATGCTAGGTGCTCTGGTAAAGAAATCGGGAATTTTCCCCTTGACGGCTCTTGAGAACACATTGAAGGACCTCATCACATCAAAAGCTCTGCAACTTGATGTGGATGCAGTCAGGGCTGGAGCAGATTTTGTCTAGCCTCCGTGCACCAAAGGCAGTATCACTATCTTGTCGCCATCTTTCAGTATGGTGTCGAGTCCACCTGTGAGACCGATATCAGTTTCGTTTCTTAGAATCAATGCCTCACGGTCCATTCTGCCACTGTCTGTCCAGGCCTTTTCAACTTCTTCCTCAGACTCAATGAGGCTCTGGAGGGTCATTTCTAGATTTGCACCCTCGCCAACATCCAAATGAAAGACCTGCATACCTCTCTTGGCTGCTAGAGGACCTCGAAGTTGTATCTCGACTCTCATTCCAATCGCGACTTCAAATCTCCCTTCTTAGATAAAGGAAACGGAAACGGTCATCAAACTCGGTTGCCCCGAGCAACCATCTTATGTAAGGCGCATGAGTCGGACCCGCCATGGACTGTAATGCTCCTGCAGATGAGAAAAGCTCATCAAACAGGATTGCTCGAGTGTTTGGTATTCATGAACCCACTGAGAATGCAGCTAGATTAGTGAAGATTCTTGCAGTCCTGTTTCCCTCCTTCGCAATCAGCTTTCAGATATCCACCACTTTCTACACGATCTTTATTGCCGAAACTCTTGGAGGCGGCGATTATATCACCGGTCTCACTTATGTGGGAATTCTTGTCGTCATATCACTCCTGACGCAGACATTGCTGGACTACCCGACAGGAGCCATAGGTGACTGGATTGGCCAGCGCTATATTATTTCGTCTGCACTTCTATGCTATTCAATTGCTTTCTGGATCACCTCGCAGATTACTCCTGCCACACCGTTCTCCACATTTGTGGCAATCTATGTCCTAATGGGAATTGGCTCAGCACAAGAGAGTGGAGCATTTCAGGCTTGGTTTGACAATAACTGGAAAGTTTCTATGCCTCATGATGATGACCGCAAACAGTATGGTGTGTTTTGGGGACGAATTGGCATGGTATGGCAGGTTTCATCAACACTTGTGTTGATTCCAGGTTCATGGCTTGCCCTTGTCTATAATCGCCAGTGGGTCTTTCAACTCCAGGCTATTTTTTCCCTCTTTCTTGCGATTGCAGCACTCCAACTCGTTAGGGACCTTCCTGGCGTGAGAGAAGAGTCTGATAGGCGCCCCTCTATCCGAGAGTATGGCGGTCTATTGAAGGATGGTGTTAGGTTTCTCGGTTCAAGTAGATTTGTCACTTTCATTATTCTGGGCGAGGTTGTTATGTGGAGTACTGGACCTGTATGGTGGAATCTCATCCTTTTCCCGCTCTACTTTACATACCTACTATCAGATGTTGCAGTTTCGTCTTTTAGAACCCTAGTCTTTCTCCCTGAAGCCGTAGCACAGGAGCGAAGCGGGATCTGGTCCAGACGATTTGATGCGAAGACTTGGGTCCCGCGGTTCAGATTCCTCCAGTTCGGTAGTTTCGCCTTCTACGTTGTTCTTGCAATCATCACATCAATATTTCCGCCTACTCCCCTCGATTCACCTGTTATACCTGGTCTAGACTTTCCAATTCAGGGCCTGACCCCCACCATATCGATCTTTATTGTATTCGTGATTTCAAGTGCATTCGGGGGCTTTGCACAAATATTGACACAGCGAGTGATGATTGATGTTATACCAAGTAAAATCAGAAACAGTATGTATTCATTGCAGCCCACCCTAATCATGCTAGCATCTGCCCCTCTGATTGCTCTATTTGGTTGGCTAATTCCTCAGTATGGATTTCCTCTAACTTTCACTATTTGTTCAGTTGTGACTCTCACCGGAGCACTGCTGGTTCGAAAGGCATTCACGTACCCGATACCCAAGGTTGATGAAGTCATAATTGCCAGCCAAGAGGAAGTCAGTGAGCTCCACGAGCTGGAAGTCACTTAGTGCAAAGAAAGAGTGGAGGGGTTCGAAGAAACCGAACCCTGCCCCTGAGTTGCCAGGGCTGTCCACCAATTTGTAACACGGTGCCAGTGATTCTGTACGTCTTCTATGCGATATTTGTATGCCATGAATGTCAACACAATGAAGGTGATGAGGAACATCGCAATTGTCAGACCCAGTAGGGTAGGGGAACCGTAGAAGTAGTCTGGGCCCTGTACAAGTGGATCTGAGCCTACCTTGAAGTTCTCATTGACGAAATTCATGAATGTATGTGCTGTTATGGTTCCTACCAGTGTACGACGACTCGAGAAGTTCTCATAATAGTATCCGTAGAATACTGCGAAAATCGTTGAGAATACCACCAGTGAGATTGCCTGTCCCACAGAGAAGCCACTGTCAATTCCATTCACTAATGGCCATGTGACATGCCATATACCAAATAATAGAGCAGAAAGAAGAATTGCACCAAAGGTCGACGTCCTTTGTCTGAAGGTGTTCTGCAGGAGTCCTCTAAATAAGACCTCTTCCAAGAAACCATTTGTCAGAAAGAATAGGAAAAGGTACCACAGAATATCTACATTGAGCACCGTGAAGGAAACAGTATACGTTGAATCAATGAATCCATAGATGATTTTAGGAAATACGTTCAACATGAGGTGCCAAGCTGCAAAGATACCGATTCCCAATGCAATCTGTGTTCTAAAATATGGTCCCTTAGCAAGACCTAGAACAGAGCTGAACTCATTCCTCCTATATCTCCAAAACACTGCTGCCATGATGAGCAACGGGAACAGTT
>JBHLQK010000016.1:0-24790 GCA_048884925.1 Candidatus Thorarchaeota archaeon
ATCTTACCCTCATGAATCCTGAAGTGGAATTCATCTCAATAGTTCAACAGATAGACAACAATAATGCAATGGAAATTCTCAAGGGATCGAATCTCATTGTGGATGGACTGGACTCCTTCCGGGCACGCCAAGCTGTCAACGAAGCTAGTGTGAAACTGGGAATACCATATGTCTTTGCAGGGGCTGTTGAGTACTTCGCAAATCTCTCTACTTTTATTCCTGGTAAAACAGGATGTTTAAACTGTTTAATGGGCACAGCTAAGGATAATCCAGATAGCACTGCGGCTTCAATTGGTGTTTCAACCGAGCTCCTTTCAGTGGTAGCGGGAATTGAGGCAAGAGAGGCAACGCTTCTTGCTCTCATGCGAAAAGCGAATCTTGAAGGGATGCTAATGACTATAGACATTAGTACACTAAGCTTTGAGGTTTTTGATATTGCTCGTTCTGAAACATGTAGTGTCTGTGGCCATTTAAGTCCCAAAGAATAGACGCCTGGCTCTCCTTCGACGTTCTTCTTCAGTTTCATCAGTTTCCGGTGGAGGAGGGGGTGGAGGAGGCTTTATACCAAACTGCGGAGTGTCCGAGTCCTCAGAGGACGCCTCATCCTCATCTTCATTAGAAACAATCTCATCCTCATCGGTTTCATCTTCATGAAGGGGTGGCTCATCATACGGGCTCCATAAGTCGCGTTTGGGTACAGTCGCTGGAGGCGGTGATTCTTCGACGGGCTCTGATGGCGATTCAAGGATTTCCAGGACATCATCATAAGTTTCGACGACTATACCTTCATCCTCCGGAGTTAAGGCATCTTCGCTATCATATTCGGAAGAATGAAGCGCTTCTTCTTCCAATACAGACCTCATGACATCTTCTGGCGTGGTTGGCATTAGCTCCGCATCATCAGTATCATCAACTATAGGCTCAGGCTCACTTAATGGAAAATCAGAAAGGAAATCGCGCTTAAGGCCCTCGAATTCAAGGTCATCTGAGGACATTGGTTCTTCCTCAATCTCAGCGATTTCAATCTCATCTATTGAGACAGGTTCCACAGATGGCATTTCGGGTTCAGGCACATCATCGACAAAAACAGATGTGTCTTCCACCGCATCGATGTCAGGAATAGATTGAAGCACTGCCTCAACCTCTGGCTCATCATCTGGAATAGGTTCCTCGAAATGAGGAGGCTCTTTGATTTCACGCGGTTCATCAACGTCGGGATCTTTTGATCCATATTTCAGTCCTAGCTCCTTGCCAAGACAAGACTCACACCGCTTTGCCGCAGCAACTAAGCCCTCGGCCAAGAAATCGTCAATGGACTTGGCATCCTTTGGATGCTTTCTCGCCCACCTCAGAAATGAATCCACCATTCGAAGTGCATCTCTCACTCCCATCCAGTAATTGTCATCTCTTTCTTCTGAGGTCACATGTGCCACCACTTGAATCATTAGTCACAACGGAATAAAGCCTTTGTATCATACAGCAGTTACATGACGACTCCTTATTCCTGCGACGAGAGGGATAGAATCTCCTCCATCATCTCATCTAGAATATTTTGAATCTCGTTCCTTTTGAACTCTTCAATGCCCGAGCCTACACAGATTACCCGAGTTGGAATGCCCTCACCCAGATTATCCCGAACTTCGTTTCTATACATTGTTTCAATTTCAGGATCAGCATCTTTCAGAACTATTATGACTCCAGATGCACCTTTGTATGTAAGAGAAAGCAGGATGTCTAGTGCAGAGTGCTTTGGCGACATGAAGAGCGTGCGAACGTCCGAGTCCTCTCGTTCAATCTTTGTAGCACCAATTCGGATGCCATCGACAGCCACTACCTGCTCATTGAACACACCTAGAACTTGTTCAAGCAGTTTATCTTCAGGACCAACTACTGTGACCTTGAACAGATAACGCGACTTCTGCTTGTCAGTTTCTTTGGACTTCTTCTTTGGTGACATTGCTTCGCCCTTCATGGTTGAGTATCTGCTGCTTCTACTCAACAGTCACTAATTTCTGATTGCGTTTTGGCTGATATGTGTTGTGTGACCTTTCAACGGAAAAAAGTCGCATAGATTCTTAAGTCCTAAATGACGGATTGCCATTGAGGTGGTATCTGTGGCAACCGTTGCTGATGTGTTCGAAACCTTGAAGCCAGTCCAAGATCCCGAACATCCCATTAGTATCACAGATCCAAGAATGGCCATTGTCAAGGAGGAATATATCACTGTCACAGAGAAAGTCATTCAAGTTCAGTTCAAACCCACTGTGTCGCACTGTCCAATGGGAGGACTGATCGGCATCTTGATACGCCATCGTCTAGAAGAGGCATACCCTAATGATATTGTCAGAGTAATGCTGCTACCAGGTTCACATTCGAGGGAGCAGGAAGTTAACTCAATGATTTCAGATGATGTGAAATATTCCGGGATTGTTGAACAATTGAAGGAACGAGGAATAATCTGAAAATTCCTGCTTCCTGTTGTTTGTGTGGGATAGAGAATTGCGAGGATCAGAACGACTTTCTATTCTGGGCATCGTGTTGGCGATCGTAGGGTTCCTCATCATAGCTCTGTCAAATTCATCTAGTGATACGGGGTTCTTCTTCATCTTCCCATTCTTCATTATTGGCGATGTTTCGGGGCCGTTTATGGCTATGATGATGGTAGCGATTTCACTGCTGCTTTTGTTTTTCTTCCTTTGGCCTATGAGGATTCTATCTCGTGATTGGGATAGTCGCAGCCAGACTGATATGCCGAAATATCTCAAAATCACATCTCATTGTCATTACTGCAACGAACCAATACCGGAACATTCTACATTCTGCCCCTCATGTGGAAATCCTCTCAGAGAAGACTCATCAGATGGATATGAGCCATTGCACTAATGGTGATTCGATGGAGGGACATCTATAACGACCATGATGATAAGAGAAGTTAGTAGGCTGGATGTACCTCAGATTATTGCAATTGAGAGAGCTAGCTTCCCACGACCATGGGATGAAGATATCTTTAGAATTCTAGGATCGTGGCAGGGGCGTGTCAGAACACAAAGAGGAAAAACTGTCTACATGTACGTTATTGAAGACGAGGGAGACTTGGCGGGATATGTTGTGTGGCAAGAAGACGCGCAACTAGCTGAGGGCCACCTTCTAAATATAGCAATTCAAACGCAAAGCAGGAGAAAGGGTATGGGCCGGGAACTCTTGAATCACGCCCTAGAAAAGATGCGAGAACATATGATGACCTTGTGTCGACTTGAGGTTAGAGAGAGTAACACACCTGCCCAAGCGTTGTATGCTCAAGCAGGCATGTTAATCCAAAGCCATCACCCCGGCTACTATGAGGATGAAGATGCGCTAATCTTTAGCCTTAAGCTTTAGCTACTCCTGTTCGGCCCTTCGTGAGGATGGGGCCCAAGTAGTCGTGATAGAAACGCAGATACGATTCGTCTCGCGAAACTACAGCAAGTGCAACATCAGATATTTCTGACCCACCCACCAAAAGCTCTGATTTATCAATTAGGGCTAGAGTTGTTGGTGTCTTTGTCTGCCACACCCTCCATCCCTCCAGTGAACTCAATGTTGGATCCATCTCTTCGGTTTCAGGAATAATAAGGATTCTTCGACGCGGGCCCTTTGTTTTTGCCAGCTTTCTGAGATTCAGACATTCCAGATCGAGCACAGAGAGAACTACTGATTTCTCAGCACGCGAAACCATGTCAAGCATATGTGCACATATCTCCTCGGTTCCTGTGAGATACCATGTCGTATCGCCGGAGATGGAAGATAGCTCTTCTCGAGCGCTCTTGATAGCCTCGATTGTGTCAATAGCCCCATTTGCTAATTCAGCCATAATTCCTATAGATGCCTCAACCTCACCGATTAGGGTGCCAAGGTCCTTCTTCTGCTCAGCGCTCCATTGTCTGAGTATCTTGTCAATATGCTCACTTAGATTGTTGAAGGCATCATTACGCGTTTGGCGTAGAACAGAAAGACCTTCCGTGGCATCGTTTATTGCGTTTGCGGCAACGCCCGCAATCTCTGCATTCTTCACAGTAACCTCATTCTGAGTTCTTTCAGTCAATCGTGCTGATTCACTTCCAACATGTGTTTTCAATTCAATGCCTATGGATTCTAACTTTCGAGATGCGTATTGATTGGATACCACAGCACCCTGTTTCGCCTCTTCAAGTGCACTATCGAGACTCCTAGTTGCTTGGGTCACCAATCCATCCATGAGTGTCTTTGATGTGCTGGAAATAGACTTGGATGACTGCGCGAAATCTGTGAGAGCCTTTTCTAGAGATGCTTCTGTATCTGCGCTGAGCTTTGTAACTTGTTTGGTTGTTTCTGAGGTCGAACTCGCAACTAGGTTGCTCAGGTTTTTAGGAAGCTCAGTCAATGGTTCTGCTGCTCTAGTAAGAATATCCATTGCCTCATCACCAAATTCCAAAGTCTGAGCCTGGATGTCAGACTCTGCTTTCTTGATGAGACTCCTGCTGATAGCCTCAAGTTCCTTCAGAGTCTTCTCACCCCTTTCCACAACCCTAACAGCTGTAGTGTTTGCGGCTTTTGACAATTTGCCACCAAGAATGGATATCTCACCCTCAAGCTTGTTTGCTAGTTGTTCCAAGGAATAGGTTAGATTACCGGCAGAGGTTTCAATAGTTTCAGCAGCTTCTGTAAAGGCATGAGCAACCTGGCTTCTTCTCTCCTCGATTGCCGCAAGAGCTTCTTCGCGAATAGCCCTTGCAGAAGTGAGCCTTGAGGTTTCTTTTTCAGAGAGAGAGTTTTGGAATGCCTCAACATTGGCATTTGATGTCTTCACAAGTTTAGATGCTAGCGAATCCATTTTATTGCTGGTACTCGCTATAAGCAAGCCTCCAGACTCCCGTTGGCCTGCTGTGTATGAGTCGATTATGCTGCGGATTTTTCCAGTGCTTTTTGTTATGCTATCTTGAGTGGACTCATTAACGCTCGTAACGCGCTCTGCTATGCTATCTCGTGCACTTGTGACAGTTGTGCTGAATTCCTTCGAAACTTGGAATAGATTCTCTCCAAATTGGCGAATGGTACCAGATTCGATTTCCTTGAGGGCGTCATCTGTGCTCTTGACCGCATCTTCAATTCGACGAAGAGTATCTGCCATTGACTCTGAGATTTCAGTCCGCTTCTCCACAGAAAGATTGTCTAGAGCCGTCTTAATGGCATCTGCTGCTCCGACAAGATCATCAATTCTTCCCCCCAATTCCTCTGAAAACTCCTGTTGAAGCATTTGAGAGTCATCCTGTAATGAAATCATTTCAGTCTTCAATACGCCTTTGAACTCTGTATGGGTAGAAGCGATCAGATCCTTAGCTTCAGAGGTTTGACTAGAGAGGAATCCATTGAATGTCACTTCCAAGCCAGTAATGAGATTGTTGAATTGTCGTGTCAGATCTTCAAGATGAATATGTAACTCCTCTCGTATCCCCAAGGCATGTTGCTCAATACGCTCCATCTGCCCTTTCAGAGCTTTGTCAATCTCTCTCTGCACCTTATTTGCCTGACTTGTAAGAGCACTAACACTTTGGACAAGCCTTTCATCAAGCTTGGCATTTAGATTCTTATACAGTGATTTTGCATCCGCTATCTGCTTCTGTGTGGTTGACACATATCCTGCACCGATTTCCGAGAGACGTTGGCCTATATCAGCTTCAAAATCATGAGTTGTCTTTTTCACTTGTGACAGAGCTGACTCTTGTTTCGTTAAGGAAGTGGACATCACAGTGCTAAATGCAGATTTTAGTCGACTGTCAATTAATTCAACCACAGCATCAATTTCAGACACTTCTGTGTCGAGGGTTTTACTGACGTCTGACACGATTTTAGACAATTTCGCTCCGATATCCTTCATTGTGCTATCTGACCAGCGATCAATACTAGATTGAATCTCCAGATTAGCAGAATCCAGACTCTTCTCCTGCGAATTCATCTGTTTTCCTAGTAAATCTAAGGCTAATGTTCGGCAGCTATTAAGATGGGATTCGAATTGCGAAATCCCCTCCATTGACATATCTCTGAGGATTTGATATTCATTGGCGAATTGAGTTTGTGTCTTCTCAAGATTCCCGGTTACCGCTGCTTTCACATTATCCAGATAGCCGAATTTGGTGGCATTAACTCTATCGAGCTGAAAACGCAATGATTGCATGGAAACTTCGCCGAAAGTAGCAACCTCTTCCTTCCATTTTTCGATAGAATCTTTTGCGGATTCGCATAGCTCAAGAGCCTCCTCAATACGAGATCTGGCCGCCTCTGATTCCTCGGATATTTGACTACGACCCATAGTGCCAATATCTTTCAGTGATTCTCCTGCTGCAAGGAATGCCGCGCCAAGTTTTGAATTCAAACTAGAGATTGTTTCATCGAGTGCATTAGTGGCATCTCCAATGGATGATATGGATTCATCTGAAACTTCGGTGGATTTTTTCAGAATCTCGCCTTTCATCGCATCTACGGCAGTTCCAAGAATATCTTTGGAAGTCTTCAATGCCTTCGACACTGACTCCCTTAGGGTTTGTGTCAATGATATTATTTCTCTTTCTAGGGTCCCTATTGCGGTGGTAGAAGACTTGCGCTCAGTAGCGAGCCACTTTTTGAAATTGCGTGAAACATCACTGGTTATCTGACTAAGATCCTTCTGGCTCTTATCAAGCTCCTTTTGGAGAGTTGAGAGTCGCGTGCCAATTCCATCATCAAGAGATAGGTCGAATGTGTGCAGTGCAACTTCAATATTCTTTGCAAATTCAGCGAGCGTTTCCATAGCGATGGATGTGATGATGTCGACCTGCGCTTGAACAGATGCGACCATATCAGTTTCGTATGATTGGAAAGCGACTTTCCCATCATCCATAGTGTTCTTTTGAGAATCAAAAATCGCATCAATCGAGTCGTCAATAGACTTGAGTTGTCCTTCAAATGACTTCTGAAATGCTTCTGATTTCGCCTGCAAATCATCCCTGACAGTAGTCAAAGAACCCTCCAATGCAAAGATTGCTGGAGATAGACGAAAAATGGGGACTACTCCCTCAATTCGGGTCAATAATCCCTTCTTTTCCAATCGAGCTAATGCCTTTTCGACCTTCCCCAGGGGTTCGCCTGCAGCCACAGAAATCCCGCCAGCTGTCATGTTGCCACCTAGGAACACTGGAAGGATGGCTTTGGCTTCGATATTCGTTATTCCCAAATTCCTCTTTAATGCTGGAATGCTTTCAGCTATTACGTTTCCACTCAAGTTGAATCCCACCGCTAATGATTCAGGAAGGAGCCCACGCCCGGACTACTTCGGTTTTTTACGCCGTTTTGATCTAGAAATTCCCTCAAATAAGGCAACCAGATCCATTACTTCAAAAGGAGGACCCCCTCCATTTGAAATAACTTCAGCCTCAACGCGCCCGGACCCGTCAGTCACATCTATGTGCAGATCCTCAAATTTAGCGAGAATGCTTTCTTCCAGTAGAGTTTCATCTTTTAGAGGTTTAGCTCCATCAAGCTCTATAGTCAAGAGCCACCAATTAGCAGCCATATCAGATACAGAGGCATTTATTGTGTAATGCTTGGATAGTAGCTCCACGTACATTCTGAAGGCTTGGTAGTTATCCAACTCATGATGACGAGGATTAATTATTAGAATACCTCTGGCAAAATCAAAGTGAAAGATCAGATCATCTCCTGCAACAAGCATAATGTTATCCTCTTGGACATCCGAGGTATTATTCCAAACCTTCTTGAATCTAGAGAGAAAGTGTTTGATTGAACTGACTCTCAAGGTAGAAAGAAAGTCCTTTATCTGAAGGCGTCTATCAATCATTCCTCTTCCTTTCTTCTCAAGAATGAAACGTTTCATTTGCTCCAAATACTGACTGTAGCAGAAGCTTGGCAGATCCTCCGGCTCAACACCTATCTCTATAAGCATGTTAAGGAAATTGCGATTCTCACAGGCTGGTCTAACCGTGCATCCCAGACGATCTTCTTGACAATCACGACACCGCGCTTCATAAAGCTCAATGAACTCCTTAGCTAGTTGACTATCCGCTGGTAAGTCCAGAATCTCCATTCGCGCTGCAAGATCATCTGCATGCTTTTTCAGTTTCATTACTTGTTTCAACTCTGATAATAGTTCAGACTTTTGAGAAACATGAGGGAGTCTGAGCAACCTCGACTAAATCATGCATTGCACGTAAGGCTTCAGATGCGCATGCGTGTTTCAATTTGATAAGTTTATGGACCACAACATACTCATGAATTGACTTCCAGGCATGATTTTCTGACCCAAGACTCGAATCGAGCTTGCCTAAGCCATTTCCTTTAACTTGCTTGCCCAACTGCGTATCTCAGTGTTTAGATTGGCAATATCATTTTCATTTAGTGTTGCTGTAGGCGGATATGACTTTAGTTCTCGTGCCTTTTTCCCAAATTGGAAGAGCACAGGAGTATGACCTGAAATCATCGTGGTCAATTTATCGCGAGTTTCTTCCAGTGCTCGAGCCATTTCACGAGCTTCGGTCTGGGGAGTCACCTCTTTCAGAAGTCCTTTCATGATCTCGTCAATGGTGGATTTGCTGACCTTCTGTACAGGAGCTTCCTTTTCCTCCTCTGCCTTCTCTTTAACGGTCTTCTTGGTTGCTTTCTTGGATGGTTTTTCTGCCGCATCGTCTGATGCTGATTCCGGTAGACTAGCTAGGGTTTCGACTGCATCTTCAATTTTCTCAATAGCCAGATTATACTTTCGCTCGATGTCATCAAGTTGACGAACTATGATGCCAACTATCTCTTTCGTTTCTGTAAGAGAGCCAGAAACTTCCTGAACCGTTTCCTCAAGACCAGATAGTCCAGCGACATATTGCTGTAATTCATCGATCCTCGTAGAAATAGCGTCTCCGCTGAATGAACTAGCCAGTTCTTCGATCTTCTTCCCCACATCATCCGCTGTTCTGGAGTTACTCAGTTCGTTGGTGAGTTCGGATAATCCGACAAGGACATCATCCACCTTCTTGAATAGAACCTCCATCTCCTTGGAATCTCGAACTTCAACGAAGTCGGAGGCTAATTCATCAACTTTCTTTTCAATATCCTTCACTGCGGATAGGGCTGCTAGTTCCTTCTTAACAGAGGCGAGCTCATCTGTCACCATATCGATTTTCTTTTCGATGGATTCTAGAGCTGCATCGGTTTTCTCGCCAGACATGAAAACACCCCATTCTTATAGGCAGTTGTGTGGAGCATAGCCGCTGCATATTTAGATTTTCGGGATAAATGCGGATTTCCGTAATATTCTTGGTTTAGAGCTTAGCCGCACGAACCACGGGAATTTCAAGGTCTTCAAAAATCGGAAATAGCACAGCTTTGTTCTCCGCATTGGTCCCTTTCCAGTCAATGATTGCTCGTGTTATCTTCTGGGCACTACGATTCAGCATCTGAGAAACAATATCTATGGTTATTTCGTTCAATACGTGCTTCGGGGCTATATGTCCGATAGTGACACCTTTCTCTAGTACGAGTTTGTTGAATTTACTTGCATAATGAGTGCCACCGAACCCTATCGAGGCTTCACCATTCAATGGCTCCTTGACGCATTTCATCACAGCGGCGGCAACTGCACGTGCACCTTCCTCATGACGCCAATACCGCTCATCACTTCCAAGCTCCACGAAAAGAAGAGGGGTGTTCATAGATGTTGGACCATGATGCGTAACTTCTAATGTAACGTCAAAATCAATGAGGTCACGTTCATTCTTTTCTGTCTGAAGACTCTTGAGGGCAACTGTAACGAGAGATGGCGCAGAAACTGATAGCTGTCTAGGGTTACCTCCAAAGTCAGCATGAGGGCCGAAATTTCCTGTGCTATGGACAAGTAAGGCAGGCTTTCCAGATGCAGCCCTGTGTCGGGAACAGTAGATGAAGACCTCAGCATCAAAGTGTTGCTCGAGATATCCGGAATGTATCATGTCATGATTTATGGTGATGAGTATTGTTGACGCATCAAGTCGATAAACGGGATTTTCTTCAAAGATCATCTCGGTTTGTTCAAATCCATAATTATCGCGAAGCACTCTGCCGATGGTCTGGCTTGCTAGGTCTTCAGTTGATGTTACAAGTACTCTCATGTAACCACCAAGAGCCTAGTCGACATTGGTCCTATCGAGAAGGGGCTCAAGAGATATCTCCATCTGGAGATTTACCTTCTCTTCAAAAGATTCCAGAATCTCGGATTCAATTCTCATCTTGAAGTCCTTTGCTCGAGCGAGTTCACGCTTTATGTCGTCTCTGATTCTTAGCATATCGTTCCGATGATACTCTAGATTCTTTTCAGCTTCATTCAATTCATCCTGAAGCTTCGCACTTTTGGCATAAACATCAGAATCAGCAAACGCATGACGCTTCTCTTCCAGTTCCTTTGCCTTCTCCTGCAGCTTAGTCAAAGACCCATTGCTGATTGACTGGATCTCCTCTATTGCCCTTCGTGCTAACCGATCCTTCATGGGAATCTTATCACGCTCAATTGCCTCCTTTAAGCCAGCCAAGCCTTCCAAGAGAGCAGGGTATCCTAGTGACTCTCCTGCTATGGCATCATAGGGATCCTCAAAGTAGTCATTCAAAGCCTTCTGGCCTGTTGCACTGACTCGCACGCCTGTATCATGCTGAAAGAACTTCTTTACTTGTTTCTTGAGAGGATTCAGTTTCATCCTGAGAAGACCAGAGATATGGTCTGCCTCTGAATCAATGTTCAATAGATCTGCGACATTCGATGTCTTAGTGAATCCGTCATAGGCTTTCTGAGCTGCCTCAAATTCACTCTTTGCGTTCTCAATCTTCTTGCGCGTAGTGCGGATTTGCTCTTCGTAGACTTCTTTGCTGAAGCCAAGCTCCTGAAGAGTCTGTATTCTGCCACCTATACGCTCAAGGTCCTTGAGCCAGCTGAACTCATAGAGGAGTTTCTGAATCTTGTTCATCTCAGCCATGAGCTCTTTCATACTGACGTCTAACTGCTTGATAGTGCTCTTATGCTTCTTATCCATCCGTCTAATCCAGCGAGCTCCAGCACCCCAGAGTTCTTGAATGAAACTTCGAATCCCTTCCTGGAGGGCTTCTGTGCTCTCGTAGGTAATGTCCTTGCCAACGTAGAAGTCGTGAGTAATGTCTTCGACTTTCATGGCAAACCTAGTTGCAATACCTGTCGAATCAGGGTCATCATCTTCACCTGGCTCTTTAAGACTCCGGGACATCTCTTGGATGTCCTTCAGTGACCGTTCTACAACCTTATAGCTCTTCTCAGCCTTCTTAGTGAAATCTTTGGACATCTTTGCTAAACGCTTTCGGTACCATTTCTGCAGCTGCTCAATTGTAAGAGTTGTCATTAAGAGTCCACCTGAGATTCGACAGGGTTTTCTGAGCGCACTTTATCAACTTTGTGACCTGAGCGCAGATACACGATTAAGGGATGGTAGAGCTTTTAACTTCAAGAAACTCCAGAAGACCAGCATAGGAATGTGGTCGGTCATGTCCGAGATCTTCGAAACCGGTAACCGACGTCCAAGACTCGACATCAATTATGCTGTCGAATGTGCGTCATGAGGCGTAGGTCGCATCGGTTTCTACATAAGACGTCTCGGACTGATAGATCCCGCCGGAAAGGAGCGACTGCTGCTCAAGAATCCTGCAGACTACAAAGGTGGAATCTGGGTTTCGTATGTCGTAGATGGCAAAACAGCTGTAGTAGAGTCTACAGAAGCCGAAACCATCTCAGTGGCGGAACATAGGAAGGAAAAGGGTAGGCTTCGTCTGAAGCTCAAACACACTCCTCAAGAATTCGAGGAATCAGTGGTCACCTTCAGATTAGATATATGGAGCTACAATAAGCCGGTCCTGTTACTTCGTCACACGACAACGAACATCAGTTCCACTCAGGTCCAAGACCTGAAGGTCTACAGCATCTTTGACTTCGACATTGGAGGTCCAATGAGCTACAAGGATGATATGGGCGCATATGACCATGAGAACGGGTCCGTCATTGCTTATGACGAAAGCCAGGTCTATGTGGCTACATCTTCGCTGCCAAAACCAGATGGTTGGGAAATATCATCTCCGCTGAAAGTCAAGGTAGATTCGGATAATCGCGACCTAAAGAAGAGCCCCGAAATGGGACCGATGGATATTGCCACCGCTCTACAGTGCAACCTAGGTGATTTGAAGCCGGGTGATAGTAGATCGGTAGACTTTGTCCTGGCCTCCGCGCATGGTCTAGACGAGGTAAGAAGCCTCCTTGATGACTCATGGGGCTTCTTCAAGAAGAAAATCCGATGAAGTTGACACGAAAAGCATTGGTGTGTCAGCTGAGGCCGGGTAGCAACCCGAGTCAAGCAGCAGAAAAAAAGGAAGGAGAGAAGGGGTCACTTGCCAGTGATCCCGCATCTCATTCACTACACTGTTCTTCGAGGAAGTTAGCCAGCATCACTGCTGTAGCTGTGAGCTTTGCCAGTTGTCCTCTGTTTTCCAAATCACCACCAGATAGCAGACCCAAGTCCATTAAGGAACGCAAATTCCACTTCACCGTGCTATAGGCTACTGAGGTCTTGCGGGAAACCAGATCTGCTAACGCCGTCACAGTCAGGTCATAATGCCTTAACAGCTGTGCACTCACTCTCAGAACGAACTTCTGAGTCTCACTCATTCTCATATCCGCTAAAGATAGGAATGATGCAGCGAGGCTCTCAAAAGAAGGCTTGGCGAAAGGTTTGTGACTCTCTTGGTATACCTGGTTGGCACTAGAGAATACATTCACCTCTTTGGCGAATTTGGCACTCACCTCTAGCCTGTACGACCCGACATCGATGGGCGGTGGTCGTTGTTTCAACACCCATTTCGCTTTTCACCTCGTATTAGGGGTCAAATTCATGCTCCAGTTATTTCCACTTAAGCGTTTGCAGTAGCGCGTTATTGAATAGAGGAGGAGGGATCTACATCATATCATCAGGTATCTCCAGTCCTAGAGATCCAAGTTTGGCAAATCCCTGACTATACAAACTCATATGATGGCGAATATCTTCTTCAATATCAGCTAGAGAGGATAGGTAGGGCACAATCTCTTCCAAGCCACTTGTCTTGTACTCGTCCATCATGGTATGGATAACATCACTCATGCGAAGCATTGCGCCTCTGATGACTTCACTCAGGTCAATCATTGATTGAACGACTTCTCTGGCGTCAGGGTCAGGCATATAGGGCATGAAGTCTTCCAATGCAACGCCTGTTTCTTTTGCCTTTTCAACGCGACCTGGAATTATCTCATCATACATCGAATACATCCAACCAAGACGTTCCTCAGACGTAAGTCCTCTGAGATTTTCAAGAGAGAAATAGCCAGTCCAAGGTCCAAATTCCGAGCTCTCGTAGTAGATCCAATTGTCAAAGGCACCTAGGACTGTGCGCCAACCTTCCGCGGTTTCTGCCATTTGTTCATCCCGCAAGTCTGTCATCAAGGGAGGTTATAAACTAGCGTGAGCTACGTGGTATTATCATGTCAGAGATTGCTCTTGATGATTTAATGAGAATACTTCGAGAGTCAAAAGAAGATAATTGCCTGAAAGCTGGTGAGGGCAGGCTAGATGAATCTCTGGAAATATTGGGGGCGCGTAGACATGAGTCGGGTGTTTGGGAGATAGATCGGTCACTGCGTATCGACGTTGCGCTCCACGCAGTTTCCAAGGGAGCGGAGATAGAGGATGTTGTCATTTTGTTGACTTGGAAAGATTTCGAAGGCTTTGTCGCGAATATCTTTAAAGAAAATGACTACCGATGTGTTGAGAGTTTCAGAAAACGTGGAACCCCTGAGGCAAAGGGATTAGAGATTGATGTCATTGGAATTAAGGGAAATAGCATTGTTGCTGTAGACGCAAAAATGTGGGGAGTTAGGACAGGGAAGTCATCTGCATTAAAACCAGTAGCTGAAAAGCAGAAGGAACGAACCAAAAGACTCTGTATAATAATGGCACGTTTGTCTGAAAGAATGGGAACCATACCAAATGGTACTTACTCCCTCAAACCAATTCTTGTAACATGGATGGTGGAAGAGGTTGTCTTTCACGAAGGGGTCCCGATTGTGCCAGTATTCAAACTCAATTCATTTCTACAGGATATAGACATCTACGAGGATATGATAGCGACATCAAAATGTGTTTTTGGAGGATAGGCGGCTATTTCTTTCCTCACACATTCCAACATTGATAATTATCAGAATATGACAATCGCACCTTGTTCAATGGATCAGCGGCGAAGGCATCACTCAGGCTATCAATGGCATTTGCATCAAATGGTTCAGACCAGTCGATTCCTAATCGATTGAGATATATTTCTGCAGGGACACCGATATCACAGACGTAGAGCTCACCAACTTCTTGAGGTGAGGCTTTCAGTAGCCCGATTTTGACAAATGCAAGAGTCATAGTAGCAATCGGATGGACACCACTGTAACTTACACCAGTTGTAACATCCAGACCTGATGGGGCATCCAAGGATAAGACTCGTTTATGGCTTCTAATGGAATCGAAAACGAGTGACGCTATGGCATCATCCCTCTTTCTGTAGCCATAACCAATGAATGCATCAAGAATTGTGTCGTTTTCTGGAAAGCTATGAGGCATATTATCTTCAGCATCTACGCCCATTGATTGTAGTCTAATTAGCTGAGCCATTGGACCTTCGCGTAAAGAAGAAAATCCTTTTGGGATAATGACTCTTACATCATAATTCCAATTCACCATCCTCCTTGCAGCCACAAGCCCTCCTCCACCATTATTGCCTGAACCAGCGATTATGCAGAATTCAGGATTCTCACGTTTTGAAAGAGCAACTGCAAGCTTTGCTAGGGAATGTCCGGCATGTTCCATCATCAGTTCAACTGGAACCTTCAATTCGTTGACCATAATCCGGTCAACCTCAATCATCTGCGCTTCAGAAATGCCCGGCAAACACATAGTGGATTGTATCTTTTCTCAGCACTTAGCCTTAACCAAATGGAGATAGGTTCATCTTTTTATTGAGAAGTGGCTTCAGGCCAAATAGTTTCTCCAGAGGGAGTGAATAATCGTGGCTCTGTTCGGAGTTATCTATCACGAGAATGTGAACAATTGGGCTACTGCAAGTCTAATGGAAGCTATCAAAGCAAAAGGCCACATCCCGAAGCCATTTAGATTGCCAGATGTAGCTGCAGAGTTGCCTCATAGGTTTACACACCTAGATGATGAGGATATCTCCAATATGGATGGAGTGATGGTGAGAACAATTGGTTTCGGAAACGGAGACCAAATCACATTCAGAATAAGCTTGCTTGAACACTTTGAGGATGCCGGCATCTACGTCATGAATCCTGCATATTCATTCCGAAGGGCAAAGGACAAGTATGCAACGCTGACCGCACTTCATAAAGCAGGAATCCAAGTCCCTAGAACATTCATCGGAGAGAATTTAGAGGCCGCAATTGACTTTGCTGATGAGGTTGGAGATGTTGTCATCAAGCCCCTAATCGGGGCGAGAGGCCTTGGGTCAATTCGGGCTCAGAATAAGGAATTGAACTATCGGGCAATGAAATTCATCCATCAATTGGGACAGGTGCTCTATGTACAGGAGATGATAGAGAAACCTAATCGTGACATTCGAGCGTTTGTAATTGGAAACCAAATGGTGGGAGCAATGTATAGATATCTGCCTGAAGGTCATGAAGATGAATGGAGGACTAATGTTCATGGGGGCGGACACGCAGAAGTTGCTGAGCTTGACACGGAATACACAGAGTGCGCGATTAGGACCGCAGAAACCCTGAAGCTAGACTACACCGGAGTGGACATCCTCGAATCACCCAATGGCCCATGCGTTATCGAGGCAAACGCGGCGCCATCATGGAGTGCCTTGTCTCGAGTGACTGGCAGAAATATTGCGGCGCTCATAGTTGACAGATTGATCGAACAAACTCGAGTTTAAGCTGAAGCCAAATGAAGACTACTCTACGGGTCCAATGGAATCGAGAGCTTCTTCGACCTCTTCCAGTTTTAGAGGCCTGAAAATTCGTTCCTTGACATCAATCTTTCCAATCTCGACCCTTTGAGCTCTCTCTTTAGGTTCCAATCCTGCTATTTCACCGCTCTTCATGAGACCTTTGAGTGCTAGCTCGGTAGCTTTCGTGAGATCTAATTTCCTGTATTCTTCTTCCCCGAGTTTCTCCTCAAAGAAAGCACGAACATCATCAGCCTCTCTCCCAATGGCTGCTGCTTTCCAACCCCAGAAGGAGCCAGAGGGATCTGTCGTATAGAGCTGAGGACCATCATGGTCGACACCGCCAACAAGAAGTGACACACCAAAAGGACGGACTCCACCATATTGAGTGTGCATTTGCTTTGTGTCACATATATTGACAACAAGCGATTGAATCGATATTGGTTCATCATAGCTCAGACGATTGATCTGAGCTTGTACTCTCGCCTGGTCGATTAGCTTGCGAGCATCAGCATGCAATCCAGCAATAGCTGTCCCTACATGATCATCGATGAGTAGAATCTTCTTTAGTGTATCAAGATCAACTAGTACGTGTGGAGAACGCTTCTCTCCAGCAAGCACAACACCGTCTTCAGCCTTAACTCCAACGGCTAAAGGGCCATGGCGGACAGCCTCTGTTGCATATTCGACTTGATATAGGCGGCCTTCGGGGCTGAACACTGTAATTGCGCGGTCGTAGCCCATACTCTGTGTGGGACCAAACATGCTATGATAACACTCCAATTATGTAAGACCCAAATCGGCTGGGGTTAAACTAAAATCACTTGAGCGGCGTTTAAAAGCTTGTCTGTGTGTTTGTTATTGGGGACCAGCCTTCGAGGTTCATCGCCATTCGAATCGAATTTCAATTCCGTCAGGTGCTTCATCTTTAGCACTCTCAATCTCAGATATGTCTGGAACTATAAGATTCGCCTTTTCGGAATCCCTGACTCCTGCTGAAGCTACGTAGTTTTGAACGACATATGTGCCGCAAAAGCCCATTCCATCAAGAACTTGCATAATTGAAGTAATGTCAGATGCAGAGAGCAAGCTAGCTGTAAATGTAGTCCGAGGCCAGAATTCCACATCTGAAGAAATCAAGAGCTTCATTGATTCGGCAATCTGATTCCAAGGATTTGTTGAGGTTCTACTTATGCGAGGATAGATCTGTGGTGGTGCCTTTATGTCAAACCAAACTGAGTCCAGAAAGGGAAGGGACTTCCTAAGAACAGAGGGTACGGATCCCTGAGTGTTTAGATTGATATGCAAACCAAGGGATTGCAGAGCCCTAAGCAAGTCGGGCAAATCTTGGTGAATCGTTGGTTCTCCTCCTGTTATACAGAAGCCATCCACAAGGTTCCCTGCACACTTCTGGATTATCCCATTGATGGGCACTTCCGTTCCAGAACTACGAGGAATGATATCTGCGTTTTGGCAATAAGGACAATCAAAGTTGCAGCCGCCTGTGAATATGACGGTAACAGGAATCCCTGGGACATCTACCAAACTGATGTCTATTATTGAAGCGATACGCATAAGAATTGCCCAGCCTCAATAGTGAGATTGCGAATAGGGGATATAACTTTCCATGTGGACAAGCGAGTATTCGTGAAACAATACATGCTCTTTTCTAGTGAGACTGTTCGAATTAGAGCATAATAGCTCGAAATCTCGAAGGACATTACTATAATCTTTAAGAGGAACTATTAGGTCATCATAAATGGGGACAGTGCAGTGGTGAGTCGGAGTATCAACAGAAACGCAATCATCCAGAGCACACTCTTCCATATACAACTGCAGCAATGTCAGTATATCGATGACTTTCCTGAGGCAGTGGCAGATGTTTTTGAGAAGAATGTGTATCGCGGCAGACTCAAAAAATATCAGGAACTGAAAAGGAAGCTATACCGAATCAGGACGAATTTCTTTGAGGTCAATAAGGACATCAAAAAGAAGGAGTTCTACGAGTCACTCTATAACAGAATAAAACGCCGAGTCAGCTAGCGGACTTATAATCCAAGTTCATGCAAAGAGAGGATGAACTTAACACCATGACTGGGTTTGCCTTTAACCCGATCTTGGATTTCAATTGCTCCGCCGTATTTCCGGGCCATCTGTGCAACCAGAGTAAGTCCAACTCCGCCTGAATGCTGACGCTTGTCAAATATCGTTTTCTTCCTAGCACTGCTTATACCGGGACCATCATCAGACACTGACAACCTGTACATACCCTTTTCCCTGCTTCCAGAAACCCAAATTCGAGGCTTTTCCTTTGGATTATGACGGGCTGCATTCTCAAGAAGATTCCATACAAGTTCTCCAAGTAGGTTATCAGCTCGCACATAGACAGGTGGCTCGATATCCTCCAAGAAGACCGTTGCACCATATACTCTTGCTAGTACGTTGATTTTCTCATCTAGAATTCCAGTAAGTTCAATCTTGGCTGTTGGAAGTCTTCGGAATTCTCCAGCACGCTTCACCTTTGTGATGAGCCTATTACATCTTTCAACAGCATCCAGAATATCGTTCTGGGCGTCAAGAAGATATGACCGTGGCAAATCAAAGTCAAGAAGGCCTGAAGCTGTAATAATAACCTGAAGTTGGTTTGCAACATCATGAGTGAGCAAATCGAGATAGAACTGGATTGTATCTTCAGCCTCCTTCTGAGCAGATATCTCAGTAACGACTGCGAAAGTTCCATCGAAGTTCCCTTCAGGATCTGTTAATGGAGTGGCGGAAATGATAGTTGGGACTATCTCCCCGTCCTTCTTTACCCACTCAAGTTCATAACGAGCAGGTTTCCCAGCTCGACGTTCTTCAATCTGCGCTTTGACCCATTCTGGGTCACGGTCTTTGACAAATTGAATCCATTCTTGGCCTAATACTTCCTTCTGTGTTCTGCCCAGCATATCACAGAAGGCCTCATTAGCATAAACGATCCGAGCTTTGTCATCGTCAATGGCAAGTCCATCATTCATGGTTTCGATAAGAACTCGATACCGCTCCTCGGTTTCAGCCAGGGCTTCCTGTTCCCTTCGTCTATCAGTAATATCTAAAATATGCACGAGTGTCTTCATTGAACCGTCAGAGGCTCTGGCTAATGAAACACGGATGTCAGCCATCATGGTTTCCCCACTCTTCGAGAGGACCGGCAAGGAGTATGCTTCTGGAACATCTTTACCATTTCTTCGCTCAGTGTATCTCTCACCCATAAGGGCGGCTACTTCTTGTGTCAGGAATTGGCGGAAGTCTTGCCCAATGAGGTTCTCCTTCACTCCACCAATGAGTTTCGCTCCCTGTTCATTTACATATTCAAGCTTAAACTCGTCTCCAACTAGTGCTATGCCATCATGAGAGTTATCAATCATGGCTCTGAGAATCTCATCATTGAAAGGAATTCCTGGAGTTAGGCGACCAGCCAGACTTACATCAGTTGCATAGATTCTTAGCCTCTGGGATATTCCCTTGCCAATCGTCTGAAGACGAAGCTCGCTATCAATTGTCTTGCCATCTAATCTCTGAAGTGGCAAGGTTAGCACGAAGAGATTGTCGCTCTGTTTTAATTCCTGGATTGCACTCATGAAGCGGTCCTTGTGCTCCGCTGCGATAAGCGATTTAAAGGACAGAGCATTGATCTGACTCTTACTATCCACTCCAAGAAGACGCATAGAATAATTGTTCATGTAAACAAGCTGAAGGTCCATTTTCGACTCCAATACAGCAAATGGAAACTCCTCTGCGATTTTTCTGAACTCACGGACGCCCGCAGAGCCAGACGATGTCTTCGCAGGTTTACTCATCGGAACCTAGTCTCCAGTCAACGTGCGCGGCCAATCCCTTTTTGGGATAATGAACTAAAAGGATATTGTATTATAAGGGAAGTTCAGCTGTAGCAAGAATTCATTTGGAGGGGAATTTGGGCAATTCCCATCATCTGCCAGGGGTCTTTTGGTTTCCATATCCTAAAAGGTCATCAAATTTGAGGACCAATCGATTCAGCCACGGAAAATGGCGGACTATCCAAAGCACTGCTCCATGAAGCAAGCCATCCCGCTTATTGTACGGACATGACCTAATGCAGTTAGAGCAGTCGCTTCCGTTCTCAATCCAAAAGGCATAGCAGGTTTCAGGATTTACGTACCATTTCTTGATTCCCGGATTGTTTGATATTGTTACACCAGCCCATCCCTGGTCTTTTCCAACAGGGATTGATTTTGAGGGGCAATGACGGGCACATTTCTCACAGACTTCACAGAATCTCATTACTGCATGACAGAATCCGTAGTCCGGAGAATCGCTTAGAAGAGGCATATCTGTTAGAACTTTGGCGATTCTAACACGGGGGCCGAATTCCTTTGTAATAAGCAGCCCATGTCTTCCATACTGACCTAATCCAGCATCTATGGCTAGAGGAACACTTAGAGCTATATCATTCCCGCACGGAATTGCACCATAGCCGAGCCTTCTAATGAATGACGTAAGCTCGATTTCTGCGAAAGCCATCTTGGAATAGCCCACTGCGGTACTTGTGGAACTCGCGAATGCTGGGGAGGTAGAGATGCCTTGGTAATCCATTTCTATAGCCATTACTATTGCGTGTGCAAACCGTTCAGGAATTTTGTATGGCTCACCATTTCGATTCATGCTGTAGATCCATTTGGGGCTCATAGCTGCGATGCCAACCAGAGATGCACCATAGATTTTTGCCGCTCTCTTCACTTCATTAGTTAGTATCTCAGGGTTCTTTTCTATGCGAGTGCTTTGAACAGGGCGCTTCTGAGCATCTACAAGCAGAGGGCCAATTACTGCAGCTCTATTGTCATACAACTGCCAGCCAGCTTCTGCTCGTTCATATTCAAATCGGCCATAACCCGGTATGTTTCTGGCAACCATGGCTTCCCCGCCATAGAAAGCGTGTTTGCCATAGAACTCAAAATCGGGATCATTGAGGACTCGAGCAAATATCATATCACTTTCCGGAAACTGCTTCAATTCATTGCTTACCGAGTATGGTTTAGTACCACTTCCATGATATGAAGGCAAGTCCCGTTTCTTGACCTGCTTTGACTTTTCAATAGAAGTACTAGAGATTGCTCCAAACGGACAGGCCCTAACACAACTCAGGCAGTTTGTGCATTCGCCAATGATTCTGGGATATAATGCACCCTCATCGAATGCAATTGGTGTGTCTTCACCGTGGACTAGTGTACAGACTGCTATGCACTCTCTATTGCACTTATCAGACCTGCATAGCTGTTGGTCTATGTACATTACTTCACGTTCCCAGGCTCTTTGGGTATTGATACCATATCATTAAACAATTGCTATGAGTACTTCAGTGCGATACCAAAGATTCATGGGTAGCTTGATTTCACAAAGTGCTGAAGTACAATACAAATGGAGTCATGAAGCTTGTACAACTATAACGTCGAACAGAAGACATTGGAGATAGGAACAGTCAAGATTGGGGGAACTCCAGGACTCGTTCCCACAGCAATGGTAGGCTCAATCTTCTACTCAAAAGATAAGCTAGTTCATGATGCCGTGAAGGGACAAATTGACAAGAAGGGCACTGAGGCAATGCTGGGTCAGCTATCAGATATTTCAGAAAGAACGGGACTACCAAGTGTCCTCGACGTAGTTGCATCATCTCCCGAGGCAATGGAGAACTACCTTCGATTCTTAGTAGACATGACTGACATGCCGCTGCTAATCGATGGTTCAGGTTCCTTAGAAGTCAATGTTGCAGGGCTTGAAGTAGCAAAAGATGCAGGTATACTTGACCGTGTTGCTCTCAACTCTATAACGCCCGATGACGGTAAAGAGCTCTATTCCAGGATTGAGGAGGTTGGTCTAAGGAATGCTGTTGTCTTGACGTTCTCAAACGAGGCGATGACATCAGCATCAAAGAGAGCAGACCTAGCTGAAGAACTGCATGTTAAGGCATCTAATGCTGGTGTGCATAATATCCTCTTTGATACTGGTGTTGTGGATATACCAACTCTAGGACTGGCATGCCGAGCACTGATGATGATAAAGGACAAGTTTGGACTTCCTGTCGGATGTGGAGCCCATAATGCTGTAGCTATGTGGAAGGGCCTTAAGTCTAAATTCGGGGAGGAGGCAAAGACTCCGGCATTCGTGGGATCAAATCTGATGCCAGTCGCCTTGGGTGCTGATTTCGTTCTTTATGGACCAATCAAACACGCCCCAGTAGTATTCCCTTCAGTCGCAATGATAGATGTGGCATTATCAGGGAGTCTGATTGAAGAACGCATCAGGCCGGAACGCCCACATCCAAGATACCTGATAGGATAGGAGAGTCTTTTGTCAAAGAAGCTTGTTGTTTTTGAGCCCTCAGGCCTTCGAATCAAAGTAGATGCATCGAATACCATCTTGGATGCTGCACGTGAGCTGGGATTGCAGATATCTTCAGAGTGCGCTGGGCGTGGCACATGTGGTAAATGCTTTGTGACAGTGGAACCAGCCGCAATATCATCTGACGCTGATATTACTCATCTTTCAGAATTTGACAGACAGCGTGGAATTCGACTTGCTTGTCAGCATGAATTGCAGACAGACACAAGAGTTGTGCTTCCACATGCGGCACAAGCCAAGATACTCATGGGCGGAACGGCTACTTCAATGGAATGGGATATTGACCAGAATCTTACAGGCCAGAAAGGCATAGCTATTGACTTGGGCACTACGACAATCGTTGCATACCTTTTAGATATGGAGAATGGAATTCAGATTGGACAAGCCGCTTCTCTGAACCCCCAGCTTATCTACGGCGAGGATGTAATGTCTCGAATGACTCATGCGCAGAAAGAAGAGGAAAGGAAGAGGGCACTCAAAGACATTGTTCTACGTAAATTAGACGAACTCATAAAGGACTTAGCATCCTCAACCGATATCAGCTTTCAAGAGATTACAAGGCTCTCAATTGTAGGAAATCCTGCAATGCATCACCTATTATTGGGACTGGATACACACTCATTAGGAAGGTCGCCGTATGAGCCAGTTGTACGTGATGCCCTGAACCTAAAAAGTGATCAGATGGGACTCACCACCGCTCGTGATGCTAGTGCATACTTCGCTCCAAACATCGCAGGTTTTGTGGGGGGAGATACTGCAGCCTTCATTTTGTCACAACGATTAGATATGACTGATCAGATTGTGCTTGGTATTGATATCGGGACAAATGGGGAGATAGTTCTTTCAGTGCGAGGCGATCTGTTCTGCTGCTCTGCTGCCGCAGGATCGGCCTTTGAGGGTGCTACAATAAAACATGGAATGAGAGGGCAAGAAGGAGCGATAGAACACATCTCCATCTCAAATCCTGATGAAGCACCCAAGATTTACGTCATAGGTAACATAGTACCTAGGGGCTTATGTGGGTCAGCCATTGTGGATATTGTTGCACAGCTAAAAGCTTCCGGAATTGTAGAAGTAGGAGGCCAGATGCAAGGCTCAACAAGAGTGGTTGAAACCGATGAAGGCAGAGCTTACATAATTACCGATCCAGATGAGAACGGTGCGGACCGGAGAATAGTCTTCACTCAAAAGGACGTTAGGCAGGTGCAACTCGCTAAGGGGGCTATTCTTGCCGGGGCTAGCATATTGATGAGGTCTGCGGGTGTTGGGGTTCCCGACATTGATATGTTGTTGCTGGCCGGTGCTTTTGGGACCTACATCGATCCAAAAAATGCCCTAGCCATCGGACTTCTACCTCCAATTGATCAAGAAAGAGTGATTCCTGTTGGAAATGCTGCTGGAGAAGGCGCTAAGAGATTGCTCCTGTCTACCAGAGAGAGGACACTCATAGAGAAGGTAGTTAGGAAGATCAATTACCTTGAGCTAGCACGCTATGAGAACTTTGACAAAATCTTTGCTAGATCGACTCTGCTAGAGGCGAAAATGCCCTTCTGACAGAGGCGGCATGATGAAACATATATGTCGGACTGCTCGAGAAGTTTGCAGAGATGTAGTGAAATCCCTGACAACTCCAGAATAGCGAAATGGCAGCTGAGCCTTTCAACAGGATAGGTGTAAATACTATGAATGAACTCACTCATGCATTAGCTGAGCTAGAAGAAAACAATGTCCAAATACTTGTTGAGAAGCAAATTGCAGAGGGCAGAGAACCTATGCAGATCTTGGACAATCTGAAGGAAGGAATGGATATTGTGGGTAAAAGGTTCTCGGAAAACGAGTATTTTCTAGTTGAGCTTGTGATGTCAGCAGATATCTTCAACAAAGCCTTGGAGGTCTTGCAGCCCAATCTATTAGAAACTCAGTCAGGAGAAATGAAGGGAAAGGTCGTTATAGGAACCGTCAAGGGAGATATACATTACATCGGGAAGAATCTCGTTATTGCATTTCTAAAGTCGAATGGTTTTGAGGTCTATGATTTGGGTGTGGATGTCGCTCCGGAAACATTCGTTGACAAAATAAAGGAAACAGGAGCCACAATCCTTGCATTGAGCGGACTCATTACAACGACACATGATGTCATGCGTGAAACAATTGAAGCATTGACCGCAGCAGGAATCCGTGGTAAGGTCAAAGTGATGATAGGCGGATGTGATGTCAATCAGGAAGTCGTGGATCGCACAGGGGCCGATGCATTCGGAAGAGATGCTGTGAGTGCGGTGGAGATAGCCAAGAACTTCACGACCTGACCTACTTCGACCTTGGGCGAAACGACCAAATGTCAGTTCTC
>JBHLQK010000017.1:0-24428 GCA_048884925.1 Candidatus Thorarchaeota archaeon
CGGAGTGTCAGGAATGACTGCTTCCTTGGACCTTGCCCGGAAAGGCTTTGATGTGATTCTAGTGGAAAAGGAAGAAGCACTTGGTGGCAGATTGAATGATCTCCATCATCTTTTCCCAAAGATGGAATCAGCCAAGGATATTGTGGACAGGCTTGTTGCTGAGGTTCAGAACGAGAAGAGAATCAAAGTCATACTCAACTCGAAAGTTGTGAGCCGTGATGGTTCTTACGGCAATTATGCCATTGAGATTGAGAATCTGCAAACTAGCGAGAAGGAAGTTCACCGCATCGGTTCGATGGTGGTTGCAGTTGGTACTGAAACATATACTCCAAAACAGGCTGAATACGGCCATGGTGAAGTTCCTGCTGTCATATCTACACTTGATCTCGAGAGAAAGCTTAGGAATGGTGAACTAAAGAAGCCTCCAAAGAATCCAGTCTTCATTCACTGCGTGGGCTCTAGACAAAATCCGGGCGAGGGATTCAGACACTGCTCACGAGTATGTTGTTCCGCAATCATTACAATGCAACACGAATTGAAAGAGATGTTCCCAGAAATCAAGATCTTTTCAGCCTACAAGGAGCACATTCGTCCCTATGCCAATGGAATGGAAGAGATGTGGCGAGAGAATAGGCAGAATGGTGTTTCCTATCTTCGGTGGGTCAGGGAAAGACCAATCATTGTAGAGAAGGATACTGACGGTGAAGGAGCAATTGTCACAATCTACGACACATTGGCCCAGGAAACCTTCAAGATTAAGTCAGATATGGTTGTCCTAGCCCTAGGACTTCATGCTCCTGACGACGTCAATGAGCTTGCAAAGGCACTTGGAATAAACAGGGGCGCAGACGGATTCTTGGCTGAGATGCATATGAAATATCGCCCAGTAGAGACCACTGTGCCTGGAGTGTTCCTTGGTGTCACATTTGCCAAGAATGTTGCTGACTCGATAAACCAAGCGAGGGGGGCTGCAAGTGAAGCAGCTGTCCCATTAAACCTTGGCACGGTTGGCATCGAACTGGAAACCGCGGAGGTTGACCAGGACCTATGTGTCGGCTGTGATCTGTGTCACTATTCTGACATCTGTCCGTATGATGCGGTTTCGATGATGGAAATTTCACCCGGGGTCAAAAAGAGCGTAACAGATGAAATGCGTTGCGAAGGCTGTGGTGCTTGCACTGCAATCTGTCCTACTGGAGCTCGCGACCTGAGATGGTGGCGAGAAGGAAGCTTCATGGAGCAGATTGAAGAAATGCTCAAGGAGTGAAGGCCTTGGTGAGCATAGACGGCCTTCGTGCAGGATGGACCGTGTTGAACGATCTCTTAGGAGAACTCCGGGAGAAAGATGTGTTCATCCCCGACCTTACTTATGCAGACCTGCGTAACTCAAAGATGGTGATTGAGTATCTCTCAAGTTTTGAAGGTGACCTTAGAGTCTCAGACCACGCAGATGAGAAACTGAGGATTGAGATGGAAACAAAGATCATGCGCCTTCGTGAAACCATGATGGTTTGGGCTGAAGAAAGGAATGGTGTTGGATACAGACGAATCTGGGAGGACAAGTTTCAGAGAGCATTGGATGGGGATGTTCAATATGTTGAGGAGGAGAAGACTCCTATCTCGGACATACCTAGAAACAAGGAAACGGGATTCTTCAGAATCCGACTTCCCGAGGAGATTCCTGTAGAAATCATCTCTGAATTGGCTGAGGATTGCGAGGTACTCATTTCCTTGGATGGGGAGAGGCATCTCCAGGTTAGCGGTAAAAAGGAGTGCGTCAGAAATGCCATGAAACGCCTCGGAGAGCTGTTCTATGGGGATAGTAAACTCAAGAAGTAGCTTCTCAAGGAACGTTACTCCTTACCAGTTCTGAATGCACGAGATTTCGTCGATACCCGATGCACCCGCGCATTGCTGGAAGAGAACATGTAACACTTGCTTCTGCGGCTCAAAAAGAGCTGCCTCTAGACTTGCCCATCTAGATTCCGAGTATATCACTGATTGGATCCAGAGAGATTCTGTTCAGTTCAACTCCGAGCTGTTCGTGGTCAAGCCCCATGGCAATTCCTAGTATCTGCGTAACGAACATTGCGGGAAGTTCGAGGGATTCGCCATTGTCATCCTTCATCCCAATCAACTGCACATCAAACTGGGTGTGACAAGCAGGACAATTGGTCACTAGAACATTGGCTCGAGCCTCTTTTGCAGATAGCATCTTGTCCTTCAGGACATTTGTGGCTACTTCTTCACTAGCGATTAAGAGAGGGGATCCACAGCAGGATAGTTTCAGACCCCAAGGCACGCTCTGAGCGCCTGTAAGTTCAAGGAGTTCATCTACTTTCCGCGGCAGCTCGGGGTCATCAAATCCAGCCACATTTGACGGACGGATCAGATGGCATCCAGGATGAAAGGCAATTCTGAGACCAGTCAAGGGTTTCACTATCTTCGACTTAATCTCATCTTTCAATTCGTAGAGAACCTCGACCAGGTGGTGTATCTTGGTCCTACCTGTATATTCTAGTCCTAGTGATTTCAGAGCACCGTTGACTTTCTTTCGATATGCCTCGTCATCGTGAAGTACATGATCTGTATCCTTGAGGGAGCCAAAGCAACCATTACAGGGAGTGACAATATCGTGGCCCCTGCTCTCTGCCAATGCAATGTTCCTGCCGGACATAGAAAGCCAGCTATTCTCATCTATAGACTTTAGGACAACTGTGCCACAGCACGAAGCACCATCAAAGTCTATGAGCTTCACACCAAGCTCCTTGACTAATGCGCGCATTGAGGCCTCATAGTTGTTGAACCGGTTGGGTATTGCACATCCAAGGAAAACCTCGTAGGTCTGAGTCATATCACTCGCCCTCCTCCAACTTCATCAGACCCATTTTGTCCAAGACTTTCCGGGTGTCCTCGACATTCAATTCGGGTACATCATCAAGCTCTAGGTCCTCTCGTTCCCACTCAGTAGGCTCGTACAGTCGACCGATGTCGTACAGTGACTTCCTTGCCGCTATGTACCCAGATGGTGTTATCTTCTTCTTGAATGCCATATTCTTGAGGCCAAAGATGATGTCGGTGATGTCGATTCCTTGTGGGCATCGCTCTTGGCAAGTATAACAGGTTGTGCATAGCCAGACCATGTCGGTTTCCAAAACTTCCTTGAGTCCAAAGAGAAGCATTCGCATCAACTCATGGACCTGAATGTTGACCTTATCACTCACTGGACATCCTGCACTGCATTTGGCACACTGGAAACAAGCTGTGAGGTCCTTGCCACCAAGTAGCTTCGAGACCTCCTTTGTGAACTCTGCATCTAATGCCTCGAACTTCTTCCCCTCAAAAGTCTTGAACTGGCCCCACGACTCGGTCATATCTTATCGCCTCCTTGGTCTTAGTGGGCTCGGGCCCAGTTTGTCAGCGGCCTCTGTCAGCTTCTTTACAGTTTCAGCCCATATTGGACCTTCACTCGCACTAATCTGCGTGAACTGGAGTCTCTCCGGCTCCAACCCTGCCTTCTCAATGATCTTCTTTGCAATAGCATATCTACGCTCAAAGGAAACGTTGCCATCGACATAATGACAATCTCCAAAATGACAACCCGAAATCCATACCATGTCAGCGCCCAGTCTAAAGGCCTCGAGAATGTGAGTTACACTGACTCGACCTGTGCACATCACTCGGATGTCACGTACGGTGGTAGGTTGTTGGAAACGTGAAACTCCTGCACTATCAGCTCCGGCATAAGAGCACCAATTACAGAGTATTGTAACAATCCTCGACTCAGTAGGGGGCATGTCCTGTAGTGCCGAGCGTATCTGTGCCAGTATCTGGTCGTCTGTGAAGTGCTTCATGGTGATAGCCCCAGCTGGGCATCCAGCCGCACACTTACCACAGCCAGCACAGAGCACTGGATTGGAAACTGCATAGTCAGAGCCACCATCACCGGGTACAACCTCAATGGCATTGTAAGCACAGTTTATCTCACACGTACCACAGCCAACACACACCTCAGGGTCAACAACAGACACAATGGCCTCAGCTTTCCGAATGCCACTGGCCAGAGGAATCAGCGCCCTTGATGCTGCACCTCTACCCTGAGCAACAGACTCGGCTATTGTCTTTGGAGCGGTTGCAGTCCCTGCTACGAAAACGCCATCTGTCTGGAAATCTACGGGTCTGAGTTTGGGGTGAGCCTCCATGAAGAACCCGGACATGTTGAGTGGAACCTTGAATAGCTCGGAAATTTCCTTGTTCTTCTCACACGGAATCATTGCAGTTGAGAGAACTACGTGGTCAACGTCAAATGCCACCTCAGCGCCGAACACTTGGTCCATGACCTCTACTCGTAGCGCCTTGCTCTTGCCCTTCTTCACATTGGGTGGTGTAGCTTGATTAAACCTGATGAACACAACTCCCCTCTCTCGAGCCTCTCTGTATCTATCCTCTCCATCATAGGACACTCTGATGTCTCGATAGAGATGAAGTACCCGTGAATTGGGATATTTCTCAATTAGTTCTAGAGTGTGTTCCAAAGCAATGGTACAGCAGATACCAGAACACCAGGTTCGAGCTCCATCGAGCGACTCCTCTTCGCGAGAGCCTGCGCAATGAATTACAGCAAAGGTCTGGCCATCCTCAATGCCTTCACCGTCAGCTATCTTCTGATTGAACTCAACCTCGGTAATAACATTGTCCAACTTCTTCAGACCATAGAGGCCTTTTTCCTCAAGCTGAATGGCACCTGTGGCAACGATGACTACTCCTACCTTGAGCTCTTGTCTCTGTTTTCCTGTCTTTATCGTGACGTCAAAGTCACCAACCGAGCCCTTAGCATCGATGACCTCAGAGTTCAGCATCAGCTCGATATTTGGATTGCCGGTTATTGCAGCTTCGAACTCCTTCACAACTTCCTGGCTTGGTCGATGGTTGAAGTTGATTGTTCGAAGTTCATTCAGGAAGCCACCAACCTTGTCGTCCTTCTCAACAAGTGCCACTTTGAAGCCCTTCCGTGCAATCAGGTCTGCGGCAGCCATTCCAGAAACACCAGCACCTATGACAAGCACAGCAGGCTCGATCTTGGTGACTGCTTCCTCCTGAGCCTCCAGGAGCCTTGCTCGCGCAACAGACATCCTCACAAGGTCGCTTGCCTTGGAGGTTGCCTCATCCTTTGCGGCTTGATGCACCCATGAACAGTGCTCTCTGATGTTTGCAAGCTCGAACAAATACTTATTGAGTCCAGCCTCCTCAATGGTGGCTCTGAAGAGAGGTTCATGTGTTCGAGGTGTGCAGGATGCGACGACCAAACGGTTGAGATTGTGCTCCTTGATGGCATCCTTGATTACATCTTGAGCGTCTGATGAACATGAATAGAGAAGGTTCTCGGAATAGACTACTCCCGGCAGTGTGCTTGCATATTCTGTGACTTCCGCAACATCTACTGTCCCAGCGATGTTGATTCCACAGGAGCAGATGATAACTCCAATTCGGGGCTCTGCAGCAATAAGCTCCAAATCTGCTTCTGTGAGAGCCTCGCTTTCTGATGCCTCGGGCAGTACGATATCCATGGCAGCCATCGCGGCAGCTGCACTTCCCTGGGCAACTGAGTCAGGGATGTCCTTGGGAAAATTGCACGCCCCGCACATGTGCACTCCAGGAACACCAGTCTGGACTGAATCAATCTCATCACCCTTTCCCTCAATGAATCCATATTGATCGAGCTTTATCCCAAGCTTATCCATCAATTCCGAATTCTTGTTTGGTACCATTGCAGGACAGAGAACTACAAGGTCATAACTGTCCTTCAGGACCTCGTGCCCTTTTACATCACTGTGTCTGACAATCAGATTCTGTGTGTTGGGGTCCTCAGTGATATAGCTTGGTAGCCCCTTGACGTAGTTGATCGCATACTCAGTTTCGCCTCTAACCACAAACTCCTCGAATCCTTTTCCGAAGGCGCGCATATCATTGTAGAGGATATCGATGTGAACCTCAGGCGTGTGCTCCTTCGTGATGATTGCTTCCTTAGTTGCATACGTGCAACAGATTCTGGAGCAATATGCACAGTGGTTTACATCGCGACTGCCAACACATTGAATGAATGCAATGCGATGAGGCTCTCTACCGTCAGAAGGGCGCATCACGATACCTTTAGTGGGCCCACTGGCGGAAACCATTCTCTCATACTCAAGTGCAGTGACAACATTTGGAAATCGGCCATAACCATATTCTGGGACTGATGCAGCATCAAGCAGGTCATATCCTGTGGCAACAATTATCGACCCTGCATTGATATTGAAAATCTCGTCTGGAATCTCAAAATCAATGGCTTCTGCCTTGCAGGTCTTGACACAAGTCATACACTCAATGCAGTTTTCCATGTCAATAGTAGCAATGTTGGGCACAGCCTGTGGGAATGGAATGTATGCTGCTTTTCTCATCTTAAGCCCCATGTCGTATTCATTCCTCACTTCGATGGGACAGACACGCTCACAGTCCCCGCAGCCTGTGCATCTGTCCAAGTCCACTCTTCTGGTGTGTTTCAGGACCTTGACCAAGAAGTTTCCAGGTCCTCCGGATATATCCGTGACCTCAGAATAAGCCAAGAGCTCAATATTGCGATGACGGGAACAGTCAACCATCCATGGCCCTTGAATGCACATTGAGCAGTCGAGTGTGGGGAACGTCTTGTCAAGTTGAGACATATGACCTCCAATAGAGGGGTTCTTCTCCACCATGTAGACTTGGACGCCCATCTCAGCGAGATCAAGTGCAGCACGCATCCCTGCAATACCTGCACCGATGATCACAACCGGCTTTGTAGCAGACTCTGCCATTCCTTTGTCCACTCCGACGTAACAAGGCGCATCGGTTGAATAGCACGATAAAATGTTTGTTATCGGGCGAAGAAATCCAAACTGCCCATTCTAGAGTCCCAGACTAACCAGGTAGGCCGATAATTTGTGGGCTCTTTGGAATAATTGGCCTCTCAATCCTGATTGCGCGTGCAGGACACTGAAACTCACAGGAGGTGCAGTCAATGCACTTCTTCGGCTTGACTAGCTCCGCTTTTCTTTTACTCTCGTTGAAGCCCCAGACTCCCCTAGGACATACATTCAAGCAATCTTGGCAACCGGAACAGGCTCCGTAGTCATAGATTATCATTTCATATCACCTCAGAAGATACCCAAAGGGAAGTAGAATCCAAGTGCGAAAAGAACGATCAATGTTCCAATGCCTGCGATGATATCGCGAGTCATCTGGACCTCTCCCAACTGAGGCGTCGAGCCACCCCAATTGAAACCGACAAACAGCGACAGGCCCAATATTGTGAGACCGCTCGCATCCAGCCAAGCCCATTCATAAACTACTGCAGCTATTGACAGGACTGAGATGAACAAGAGAACCATCTTCCACACAACAAGAGCAAGAACGCCAGTGATAGCACCGCGTACATAGCCTGACGAGGTTGGCATTAGTGGATCTACAAGTGCCATAAATGTCCCCAATATCCATACTCCGATTAGAAGCAGCAATAGGTTTGTCATCCAATAATTGGCCCAGGATAGCAGAGGCCCTCCCAGAAAACTCAGAGCCCAGAATATTGGTGTCATCACAATGAACATTATGGTTTCGAAGATTAGATGGGCAAGATTATACTCGATTCGTCTATTTAGACTGAAGGTGGCAATGCTCTGTTGGGGGGACTTTCGGTTTTCATTCTCAATGAACTCACCCACGTCATCGATCTCCACAGGTCCAAATACTGCGTGCCATTCAGTTTCAGCTAGAACTGACTTTGAAACAGAGCTAGCTGCTAGCTGGGGAAGAATAAGATTGCGATGTGATACCTTTTCTCCCAGGTTTGTATTGTTAATAGCAGTCAATATAGAATCAGTATCCACACTACCTCCTCTACTCCCACACCAGACGTTAATGCCACGGCCATCAACCACAAGTAGATGACATCTCAACTTCTGTCGTTCAATTGCCTCAGTCACCCGATACACTGTCATGTAGTAGTCAGTTGTGACAAGCACAGGTGAATCGGAGTCTGCATCATTGAATGAGAACAGACCTTGTTCTGATTTGACAGCTAGAGCAGGCCACATCAGATGTGAGCCAAGTAGACACGCAAAGTATTTCCAGCCCTTCTTCAACATCATGCCTCCGCTACAAATAACTCGATTAGTCCTCCCATTAGAGACACTCTATACATGGGCTTCAGTCCAACAGACTTCATTGCAGTAGGTATGTTGTAGCGAGGATGAGATCTAACATCGCTTAATCTCGAAACCAACCTGAAGCTCAGAAGTCGCAGAATTTCAAAGAACGGACCTGCAAGCCTACTCCGTGGACTGCCCTCACCACCAATGACTACCAATCCTCCAGGACTAGCAACTCTTGCTGCTTCATGTAGGAAGGCCTGCAGTTGTTCCGGATGAAGTTCGCTTACCATCAAGGTGCTCACCACAATGTCAAAGGCTCCGTCATCAAATTCGAGTGATGTAGCATCTCCATATTTGAAAGCGATTCGCCTAGCGAGATTATGTTTCCTAACACGTTCCTTGGCAACTTGGAGCATCTGCCTGTTTTTGTCTAATCCGATTCCACGGATGCCCCGCCGTCCAGCCTCTATAAGCAATTTCCCTGTGCCACAGCCTACATCGAGCATAGTTCCTTTCTGGGGCAAGAGATGATCAATGACATACTTCCTAAGCGCAGAGTCCTGCCTAAATGTGAGAAGAGATATCCATCTGTCATACTGAGTAGCTGCTCGGTCCTCTGACAGCTTCATCAGAATAGTCGCCATATGCGATACTCCGCGTGTCACTAGAACAATCCAGCTATATCAGGATGATGCATTTTGGTGCAGCTCTCAGCCCTTGATGATTATCGGTGTGACAAATGTCCATAGTCCCACTCCTAGCATGAGTATGTAGTTCAGGTCTCCGAGGTCTATGTTCAGTATTCTAATGCTCGAGAGTATTATGTAGAACATTGATGTCACAAAAGCAATTACAAGCTGGGGTCGGAAGTTGACCTTCTGATTGCGTATCTCGAAATACCAAAACAGAACAATGGCAGCAATCAATACCATCACGACTGCGGTGACTTGAAAGGCAATGTCCAATGTGGCAAATGGAGCTAGTAATCCCTCCATAGCAGTAATGAGCGCAATCACATAGATTGGCGTAAGTTTGCCAAGTCTGTGAAGATAAGTATCATTCTCATCGATGTTTGTCAATCTCAATACCTCCTGACCAGACGCATTGTGGTCTGGGCAAGTCTTACTCCCTCTGCAGGCGAAGGAAGACCACACATGGCTTGAAATTAGAGTATCGCAAGAGGAACGAAACTTGCTCTTGCATGAATTTTCGGGAGTTCCACAGGTATTGATTGGCGCCAAACAATTTTCGCCTCTGCGAGTTAACTATTTCAAATAGGTGACCTCATATAATACAGGGATAACGTCCCATCCGGGAGACGCAGATGAAGTGCAGGCGGCTTTACACGCGGGCATATCTTACAAGGATGAAGTCAAGAGAATATGTTGACAGATTCCATGATCTCTCTCAGATAGAAGTTGTTCTCCCGGATCGAATCAAGAGATAGTCTGTACTCAATTTTCGAATAGTTATGGTAGGGTTTGGTCGATTCAGTACCACACCCAGATAGCAGCCATCCTTAACTATAGTGTTCCCAGAGGTCAATTTGAAGTATTATGAAGGTTCTATCTGCAAGCGAAGGATTATGGGGCTTTCTTGCAAGCAGAATTCACTACTCTTGTCCATCTTCATTATATAGTCGATACAAAATCCATCTTAGTGATATGGTGAAGCGCCATAAATTCATGAAATATGCCGCGATGATTACATTCCTAGCTTTGCTGCCAATGCCAGTAAGCGTACTTGCTCAGAGTGATGACGATCACTTCATCTATTCTGATGCTACCGCATCCTCAGGCTTATGGGCCTGTAAGCCAAGTTTCTCCCAATTTGGTTGATTCTTCCGTTGCATGTACTGCAAATGGGTAGTAAGGCCAAACTCCTCAGGCTCATGTCCAAATGCAAGAGCAAGTAGTTCTACTACATGCATGACATCAAAATGATATTCTGTTTCAAAGTGCTTCTGAATCTCGACTTGCCCAAGGTCCAGTTGGAGCTCACAGAATGGACATGGCGTGACAATAACGTCAGCTCCACCAGCAGCCAAAAGGCTATCAAACTTCTGCTTTGTGAAATCGAGAGCTGTCTTGACGTCTGCAGTTCTTACGGCGCCTCCAGCACCACAGCAAATCAATTCGTCCTTGTATGGCACGTAGGTTGCACCAGATGTTTCACAGAGTTCACGAAATATATGTGGCCTTTCAGAATCATCCTTTTTCTTGATGAGCTTGGGTCTCATCCAGTGACATCCAGGATGGAGTGCCATCCGCAAGCTTTCGAATGGCCGTATGACACGCTTGCGTATCTTCTCAAGCCCGGCTGTGGTATAAAGAGCGTCTACGTAATGTGTGACTTCTATTGTGCCCTTGAACTCACGCCCAATCTCAGCAAGATTTTCATTTACTGCGGCTCTCAGCTCTTCGTCATGCTTGAGTTCGTGATTAGCATCCCATAGACTAGCAAAGCAACCGTTACAGCCAGTCGTGATATTCGTGCCAGCATCCTCTGCAATTGTCAGGTTTCGCGCTGCCACTGACGCCCAAGTAACTCTATCGAATGAACCAAAAACACCTGGGGCTGGACAACAGCTGGCTTTCTCCATTGGTAGAAGATCCATGCCTAAGTCTTCAAAGACAAGCTCAGCGGCCTTCTGTATGCTGGGATATCTGTGAGGAATTATGCAACCAAGAAAGTGGAGGAATTTGGGTTTCTTTGTCATCTTGCGTCACTCCTCCTCCTTTTCTGCAACAAGCTTGTCAAAGCCACTCTTCTTCGCAATCTTGACTATTTCTTCTATGACTTCAGGGAAACTGCTAGCATTAGGTGGCTTTTCGTCGAGCCCGACCTTCTTTCTCAAACCCTCCCAAGTTTCTCCGCCTAGAGGAACTGCGTGACCAGTTGTGAGCACGTTCATCCCAACCTTTCGATGAGGTTCGAGCATGTAGCCTTCTGCGACTGCAACATTTCGTATCGCCTTGATGACCTCAGTTGGCTGGACATCTTGGGGGCATCTATCGGTACAAGTGTAGCACGTAGTGCAGAACCATAGTTCTTGACTAGAAATAACGTCTTCTTTTAGGCCTAGTAGTGCCTTTCTGATGATTCCCCGGACCAGATAGTTTGTACGAGCTCCTGCTGGGCAGCTGCCGCTACATGTTCCACACTGATAGCAGCTTTGAATATTGGGACCGCCTATTCTTTTGATCATGTCAACAAACTCTGTGTCAACGTCATCAATCACATGCACATCTGGCTGGTCTGCGCTAGTCATGGTTATACACCGACTACCCGCGGTGCTTAGATTCCGGCCTTAAATCCATTGTCAAAAGGTCGTTTCGCCGGAAGCAAAGACTCATTCCCTTGTGCGTCCATCATGACTTATGCTCTGTCCAAATCATACGCATGCAAGAAGAATTGCATCAAAGTCTATTGGGCGTTGTTCACTCTGTCTGGATGACGATGAGAATGTTCTTCATGCGGCACAGGACAGGCACCGGCAGCTCAGGATTGAGCAAAGTCTAGTATCTTTTATTCCCGATGCAGGGACGATTGTTTGTCAAGACTGCGGGAATCACTGTAGACTCGATGAGGGCGAAATTGGTTTCTGTAACCTTCGTATTGCTGAGCAGGGAATGGTCATTCACCGATATCCAGGAAGGGCGATAGCTTCTTGGTACTTCGACCCCCTTCCGACGAACTGTGTTGCTGATTGGGTCTGTCCTATCACAAAGGGCGACCCAACTTTCACTTACGCCAGACGACTCAATAATCTTGCAGTTTTCTACGGTTCATGCAACTCGGATTGTCTGTTCTGTCAGAACGATAGTTTCAGGGAGATGATGGCTAGTGGAGGACCTCTGATGACTCCAAAAGAGCTTGCAGCTGTGGCAAATGACCAGACTGCTTGCGTGTGCTATTTCGGAGGCGATCCAGCATGTAATCCAGGACACTCCCTAGAAACTTCGAAGTTACTCAGCAAAGACAGACAAGTGAGAGTGTGTTATGAAACTAATGGAAACATGTCACGAAAGTGGCTCACACAGATTGCAGACACAGTCATCGGTACTGGAGGAACGTTCAAGTTCGACCTTAAGGCGGTGTCCCCCCGATTGTATACTGCACTCACGGGCATGTCGAATGTAGCAGTTCTCAAGAACTTCCGGTTTCTCTCGGAGAAGGGATTGAAACGAGATGGAGAATTTGTGGTGGCAAGCATTCTGCTTGTACCAGGATACGTAGGGATTGGCGAAGTGAGAAGATTATGCGAATTCATCATGGATTGCGACCCGACAATACCAACTGCACTCCTTGGATTCCACCCTCATCATGCTATGTCTGATTTGCCTCGTACAAGCAGGGCTCACGCAAATGCTGCAAAGGATGTCGCCAACGATATAGGTCTGGCAAATGTGAGAATTGGAAACATGGGCTTGCTCTCGGTTAATGACTACCCGTATGAATAGAATATCTCCTGAAATCTAGACCCTAAAACCAATCCTTATATCTCCAAAGATTCGGCGTCCAATCATCATCCAGAGTTTCGGAGTCATTCTCATGGCGAACCCTATCTCGCACGAAAATATCGGATCCGATGACATAGACCCGCAATTTACTGAGAGAATCATTGAAGCGGGCGCTGACAGGATTCGGACATGTATTCAGTGCGGAACATGTTCTAGCGTATGCCCGAGTGGTCGCCGAACGGCTTTCAGGACACGTGAATTGATGAGAAAAGCCGTTCTTGGTCTCAAGGATGAAGTGCTAGCAAGTCCTGATCTTTGGCTCTGCGCAACCTGCTATACGTGCCTTGAGAGGTGCCCCAGAGAGATTAAGGTAACAGACGCGATAATCATTATGAGAAATATGGCTGTTGATGAGGGCTTTATGCTTCCCCAACATAGGAAAGCCTCCCAGAAGCTTCTCTCAACTGGACACGCGGTACCAATAGATGATACCAACCGTGAGATGCGAAAGAATCTCGGTCTAGACGAATTGCCCCCTACTACGCATTCGAAGAGGAAAGCGTTGAGGGATGTTCAAAAGATTATGAAGAAGACCGGGTTCAAGACCTTGATTGAAGGCCAGTCAAAGGAGGGAGTGTGAATTGACAGAGGCTATGAAGTACTCGCTCTTCCTTGGCTGTGTCATGCCCAATCGGTTTCCAAATCTTGAGAAAAGCATCAGAGTGGTGATGCCCATGCTAGGTGTGGAGCTTGAGGACCTCGAAGGTGCTAGTTGCTGTCCGGCACCAGGAGTGGTCAGGTCTTTTGATGAGCCCACTTGGCTTGCCCTCGCTGCACGAAATCTAGCCCTTGCTGAGATGTCTGGAAATGATATTATCACAGGATGCAATGGATGCTATGGCACATTCAAGGAGGCACTCTCGGAGATTCATGATCATCCAGAGAGACTGAAGGAAGTGCGAAAGGTCTTCGATGGAATGGACATCACGTTCAATGCAGAAGTTAATGCAAAGCACATCATAGAGGTGATTTCCAATCTCGGTGCTGACCGTATCAAGGAGATGGTGACACATCCGCTTGAAGGCATTAGGGTCGCAGTTCATTACGGTTGCCATCTCTTAAAGCCAAGTAAGAATAAGCCCTGGAAGAAGACGCAGAATCATACGTTCCTTGATAAGCTAGTTGAAGCCACTGGTGCGGAGAGTATTAGATACAAGGATAAGTCACTATGCTGCGGTGCTGGCGGAGGCGTAAGGGGCAGCAACATTGCGATTAGCGTCGATATTGCAAAAGAAAAGCTCGACAATATGCTGGCGGCTAATGTTGACTGCGTTCTCAATGTCTGTTCATTTTGCCACCTGCAGTATGAGCTTTCCCAACCTGAATTGAATAAGGAGATTGGAGTGGAGAAATATCAAATTCCAGTGATATATTACACACAGCTACTCGGACTCGCTCTTGGCCTGGATCCAGGCGATCTAGGACTTGACAAGCATGTGGTTAGTACTCAATCATTATTGAACAAGATATTCGGATGATATTTTGGAATATATCCATCTCAGAACCACTTCTTTGCAGCATAGTAGACGATGAGTGCCATTATTCCGCTAGTTAACACAAATAGCAAGAGAAACATGACAATACGTGTATCAATTGGAGGCGGTGGAGTTGTGGTCGATGTTGTAATTGAAGTAGTGGTTGGTGTTGTCGTTTCACCAGCTGTAAAGGTGGCGTCAGATCTATCTGATTCATAATAGATTCCATCAGTGACTATTATCTCAATCAAGTATGTGTCTAGAATAGGATATGCACTGCAATCCCACATATACCATGTTCTGTTAAGATTTGAAGCAAGTGACTGAAATGTCGCTCCTGAGTCAAAAGAAATCAAGACATCATAGGTTAGAACCTCATCTTGATTCTCGTCCCATGCATTCCAAGTCACGTTATTAACGCCTGTCCAAGTTTCACCGCCATTTGGCGTGAGGACTGTTACTTTCGGGGTGAAGAAATTCCCGATGTAGATATTCTCAAGCGATTCGCTGTATGTTGTTCCATTTAATAGCCAAACTGTGGAGCTAATTGTGCAAGTCCCATTGTTGCCAAGTGCACGAGTATCTACTCGAACGGAGTTTGTTGTTGAAGTGTTGGATACCACTGATGGGATTGCTATTGCGGTCACCTCGATGCTTACGCTATCAACTACACCTGATGGTGTCCACGTAGCCTCTAGTATGACGTGGTCACCTCCAATCTTAGCTCCTGAATTCACCACGTCAATGGTAGAGTTAGTACGAGACCAATACGTCAAATTCAGAATGGCATCTTCTGCGGAGGGATGGGAAGCATCTCTTAGTTGCCTTGTTGCGTTTGATACAGGGATTGCCTGCATCTGGAGAAACATCGGAGAAGCTAGCATGACCACTAATAATAGAGAGCTTATTCCCACTAGCTTGTTTCTCGCTGCATATGTTTGGCTCTGATGTTTCCTTTTTCTTGATATCATTCTGGTTGTTCTGGAAATGGTTGTTCCCTCCATATGTTGAGTGCCTCATACCATAGTACTACACACGCGGATGCAAGCAATAGCATCAGAATTATGGAGTACCAATTGCCATACAGCAATAACATTGTCATTAGGGCTGCTGTCAGTGAAGTGTAGAAAGTAGCATAGAATAAGTATCGGGGCACCATTGTCCTCCCTCGGCCAATGAATAGCCGAAGAATACCAACACGCACATCTCGCTTTACTTCGTATTCACCGTGGACGTTTTTCTCAACAAGCCCAAACTGACGTAGTTTCTCGAGATGGTGGAGCGAAAGAGAGGGACTAGAGAGTTCGGTTCCACGTTGGACTTCACGCGCTGTCAAAGGTGATGGATGGCGCAAAAGGTACCAATAGACCTGTAGTGTCTTGCCTTTGATTTGTTCAGCCAAAACTTCCTCACTTGGCTCGTTATCAGGCAATCCCTACAACTCCTTTTGCTAATCGATAGAATGCACAGGCATGCTTTAAACTCTGGCCCTTTGCTCGTCCATATATAGTCCGCCAAGGTAAGGCTCATATAGCTCGACAGTTCGCCCATGCGCAGTGCAGTCAAGAGACTGTTCAGTCAACCCTCTGATAGCATCCATTAAGGCATCAGGAGAATATAATGGTGTCAGCTGTTCGAAAGCCAATAACACCAAAACCAGCACGAGAAAGGGAAAAGGTATTGGTGATACTAGAGGAGCAATGCAAGGAGTGCGGCCTCTGCGTCGAGTTCTGTCCAAAGAATGTTCTCTGTTTTGATATGTCCAAATACAATCGAAAGGGCTACCATCCTGTGACTGCATGTGACATTGATGCTTGTGTGAATTGCGAGTTTTGCGAAAGGATATGCCCTGATATGGCAATTTTTCTGGCAAAGAAGGAAGATGCTAGGAAAGCATACGACGCCGGAGCAATGGAAGAGAACACCGCAATTCCTGAGTTCGACCGTGAGTCTAAGGAGGAAAACTAGATGCCTGAGAGAGTCATGTTCACAATGGGAGATATTGCTTGTGCAGAAGGAGCTCTCAGTGCTGGATGCAAATACTTCGGAGGATACCCAATCACTCCTGCGACCGAAATCGCCGAGTGGATGTCAATCCGAATGCCAGAAGTTGGTGGAGCATACGTCCAATACGAGGATGAAATAGCATCAATCACAAGCGTGATTGGAGCATCATGGACTGGTACAAAGTCGATGACAGCGACGTCAGGACCGGGCGCGAGCCTAATGCTTGAAGCCATTGGCCTAGCAGTCATGACAGAAACACCACTTGTACTAGTCAACATTATGAGGGGGGGTCCAAGCACGGGGCAGCCTACAAAGGGCCAACAGGGAGATATGATGCAACCCAAGTGGGGCAGCCATGGAGATTATCAGATTATTGCACTCACACCAGCTTCCGTTCAAGAAATGTTTGACCAGACGGTGCAAGCATTCAACCTCTCTGAGAGATATAGGACACCAGTATTTGTCCTTGCTGATGAAACGGTAGGACATATGCGAGAGCGCCTTGTGATACCTGATAAGAAAGATCTCAAACTCGAATATAGGAAACTGGCTTCGGGGCCTCCTGAAGAATACCTCCCCTTCAAACCGGATGCTGATCTTGTGCCACCGATGGCACTTCTTGGCTCAGAGTATCAGTTCTATGCAACTGGCCTGACTCACGATGAGCGTGGTTATCCAAGTGACAAGGAAGAAGTTCAGATTGAATTGATTACGAGGCTTAACAACAAGATTATCCATAATTCTGACAAGATAATCGATCTTGAGGAATTCATGCTCGATGATGCTAAAATCGGAGTGATTGCCTACGGCACTCCATCAAGAAGCGCCAAGAAGGCTGTCAAGGATGCAAGAGAAGAAGGTATCAAAGTAGGGCTGCTACGCTTCAAAACGGTTTGGCCATTTCCAGAAAAGCAAGTAGCCAAACTTGCATCACATGTTGATCATATTATAATCGCGGAACAGAACCTCGGTCAGATGTACTACATGGTGAAAGCAGCTGCGACCGCATCCACCCCTGTGCACCTAATGGCAAAACCTGCGGGTATGCCTCAATTACCACATGAGATTCTAGACAAGATTAGAGAGATTAACTCTCTATAGCCTTTCATACATCAGCTAGTACTCAGAAGAATAACGGTTTCCATTATAATTTGCAATTCCTAGGTTGAAGATAATGCATTTATCCGGAACTCCGAATTAGAAAATGAGCTCCCCAAATGAACGAGAAAAAAGACCGAGAGCAGGAATTTGCAATCCGAGCAGTGCAGATCATCCAGACGGTTGTAGAGGAACTTGATGAAAAAGGGAAGAGAATATGGCGAAAGATGCTAGGGCTTGAGGATAAGAGGGAGCATCATGAGGATGAGAGATCATAGAAACTTCAGAAGAGCCAATCATGGATGCTTCGAGCAATCAGCTCAAACGCGCGGTTTACATTCTTGTCAAGTCTGACCGAACTCTCGATGTAGTTCATACCAAACTTTGTTGCCATGTTCTGGCCTTCTTCCATGGATACAACTCGTTCCTCAACCAAATCAGTTTTGTTGCCAACCAAGAGTGATTGGTACTCCTCCACATTCTTGTCAACTTCGGCTTTCCAGTCGACTATCGCATTCAAGGACTCCCACGAAGTGACATCATACATGAAGATTACTCCCTGAGTTCCACCATAGTAGTTGGCTCGAACCCTCTCCAAGAAGTCCTGTGATCCCAGATCCCAAATCTGAAGATTCACTGTGTTATTGTCTATGCGCATTTTCTTGTATGCAAATCCAGTTCCGAGTGTTGGGGAATAGTGCTCACGAAAAACTCCCGTGGAATACCGTAAGATAATGCTTGTCTTACCGACTGAAGGCGCTCCAACAGTAACGACTTTGAAGAGATAAGTTGGACTCATTATCGGTCTTTCCACGGATTTACAGTATCATTTAAGCTGGTCTTCAGTTAATAATTATCCTGACATATTCAGTATGCTCCCTGAGGCCAATCAGCTATCTAAAAATCCCCCTTGGGAGAGCGATTCCTAGTTGTCTTGATAGAATCAGTAGGGTCAGTTTCGCAGCATTGCCCAACTTCGCATACTCGACCAAGAAACGTTCAAGGCTCTCTGTCTTCTGCCACCCCACCCAGAAGTCTGGCGGGATATCAGCTAGCGGTATGCCTGTTGCAGCACATATTCGAGAAATACGTTCTGGCCCATATATCACCTGCCCTCTAGTGACTAGAATATAGACCATCTCCTCAACAGCTTCTACTCCTGTGGACTTCAATGATCCAGTCTTGATAGCCTTGACTTGAGACCACCTGTCTGCGTTGAGCTGCTCAAGCCAAAAGGAAAACTCTTCGAATCCTCTTAGGTCATAAGAGGCATATCGGTCGAGGATTCGGTGATAGAATGTCTGCGTTATTCCAGAGATAAAACCATCCAATCGTTCGCGATCCAACCCACCTACAAATTGTGCAAGTATCTTCATCCATTCGCCGTATAGTAACATAAGCCTACGATGTGTGAGGCCCTCCAGTAATTTGAAGTCGAAGTCAACTGACCACCTGCCGTCAATGAACCGAATCTGCCCTAGGGTTTCGGGAGTTTCGCTTCGGTTCATTACAGATCTTAGTGCGTCTGTTGCTTGCGTCTGGTAATACTCCTCAGCAACGCGAAGTGCAGATTCTAAGGCCTCCTTGACCAATAGAATACGTCGCTTCTCAGGAGACAGTGCTTCGATTACATCATTCTCGAGTAGGTAATCCATCACTCTAAGAATCTCTCTCTCATCATAAGAACCTCCAAGCTCTGCTAGGGTTTCTCTGACTGTTCGTCGACCATCCATAAGCCCAGCTAGTCTTGGAATGACGCCTACCATCTCTGGATGTAGATTGCGGAGATCTTCGGTTTCTTTGGATGTTGATTGTACATACCTCAAGAACAGCGTCCGTGAGCTAACAAAATCATTGAAACTGAGTGTGTTACGAAATCGAATGACTCGATGAGCCCAAAGTGTAGATGTTTCAACAATCATCTCTTTGTTGGTTACCCCACTCGCTTCTCGGATTTCCCTCACATTTCGGGAGCCATCAATGAAGGGGGCGATTACACTGTCAACGAGAGCAATCGCATCAGGTTTGATTGTGAAATACGGAACCCAAGAATCCGAGAGTTCTTCAAAGGAGAGCTTCTTCATCACGCTCTCTCCGAAGGTTTCCAAGTAGGCGTCCACAAATGATGTACCAAGCTCGACTGCACGAGATGTTGGAAGCCACTCAAGCTCGAATTCAGCCAGAAGAGAGTCCAACACATCTATGGTGTCCTGAGTGAGGCGATGGACTCCCACTGAGATGAGATTAGTCTGCACACCACTTATCACTGTAAATATTCGCGTGCCATAGTCAATCTGGAACACTGGTGCAGTTTGTTCAAAGACTTCCTTCGAGAACATGTCAATTGCTGCGAAGAAGCTGGATGCCATCACAGGGTCCATTCCAAATGCTCGTGGATCGAGCTGCATGTAGAATCTGGGACTACCGCTCTTGTCCGTGATGAGAATGGCTTCGATGGAATGACCTGTAATATTGGCCCACCTCGCTAAAAATCCTAGAGATGAATGAATATTAGCATTCTTCGGAGAGGCTCATGGGTCCTCATCAACAAGTGTTATATCTGGAAGGTGTCGAGAACGCAGTCGTGACCTCGTCATGACTGAGTCGAACTCAATATTGCGACATCCGATGGCAAAGTATGTCAGAGATGATCGACAGCCTTGGATCTATTGCTCTGGTTGTTCCATTGGAGTAGTCACACAGATGATAGCACGAGCGATCGACAATATAGGACTTGATTTCTCAAAAGTTGTTGTTGTTTCAGGGATTGGCTGTACAGGAAGAACCTCAGGTTACTTCAAGACTGGGACCTACCACACCACTCATGGGAGAGCAATTGCATTCGCTGAGGGAGTGAAGATAGCCAATCCAGAACTTGAGGTCATTGTGGTCAGTGGCGACGGAGACCTCGCTGCTATCGGAGGCAACCACCTAATTCATGCTTGCAGACGGAACATCGATATGACGATAGTCTGTGTTAACAACTTCAACTACGGCATGACAGGAGGTCAGTTCGGACCCACAACGGAGCACGAGAGATATTCACAGACTAGTCCTAGACCAGTGGGCAACGTTGAACATCCTTTCAACCTAGTGAAACTTGCAGCATCTTCGGGAGCAACTTTCGTCGCGAGGTGGACTGCAGTACAGGCGAGACGTGCAACAAAATCGATTGAGAAAGGCATCAAGAAGGAAGGGCTTTCCTTCATCGAGATAATCGGTGCATGCCCTACCGAGTTTGGGAGAATGAACAGACTTGGAAATGGAGTCGAGATGCACCAGCACCTACTGGAGGTCGCTGAAATTCAAAACGGTCTTCCAGCCCATGAAGCTGAATTGCAATATGATACACGAATAGTATGTGGCGAGTTCGTAGACATCGAGAAGCCGGAATACACCTCTGTTCTGAAACAGATGAATGAGAAGTTCAAGAAGAAAGGGTGATCTCAGTGGGTAGGTACGAGATCCGAATTGGAGGGTTTGGTGGACAAGGAGTAGTCACCATGGCTGTGGTGATGGGAGAAACTGCAGCACTATATGACAAGATGTTCGTTGTCCAGACTCAGTCATACGGCCCTGAAGCGCGTGGGGGAGCCAGCAAGAGCGAGCTTGTCATCGGTGATGAAGAGATCGACTATCCAAAGGTTCAGGAACCAGATGTGTTCATTGCCTTGAGCAGGGCAGCCTATCTAGAGTACATCGACGGCCTCAAGGATGATGGAATTCTCATAATCGATGAAGACCTCGTGACAATTGAGGGGGACCTTCCGGAGGGAGTGACTCTCTACAAGATACCAGCTACTAGGATTGCTGATGAAGAGGTTGGAACAAAACAGGCCACTAATGTTGTAATGATTGGGGCTTTCACAGCCATAACGGGGAAACTGTCAGTCAAGGGTCTAAAGAAGCGTATTGAAGAGAGATGGCCACGATTCGTTGAAACGAACCTCAAGGCGCTTGATCTAGGGATGAAGGCAGGGAAAGCAGCACTAGCTGCCAAGCAGTAGTTTATATGAAAATTCCAAGCATCACTCCCACGTAGAAGGGAAGTAGTTCAACTGCATTATGTATTGTATGAAGCATGACTGGAAGAAGCATACTTCTTGTTCTTTCCCACGCTAGTCCGAAGATTAGTCCGCCCTGTGCTTGGAGGAGAAAGGTGTGAGCTAGCGCAGACATGAAAACAAGAGGTGTGATAGCTGACCCGTAGAATGATTGGTAGAGAAAAGTGTTAACGAGAATGTGGAATAAGCCAAAGATAAGGGAGGCAATTAGAAGACCCATCAGTCGACCATTGCGTTCAGCAAAGTAGGACTGTAACACACCACGAAAAACTAGTTCCTCGGGCAATGCCGCAGCTATCATTGCGAACGCACCTCCGAATAGGAAGGCGATAGGAACCAGAACGAGTGGGTCAGATCCTGGCATTAGATCGACAAGGGATGTGAACCCCAGCCACTCCCAGTAGCCAAATTGGACAAAAACCAATACGCCGTATAATGCAGTGATTATAATTGAAACTATGACATTCCTTCTGGTACCCCGAGTGAATCCAAGTTCACTGATCGAGAATCCTTGGCTATACCGTAAGTAGAGAAGGGGGCCTACGAAACCCAGACCAAACAACGTAATTGCGAGATAAATACTTGATAAATCAAATCCAATGGTAGGCCAAATGATTGCCGTAGATAGATACCACAGTATGACAACGGATGTCGTTCTACGTGTGAATTTCGGTGTGTCACGTTTTGACTGTGCCATCATGTAAAGAATGATTGGGATTGTGACGAGCAAAGGTAGGAATACCCAAGGAGGGAACGAAATGAAGTTCCCTACAAGATTGAATCCCAGTATTCCAGCAACCACAACTGCGACAATTGTGGTGACTATCCATAGGATTGCCGCGTTTCGTTCCGCCGGAGAATGAGGCAGAGCAAACCAACTCTTAGGTTCACTAAACTCATCGTTCCCTCCAGTCATAACCAACGCCTATTTCCAACTTTAGAGCTGCTTTGTAATCAATCATCCGGTCGAAAGACGGAAAATGCATCAACCGCAAGTGCAAAAAGCTCCTATCCGTAGGGTGTCCAATGATGAGATAAGAGAGGGGCTTGAGTCTGCGAAAGAAGGCGAATATTTCGTGAGCTACGGCGAAGACGTGATGAAACGGGTGAAATAAAACAGTATCAGCCCTATACATTCTTCAAGGCAATTATGGCTGCACCTAGTGCCCCTGTAAGTTGAGGTATGTCTGGTACCCAGAGCTCTGCCTCCAGTATTTCTGAAAGGTAGTGGCGAAAGCCAGGATTCAAAGCAACACCTCCGGTCACACCAATGGGAGTGGCAATTCCGATTTTTTTAGAGAGCGACGCTATCTTTGATGCCATTGACTGATGAACTCCGGCTGCTATGTCGGCAGGGGAGTCACCAGAACCTATACGACCAATCACCTCACTCTCAGCAAAAACAGTGCAAGTACTACTTATAGTGCAAGGTGACTTGGATTTCAGAGCTAGGGGGCCTAATTCATCCATTGAAACCTCTAGTACTCTTGCCATCACTTCAAGGAATCTACCTGTGCCAGCACTGCATTTGTCATTCAGTTCAAAGTCATCGGGTCGACCGTTTGTTCCAATTCGAATCACCTTGGAGTCCTGACCACCCACATCGATTAGGAGTCGAATGTCAGGATTGAGCGCATTAACACCTACACTATGACAGGTGATTTCTGTCACGGTCTTATGAGCCAAATCGACTATGTTTCTACCGTATCCAGTACCTATGATGCGACAGTCATCCCTTGTCTTTCCAGATGCAGTGAATAGATTTCCCAAGACATTTGCAACTGCGGATGCGGCTGAAGCCCCAGTGCCTTGGAGATAGCTCGCAAGGATAGATCCATCTCTGTCTACCATGACCCCCTTAGTCGTTGTTGACCCGACATCAAGTCCGATTCCAAATGCTTTCTCAGTCACAGTTTCAACATCCTAGACGAACATCTCAAGAAGAGCATCAACACGAGTCTGAATCTGAGCCTCATTGAAGAGCCGGCTGTCCACCATGTCACCCTCAATCACAACACCTGGAACTCCGGTTCTTTCTGTCACAATCTCCTTTGACACAAGCTGGCCAAGTGAATAACGCTTGCAGGACCGGACGGAGAACATGACGAATCCATCCAGATCGAAGTCCTTTATCAGCTGGACCATCTTGTCGACCTTGGCATCGAGGTTCTTATTGAGATAGACATTCGAATAGATGTCAACGATGCCATCAAGAAGTGAGCTGGTGTCGGTTCCCTCAACGGCCCCAGACCAAGCATGAGTGTAGGTATCTGCAGGAAACACGACACCGCGAGCAGCTAGCTTATTGAAGAACTTGAGAATGAACCATGGAGGAATATTGTCCCACAATAGCCTAATCTTCTCCTCTCGTATTGCACCCATACCCTGTTTGACACGGTCCTCAACCTCCGCTAATAGAACTTCGTAGAACTCTGTACAATGCTCCATACCGCGACTTGAAACGACTGGGGCCATTGTCAGAAAGCGATCAGCACAATTAAGCGGACTCGGCTTATTCTGACAGGCCTTGAGTGATTGCGTCCAGAGCTTGATAGCTCTGCTTGAGAGGTCCGAAACTTCTCTAAATCTGTCCTCTTCCAATGTTGTGTTGAAGGTCTCCGCCAAGAAATCAATGAGCCGCATCAGACCCTGTTTTACATATGCACGATGGTGAGGTTTCTGTTCATCTTCAAGTGGAGGTGTGTCAAGTAGGAAGACAGGAGCGCCAGTCTGTTCAGAATTCGCATCATACCACTTCAGGATTGTACCGCAGATATTATTGCAGCCAAGAAGTGCCTGAGGCTTTGGCAATGCGCCCATGGCTACATCATCGGGTCTGTCTGTTGATCCAATGCTTGCCCGAGCATAAGAGCACAATTCCTGCGAGTATCCCAAGTCTTCTGCAAATCCACAGACTTCTGGACCTATCTTTGTAGCACCAATAATTGCGCCGGCCTGCTCAGGGTATGTCGGAAACACGTTCATGGCAACTGGAATCTCAACGGGGAATCCCGAAGAAACCCATGCCAAGTTACCTTCTTCAGAAGCAGCCATTGCTTCCATTCCGTGTCGGAAAGCAATCTGTTGCAGCAA
>JBHLQK010000018.1:0-23324 GCA_048884925.1 Candidatus Thorarchaeota archaeon
AGTGCGGTGGAGATAGCCAAGAACTTCACGACCTGACCTACTTCGACCTTGGGCGAAACGACCAAATGTCAGTTCTCCTTGTCTGCTAGTGATTCTATTGCCAGGAGATGAGATAACCAAGCCATTAGATATTAGTCATAAGAGAACTTGCGCCTGTCCCCCTAAACACATCAATTGCCTAACCGCGAAGGAGTGGATGCAGAATCAAATCGCTGTTTGGGAGTTCTTCTATGAAAAACGCGATATTCGAGATAAGAAGATTCATCCTGCAGTCTTCCCAATTGCGCTTCCAAAAAAGTGTATAGAGCTTTTCACACATCGAGGCGAATTGATCATTGATCCCTTCGTGGGAAGTGGAACTACTCTCCTCGCTGCAAAAGACATAGGTAGAAACGCACTCGGATTCGATTTGAAGCATGAGTATGTTAGGCTTTCAAATGAAAGAGTTAACCCACAGGAGAAGAACAATGGGACACAGATAGCAATATGCGATGAGGCACGAAATGTGGGGGAATATTTGGAAGATGAAACCGTTTCACTCTGCATAACTTCTCCGCCCTATGCCAACCTGTTGAATAGAAAAAGGCGAAACAAGAGTATTCGTGGCGATCTCAGACAGGACGAGCACTATCTCGAAGTGCAGCAATACTCAGATGATCCAAGAGATCTCGGTACAATGGATGTGAAGAAATACGCTGAAACTCTGGGCACTATCTTCGAGGGAATTCTCCCCCTAGTGCGCCAAAGAGGCCACTGCGTGATAAACATCACAGATTATTGGTGGAAGGGGAAGAGGATTCCAGCACACATCTATGTCATAGAAGCCCTCCAAAGCGTAGGATTTGAACTAAGGAACACGATCATCTGGGATAGAAGGAACCTCGTAAACAAAGCAGGGATTTTTGGTTGGCCCAGCAATTATATCACGTTATCAACGACATTCGAATATTTGTTGCACTTTTGGAAACCGTAGCCTTCTTTTCATATTCCCAGTGCTGAGAATGCCAAATCCTTAACCTTCCGAGTATTTTCTTTCACCTCAGCCCATATGCCCTCATCGTCCTCAAAGGGGGGAGTCTGCGGGGGAGTTTCATACTTACGACCTGTAAGTATGGACATCATCACACCAGCTCCATATCGAAAGACATCTCGATTATAGCCACCGCCTGAAATGACACCTAGGCGTCCATCCGCCCATCTATGAGCGGCAGCATGGATTTTCTCCGCAACATAGCGAATAGTATCCATTGTCAAATTCATATGGGTGAGAGGATCATCGTAATGTGCATCAAATCCCGGGAGAAAAAGAATGAACTCTGGTTGGAAGAAATTGATGAGGGACGGTACTATCTCATCAAACGCATAGCGATATACAGCATCTCCAGAGTCCATTGGGAAACACATGTTGACATTGTAACCCCGTCCCGAACCTTCTCCAATGTCTTCGATAAAGCCATCATGGGGATACATCCACTCAGGATCTTCATGGAATGAGATTTGCATGACTCCTGGATCATCATAGAAGTATGTCTGAGTACCATTTCCATGATGTACATCGAAATCGGCGATTAATATCCGCTCATAGCCCTCGTCTTTGAGGCGATAGACTGATGCTGCAACATCATTGAATATACAGAATCCGCCTCCAGTTTCATAGCGTGCGTGATGAAAACCGCCTGTTGGCGAATAGACATGGTTGACTTTGCCAGAAATAATAGCCTCAATACCAGTTACGGTCGCACCACTTGTTATCTTGGCATTTTCATAGATGCCTTTGAAACCGGGAGTGTCGATATCAATCTCTCCTTCACCTGTTATTGAAATCCTTTGAACCTTCTTCAGGTACATCGAAGAATGAATCCGCTGGAGAAGTGAGTCAGCTAGGGGTTTAGGTCTAATAACTTCCACATTCGGATGTTCTAGGAATCTGGTTTCCTCAAGGAAATCCTTCACCATTTGAAAACGGCCAACACGAATCGGGTGTTTTGAACCAAAGTCAAAGGTTTCAAGTTCTGGACTCCAGATGAATCCTACTTCACATTTGGAGATAGAAGCACTCATTATGGAGTTGTTTTCTGCGCATCCTTATATGCTTACATGAGCAGAACTTCCCAAGGTGCTTGTTCGACGGTGAAGTTGCGCGAGGTCGCAAGGGTGCCTGTTTCTGCAAATGCCTACAGTCTGTATGTAAGGCAGCAAAAGGACGCCCGGGCCCAGGTCTTTTCATTGGACTATGGAGAGAGACTGCGGATTTATGACACCACGGGGTCTCTGAAGACGTCTAGGGGGTATAGCAGCAAGGTCCGTTGTATTGCCGTTGCTGATGTTGAAGGCAGCGGGGAAGACGCACTCGTCGGAGGCGCTGGAAAGAAACTCCTAGTAGTGGATCAAAAAGGCAGAGCATTGTGGAAGAACGAGCTTGAGAGTACGGTCATCGCTTGTGATGCAAGAGATGTTGACGGAGACGATGCGGCAGAGGTTGTTGCGGCCCTACAGAATAAGAGGGTCATTCTGTGGAACCATGAACAGACAGCATTGTTCAGTCGCACTGTTGAGCAGCCGATATCGGATGTCTGGTTGGAGGATATTACAAACGACTCGGAGTTGGAGGTAGTTATCGCTCAAAGAAAGGGCACTGTTTTGATTCTCTCTGCAGCGGGCTACGAACTGAAACGACTTGAGCTCGGCAACACCATAACCGTCTTTGGTGTATTGACTTTTGGAAAGAGAAAGCTATTTGTCACAGGAAATCACTCTCCACAGTTGCAGGTATGGGACATCGATGGGAATGCAGTTTCATCAATTATGCTTCCAGCTCCTCCCAAGGCATTGGCTACTGGGATCCCGGATGATGTTTCTGATATGGCGTATCTCGTTGTTAGCACCCGCGATCGGAATCTCCTATTCTGGGAGGCTCAAGACACAGTCAAAGTGAAAAAGTCAGAGAAGGCGACTCTTCAAAAGCTAGAGTCAACTAAGATGACTCTGTATCGTCGAGCAATCAAATGCGGGAATTGCGGAGCACCATCCTCGCCAGAGGCTTCAGAATGTTCAGCATGCGGAGCGAAGCTTGAGATGCTTGATGAATATGAGGTTGAGGAATATCTGCAGGACAGTTTAGAATCAATCACTTCCAAACACAGCAAGATTCAGCTAAAGGAATTAGATAAGATTCTCAGGAAGACCCTTCCTAGACCAGCAGCGTACAATCTGAGAAGAAGCATCCAGACAATGATTGAGAAGGATTTGCTTGATGGCTACTTCAACAGAGATGTGTTCGTCCGAACTGTGGATAAGAAATCCAAAATGACACTTAAGCCTTCAGAGGCGGAAACACAGGCAGCAATTAGGATGGCCAATGAGATCCTTGATAAAAAAGACAGCTTGGATATTGAACTCGTAGAAAAAGAAACAGGGGTGCCTCGCGAGATATTACGCAGAACCCTGATTATTCTGCTTGGTGAGGGATTAATTAAAGGAACCCTTATGGATAGCGTTTTCACCTTATCTAAAGATCAGAGTATCAGAGAATTTCTGAATTCATTTCAAAAGGAACTAGAGGCGTAGATTGAACAATGGAAACGAATCACGTTAATCGAGAGGAGGTAGTGCAATGGAAATCAGTAAGCGTATTGTGATAACTTTCGTAGTTGTATCACTTGTGCCAATCCTAATTATTGCAAGTCTCTCAGCCAGTAGCGTTTTCTCCACTTCCAATGAAAATGCAGCTGATGCAGCTGATGCACTACGGACTGAAGAATTGGCGAATCTCCTAAGAATTTCAGAGGACACAGCGTCCTTCATTCAAGAGAGAATGCAGCAGTATTTTGATGGAGTCTATATGATGGAGAAGTACTGTGAGGATTTGTTCAATGAAAGAATAAATGCGACGCCCCAATACTCCTATTTCTGGGATCCGGAATTAGAGTATTTTCAAAGCGGCAGAACAATTCCGGGGAGAAATCCATCAACCTACGATGAAGCGTATGACTCGAATGACATCTCCTTCGAAGTCAGCTGCTGGTACATGCCAACTGATGACTATCGAACGTCAAATGATCCATGGGATTGGAGTCCCACAACTCAAAATCTGATAGAAATCTCAAGCAACATGGACAACGTCTATCGTTCATTACATCAGGCGAGTGAGGACTATATCTGGCTATACATGGGCTTTTCTCCAGATATTAGCGATACCCGGCTGTTCAGGAACTATCCATACGACAATCTCTTTTACTTCGAGGACTGGTACGGACCAGGTCTGGATTATGACCCTACTATAGAGGAATGGTATCTCAATGCCGCATCAATTATGGATGAGAGCATTGCCTTCACAAGTCCTTATGGAGACCCTTCGACGGGGCTTGTCATCTCAATGGGTCGTCCTGTTAGGTTCGATAATGGAACCCTCATTGGTGTCGTTTCTGCAGATGTGACCCTTGATACGATTATGGGCAATGTCCTAGGAATCGAGGTTCTTGACAGTGGGTATGCATATCTACTAGAGTCGGATGGAAACCTTATAGCCCATCCAAATCTTGTAACTGAAGGACAGACTCTAAATGAGGCTGAATTCTCAGGAGCCAGTTCATCGGAGATTGCTGCATTTGCCTCTCTTCTTCCGACGATACTCTCTGAGGACAGCGGGCAGGATACCTTCCAGAAACGTGGGGAGGAATGGTATGTCACCTATTCAAAAGTGAATGTAACTGGTTTTGTGCTTGCTATTGTCGTTCCTTCAGCTGAAGTCGTAGGACCAGCTACAAATATCCTGAATCTAGTCCTTGGTCAAACATTCATACTCACTATAATACTAGGCGCTATGCTAGCAGGTGTGGCAGCAGGTGTTGCCTTCATTTCCTACCGTAGAGGCAATGCTGTAGTTGAGCCGATCAAAGAGATGACACGTCTCGTGCGGAAGATGGCTGGACAAGACTTCACGCGTGGCGTTTCAACAGCGGGAGCGATGTATGAAGAGGTTGGAACTACGGTGGATGCGCTTTTGAATTTCCAGGAAGCTATCAGATTTGGAAATCAAGCTTTCATACGTGGCGACCTGAATAGAGCCCTTGCAAACTATCAGAATCTGCTCGAAATCAGCCGTAGCTTAAAGATTGAGATTGGCGAGCAGACGATGTACCTGAATATTGGTAATGTGTTTCGTCAACGTGGAGACACGGGAAATGCCATGGATTATTACGAACAAGCATTAGCTCTGGCAAAGCTGCTGCTTGATAAAGCCCGTGAGGAAGGCGCAGAAGAAACTGACGCGCTGCTTAGAGTCGCCTCAGCCTATCACAACATGGCGCTTGTAGAGATGGATAGGAACAAGCCCGAAAGAGCAATGGGATTGTTGGAGGATGCATTGGCTATCGACCTCACTCTAGGAAACCAAAGAGGCCTCGCTAGGCGATTCGACGCCCAAGGACTTGTCTTGGTAAGGGAAGGTAGATACAGTCAAGCCCTTTCAAAGTTCGAAGAAGCACTCAGGACAGCGGCAGCTGAAGGCTATGAAAGAAGCATGGCCTACATTCACTATCATAAGGGTGAGCTCTTTCAGGTGCAAGGGAAACTGGAGAAGGCTGAAGATGAATACAATGATGCGATTCGACTCGGCGAAATCACAGAGGAGTTTTGGCTGGTTGTCTATGCAATGCAGAATCTAGCTGATGTCCTGGAGCAGCGAGATAAGCCGAGTCATGAGATAAGGCGTAAGGCAGAGAGATTGAAACGCTCAATCATGTTTAAGAAGAGCGTGATTCTCGTCATCGACTACTCCGGTAGCATGCAGGCTCAGAACAGAATAAGAGCAGCAGTTCAGGGTGCAAAGGAGATAGTGGAGAGCCAAGTCAATCCACAGGATGAAGTGAGCATCATAGTTTTCAACTCGTCTTATAGAGAGATTCTCTCTCTCACCAAAAAGGGAGAGTATGAGCGCCCGAGAGACAGCCCGATTATTCGTGCCCTTGATTCTCTTAGACATCCAAATTATGCAACTGCATTCTATGATGCCTTAGGCAGGGCTCTAGAGGAACTCGATAGAATCGAGTCAAGTGAGCATAGATGGGTGATCGCCTTGACCGATGGTCAGGACAATAGCTCTGAAAAGTATTCACTAGATGCATTGGAGGGCATCTTCACTGACGAGGACAGACATAGGAGAAAACGACCACTGACCATTGAGGGATTCATTAGAGACAATCATCTCGATGTAAACCTGATAATCATCGGTGTTGGTGACGAGCTCAAGGCACCAATTGAAGCAAAAGTGAGATCCCCAGTCACAGGTCGAAGAATGACATTCGAGGAATTGCTTGACTCAGTATGTGACCATATTCCTCAGGGACAATATCTCTCAGTTGTTGACAGCATAGATGTAAGGAGCGATATTGAGAAGGCCTTCCAGGAGGTCGGAGTAATGATGGCGCAACTGGAAGTAGGAGGAAGTACGGTAGACTTCTAGGAGGTGTATGAAGTTGTCAAAGATGGCAAGAACCAAGAAGAAAGGCAGTTTCCGCAGGAATGTCATACTTACCTTCGTAGCAATTTCAATCATTTCACTTGGAGCTACTGGAGGAATCTCGTACTTCTTTGTAGATTTGATTGGGAACTTCACCACTACAGAGAGTACGACCGCTCTTCAATCCCAGATTCAGACAAATATGGATTTGACTGCAGAGAAGACAGCTCTAGTCATCAATCAGAAGCTGACTAATGCTGAATCTATGATTGCGGCATTAGCTGAGGAAGCAGAGAGGCTTCTCAGTGATGAGTCTACATATGTTCCTCGAAGGACATACTATGACTACTACTTCGAATTTGGTTTGCCAGGAGACTACCCGGATGATACAGCGTATGACCCGAACTACGAGCTTAACGTGTCATGGACTTACAGCAGCTGGTACGTGCCACCTTCAACAATTGCAGACTATCAATCCTACGAGGATGAAAAACTTGCGAGAATCTCAAACATGGACCTAATGTTTCAGGCTGTGCATGAGCAGATCGCCTTTAGGTGGCTATACGTTGCTTTCAAAGACACGAACATGTTCATCAACTATCCGGGAAGTTTGTTACCCATTGAGAATCGATTGATTGACCCATGGTATCCGACGACAGACTTCTTCTATACTGAGGTTGAAGCAGGCGAGGGAGCGATGGTTTTTGTCGAACCCTATTTCGACCCACTCGAAGGAGTTCTTCTTGCGACGATTGGTCGTGCTATATATTTTGAGAATGGAACTCTCATAGGCATTGTTGCAGGAGATATAACGATAGCAGATATCAATCAAGAAATCCTTGATGTTACTGTTCTGACGTCAGGTTATGCCGCTCTTGTCGAAGGTAGTCTTGGACAGGTTGTTGCACATCCAGAAGTTCCAGACGAAGCATACGAAACTGGTTTGCCAGCCCTCACTTTTGTCGAACGCAACTCAGATGGAAGTCCGGCACTATCATCCCAAAATGTTGACCAGATACGATCAGGTTCAACTGGATTCCTAAGTTATACTCGAAATGGGGAAGACTTCATTCTTGTTTACACACCAATTGGAAAGGCAAATTGGATCTGTATCATTGTCGTACCAGTTGATGAAGTATTGAGTGCCATTCCTGAATTGGAAGCAAGAATCGGAGAAGCGAGCACTCAGGCAACATTGTTCATCTTGACCATTACAATCGCGGGGATTTTGATAGCTGCAGGTGTGGCAGTTGTAATATCAAACCAGATCACTGGACCCCTGCAATACATGATGGATCTAGTAACAAAGAATGTTGCAGCTATGATAAAGCAGGAACCACTTGACACTCTTGATCTGCAAGTAGATACCTCTTATACCTCGAAGGATGACGAGATTGGAGAGCTAGCTCGAGCATTCCAGGGAATGCTGGACTCGATTAAGGATGATGAGCCGAAGTAGTAGTATGAGGTGTGGAAACTGACCGTTGATGAATGGTCAATAGACAAAGCGAGGCTAATCTACGGTCTCAATAGCAACGATTTGCATTTCCTTGACATCAATGATCAAGGGGACCTGGTGATCAAACTACAGGACAAGATAATATCCATTGATGAGATTGTGCAACAGGTTGAGTCAAAAAACGGTACCAGAACAGGTTATGCATCATCATTTACACTACGACTCCCTCAGCTGATATCATATCAGGTCAGAAAGCTGACAGCCACTTTTCATAGAGTTATCAAAAACATGGAGTACAAAGGTGAGTTCAGCGGCGTCTATCCTGTAAAGGTGAATCAGCGGCGTGACAACGTAATTCAAGTCCTGCATACGGATTCTGACTATGGCCTCGAAGCAGGTACGAAGGCCGAGCTGTTTCTCATCAAGTCAGTGGTAGAGAATGAAAAACATCGGCTCATAATCTGCAATGGAGCTAAGGATCCTGAATATCTCAATACAATACAGGAATGCATTGACGAAGGCTACAATATAGGAATATCCATAGAATCACTACATGAAGCAAAACTCATTGTTGATAGATTCAGTCAAAGTAAGGCCAATTTGGTTCTCAGAATCAAGCCGTATCTAACTGTCAGGGGACATTGGTCACACTCTGCAGGACGTGACTCGAAATTTGGACTCAGTATTCATGATCTGTTCGATGTTGTGAATCTCTTGAGTGAGAAGGGGTTCCAAGACTCGGTTTCGACTATTCTGGGCCATGTGGGGTCTCAAATTACAGCGATTGATGACTTTACTGGGTTCGCTGAGTTCATGACCAGGGCGTTCATGGAACTTCGGCAAAAAGGACTTTCAAACCTCACGACAATCGATTTTGGTGGTGGACTCCCAATTGATTATACCAGCTCGTATGCTCTGAACTTGATGGAGCTATATGCAGAGTCGTTAGTAAAGGGCATTCTGAATGAGCTGTCAAACTGGCCTGATAGCCCTTCCCCAAATATTATGATTGAATCAGGCCGTGGACTTACTGCTCTCGGATCGCTAGTACTAGTCAAGGCTTTGGAAGTACGATCTGTGTTTCCAGAGATGGATGAGAATGATGCAACAAGTATAGCTCAATACCGTGAACTGGTGAAGGAGGTAGCAAGCGCTTCATCCGTCAGTGAGCTAGCTGAGATTTGGAATGATTTCCAGACAGGGAAGCGCAGTCAGGCTAAGTCGCTTGATGCACTTAGAGAGCGAGAAGCTATGATTGGTCAGGTCAGAGCAGAAATACGACAGCAGCTCGCGCAGCTTGGTGCAACTGGCCTAAGATCTGATGCTTTGAGTGAGAGTGTGTGGCATCCAGACTACATTGTGATAGGCAACTTCAGCGTTTTCAACAGTGCCTGCGATTATGTCCTCGTGAAGCAGCATTTCCCCATTTTTCCCACACGAGACCTTCATCTTTATCCTGAAACCACGGTGCGCTTAGTCGATATAACTTGTGACTCAGATGGTGAGATTTCACAGTTTCACAGGAAAGGCACTGGAGAAATATGGTTCACCCGGGATTATCGCCCAGTCACGATGCCAATTGCCCAGATGGGACAAGGCATCCCAGTGGGATCAATCAATAACACCCCTGGTTCTTACTTCGCCATTGCTCTTACTGGCGCCTACCAAGATGTCATTGAGATGAATCACAACCTCCTTGGAGACCTACCCGACGTTGAGCTCATATTAGACAAAGATGGGCAATGGCAGGTTAGATGGATGACTGGCGCAGAGAGCATTGAGGACATCTTGGAAGAGATGGGATATATTGGGTTCGATATTGACGAAGATCCATACATTTCTTGAATAGCTGCAAATGGTATAGTTCTCAAAGCTTAAGACAAGTTCAGAGTTCTTTCAGGGGAATACCCATGAACAGCTCCACATCAACCAAGCTCGATTACTTGAGAGAGTCTCTGAGAGAAAAGCGGGTTCTAGTTGCGTTCAGTGGTGGAGTTGATAGCTCAACTCTTGCACTCATTGCTCGAGAGGTCGCGGCTGAGGTTATTCTCCTCACGGTGAATACTGTCACCTATTCCGAAAGCGAACTAGAGTTTGCAAAACGGGTAGCCCGCGAGCTCGGCTTAGAGCATCGAATAATATGGCATGACTGGCTAGAAGAGGAAGAGTTGGTTGGGAACCCTCGCGACCGATGCTATCAATGTAAGAAAAAACTCGCGCAAAGATGGATCAAAGAGGCTGAGAGATTGAGCCTAGACTTAGTCGTCGAGGGCACTACAGCAAGTGACATTGATGGATACCGTCCAGGTGAACAAGCTCTCAGAGAAACTAGTGTCCAATCGCCCTTGTTGAGTGCAGGGATCACGAAGAAAGAGGTGCGTGAGATAGCTCGCGAGAACGGACTATCTGTTTATGATAGACCATCAATGGCATGCCTAGCTACAAGATTTCCATATGGAACTCAGATAACGAATGAGCGGCTTGAGATGGTTGCAGGAATTGAGAACTTCGTGAGATTGCATTTCGGAGTGAGAAGTGTGCGAGCGCGATATCACGGAGATTTAGTTCGAGTGGAAGTGGGCCGTGATGAACGCTCGAAGCTATTTGAAGAGAGGAAACTTGATGAGTTCCAGAAGTATGCCGCCAGCCTGGGTTTCACTTATGCAACTATTGATGCATTCGGATACAGGACTGGAGCTATGGATGAGGTCTAATGCTCCCATGCCCTCCTCTTATCTTTCGCTTACCTCTATGGATATATCTTCTCCAATCCACTGCGCAATAAGGATATAGAGATGCTTTATCTGATCAGGCCTAAGACGAGGCATTTTTTCAGTTATCCACTTCCTCATCATGAACGAATTCAAATACTGCTCGCGCAACTTCTTTGTGGCATTAGACAAAGGAAACCCTCCTGGCACTATTCCTTTTCTGCAATAACACGTAATTATCTGAATTTTCACATAAACTTTTGCGAAGATTTTTACTAGATATCATGGGATGCAGATTAGCTCTTTCTGAGGGCGCGAAAGGAACTCGCAGCCCTTTCTAGTGATTATAATGTCCTCCTCTAGGCTCACTTGACCATAGTGTTCTGTTGTCACATATAGCTCTAAAGTGAACACATTGCCAACCTCAACCACTCCCATAGGCGTAGCGCCATATCGTTCCCATCTTGGTCCTAACAGTGTACCTCCATCATGAGCTTGCCTCCCGACCTGATGGCCAAGCGCATGCTGATATTCTTCGTATCCCCTCTCTGTTACAAACTCGCGAGCAATGGTATCGACTTCATACCCGACGGCACCTGGTCTTGCCCAGTCAGCTGCTGCTTGAATTGCATCTCGCACGGTTTCGAAGGCGTTTTGCACCTCTTCGGGCACGTCTTCGGGTTTCCCAAAGAAGAACATACGCTGGATGTCTGAGCAGTAATCTTGATACTTCACACCAAAGTCAAAGTGTAGCAGGTGACCCTGCTTTACTATATTTTCCGTTGGTCCATAATGTCCGAATTGCTTGGTAGGACCCGCGTCTACTGCTGGATTGTGATTTTCACTCCACGCGAAGCCCACGTCGTGTCGCGCAACTGCTTTGTGAAACTTGTTGTATATCTCCAGTTCTGTCATGCCGACTTTCACAAATCTGCGTGCTTCTTCGAATATGGATTCAGTTATTCTAACAGCCTTCCTAATCCGCTCGACCTCAGTTGGGGTTTTACGTCCCCGCAGCTTGGAAACGATATTCTCAGCACTGACTATACGGTTCTTGAAATCAGAATCAGCAAGATAGTCTTGGAGGATGAGATACATACCATGAGATAGTCCATCGGCGGCTACATCGTTCTTACTGAAATTGATCGCGATCCTTGATGGTCTTAATCGGTTCAGTTCTTTGATGAGAAAGTCTTTGATGCTCTTAGTGTAAGGAATAACTCCGCCGAAGAGACCCGTAGCCTTCGTGGCATCTGCGTCAAAGTTGCCAACAATGGCAAGAGGTTTGCCTTTATTTGGAAACAACAACGCCGATTGCCAGACAAAATCCCCACTATAGATGAGCTCGAGGACAGGGTCAGCCATTTGGGAGGTCTCTCGAACCCAAACAAGCCAAAGGTCAGTGTCATCCTCTGAGAGGATTTGACCTAATTGCTTCACCTTTTCCTTTTGCAATTCATTGTTCATATTTGCATGCCCCTACTAAACTGATTCAGTCATTCGGACTGATAACAGCTTTTACTGATTCGTGACGCTCCTGCGTTTCTAGAGCTTCTTGAGTGTTGTCGAGTGCGAACTTGTGCGTCACAACATCTTCGAATGGAAACTCGTCGTAGTTATCAGCTATCGTACGAACCGCTTGATAGACGTGCGTGGTCTCCGAGCCCCAGACTGTACGAATATCGAGATGCTTTTTGTTCATAATATGTGGATTGATTTCCACGTTCCCGCTATCGGTATATTGCCCACATATTGTATAGGTTCCCCCCTCTCGAACAAGCTCGATTCCTTCAGGGACCGCCCGCGCATTCCCTGTCGCCTCATATACGATGTCAGGACCATGGCTATCCGTGATATCCCGCAAGTAATCATAACGTTCCTTCAGGGTGGTCTCTCTGATGTTCAGGGTATGGGTTGCTCCGAACTTTTCAGCGAGCTTGAGTCTATGAGGCTCCATATCAATTGAGGTTATTGTTGCAGCACCATTGATCTTTGCTAGTGCAAGAAGCATTAGTCCTACCGGACCTGCCCCTTGAATTACGACGTTCAAGCCCCATTTCAAGGGGCTTCGAGTAATAGTATGTACTGCTGTTGGCATCGCACATCCAACAGCTCCGGCACCATCGAAACTCACGTGATCGGGAATCTGAATTATTTGCGTACCTGGTGAAACGTAAACATACTCACTATACGCTCCAATCAGGTGAGGCCACTTAGATGAGTCCATAGTAATTCCGTAGACCTCCCTATTGGGACATTTTGTGGGAGCCTTGGCAATGAGACAGAACCAGCAAGAGTAGCAGGTCTTCGTTACATCGTGAATTGTGACACGGTCTCCAACCTTGATGTCATGGCCATCTACGTTTTTGATCTTCTTGGGTCCAAGAGCATCAACCGTTCCTACCATCTCGTGCCCCGGAATCAATGGATAAGGCACGCCAGCTAATTTCCCATGCCATAAATGAACATCTGTTCCGCATACGCCAGCATTCGCTACTCTCAATAGAGCAGCACCGGGTTTTAGTTCGGGAATCTCAAACTCTCTAATCTCCACTGGACCGTTCGGCTCCGGGATTACAGCTGCACGACTCGTCTTAGGCATCTTGACTCACACCGGATTGGCAACATTGTCTAGGCAGGATATTGGAGAACCCCGATTTAATACTGAGGCTTTGACCATGGTTTGGTTGCTGAGAAACGCTAAAGAGCGGCCTTTTAGGTGGGAAAATCATGGGAGAAGCCTTCAAACTCTACCTTCATGAGATTCAACCTAGTCAACTCTACATAAGCAAGGCGAAGCTAGATGCCGTCATCAATGGTAGGAATCTGGGTGATCTATCCATGTATGAGCCGATTCCGATTAAGGAGATAGATGGTGATCTTGTGTCCATTGATGGTCACACACGAGGGCTAGCATGGTTACTGGAAGGGTATGAAGAGGTCGAAGTTGAATGGGAAACCTTTGAGCTTGATTGGGAAGCTTATGCAATATGCGTGCAATGGTGCAAAGATGATGGGATTATGTCCATATCGGATTTGAAGGACAGAATCATCGACCACAGTGACTATGAAGTTCTATGGTATGAGAGATGCAGGGTAATGCAAGAAGAACTAGAGGAAAAGAGGAAAAGAAACGAGCAGGAGTCGCCTTAATTGCATGTTCTCAACGATGAAGTTATAAGGAATTAACTATGGTTTATTTAGCAAAGGTTAGGTGAAATCCTCCATGCCCAATAAGGAACCAGTTGAAACTCTTGATTGCATAGGACTGTTCTGTCCTCAACCACTATTCCAGACAAGAGAAGCAATAGATAGTATAGAGCCTGGTGAAATACTTGAGATGCTGGCTGATGACCCTGCAGCTGAGGAAGACATCAAGCGGTTCTGTAAGAGAACAGGTCACGAACTCCTAAGTTTCGAGAGATTGGAGGACGGTACACAAAGATTCCTGATTAGAAGGAAGGAGTGATTCAATCATGAGTAGTATACTATACGTACAAACAAGCGATGATCCAGAACGTCAGTATTCGCCTCTTGTCCTTGCTCAGAGCGCGAAGGCGATGGATATCAAAGCGGAAGTCTACTACCTCGGTCAAGGTCTAAGAATACTCAAGCCCGGAGTATCTGAGAAGATCAAGGTAGGAAGCTTTCCAAGCGTCGCTGAGATGATTCAGAAAACGATAGAGATGGGAATAACAGTCTATGTCTGCGAAGCCTCAAAACAGATGCTCGGATGGGACAAGGTAGAGCTGGTTGAGGGGTGCAAGATAGTAGGTGCAGCCACACTGAATGACTTGGTCCTAGACGCAGATGCCACAATGTGGTTTTAGGTGAGTCTGATTGGGCGACGTTAAAGAGGTGTATCTGGACTACCAAAGCTCAAAGCCTGTAGATCCGCGTGTCGTTGACGGGATGCTACCCTATTTCCATGAACGCTTTGGGAATGCTTCAGCTCTGCATCGTGTGGGGGATGTGGCCACAGAGGCTCTCGAAGAGAGTCGGCGGGCTATTGCGGATTATATCAATGCAGATTACGACGAGATTGTCTTCACATCAGGTGCCACGGAGGCAAACAATTTGGCCCTGATTGGATATGCAATGAAGAACAAAAGCAAGGGCAACCACATCATATTCTCTGAGGTTGAACATATCTCTATCAGGAACATTGCAAAGTACTTGGAGAGACAAGGATTTGAAGTGTCACGGGCGCCTGTAGACAAATACGGGCGTGTGGTTTTGAAGAAACTGGAACGAAGAATAAAAGATGATACAATCCTCATCTCGGTCCAATATGCGAACAATGAGATTGGCACTATTCAGCCAATCGCAGAGGTTGGAAAACTAACTGAAGAAAGCGGAATAGCGTTTCATACAGATGCTGTGGCAGCAGAAGGACTCTTGCCAATAGATGTCAAACGCGATGGAATCCACCTAATGTCGCTGTCCTCTAACGACTTCTACGGTCCAAAAGGAGTTGGTGTCCTCTACATGAAAAAGCGATATCGAGTGAACCCAATACTGATTGGCGGTGGACAGGAGAGAGGATTGAGATCAGGAACAGAGGATGTAGCAGGGATAGTGGGGATGAAGCTTGCAGTTGAGATAATGCAGAAAGAGATGCCAAGTGAAGTGAAACGCCTTCAAGGATATCGAGATAGTTTGATTAATACAATACTAGATGAGATTCCTGACAGTTACCTCAATGGCCATCCCACGGAGAGACTGGCCAGTAACGCCCATTTCAGATTCGATGGTGTGGAGGGCGAAGCAATGCTCTTGTCATTCAAGGATAAAGGCATCTCTGTGTCCACAGGCTCCGCTTGCACCTCAAAGACACTAGAGCCATCACATACCTTGATTGCGACTGGGCTCATACATGAGGAGGCTCATGGTTCTTTGCAGCTTACGCCTGGAAGGTTTAATGAAGACGGAGACATTGATCGCGTGCTCGAGGTGTTACCCGAGGTGCTTACAAGAATTAGAAAGATGTCTCCGATTTACAATCCAAAAACTAGGTGATGAAGAATGAAATCAACACAGTACAGCGAGAAAACTCTTGACCACTTCAGGAATCCACGCAATGTGGGAGTTCTTGAGGGAGATGACGTCGCAAGTGGTCGTGTGGGAAATCCTACCTGTGGGGACCTCATGGAGGTCTTCATCAAGGTCGAGGATGAGAAAATAGTCGACGCCAAGTTTAGGACTTTCGGATGTGGTTCGGCGATTGCTACCAGCAGTATGACCACTGAGATGGTAAAGGGTATGACACTTGATGAAGCAATGAAATTGACTAGGGATGATGTTGCCACTGAGCTCGATGGTTTGCCTCCGATAAAAATGCACTGCTCAAACCTTGCTGCAGATGCACTTCACGAGGCCATTAAGGCATATCGTGCAAGAGAGAATCCGGATAAGGTAATTCCAAAGGAATCCGACTATGAGGAACCAACATGTGTAATTATTGGTCAGGATGAATTCCTTGACAAAGGTGTCTACCTAGATGTAAACGACCTTGAGGATTTCTCGGACCAGAGGGTGCTGGTCTTGCATACCGGCGATGAATCAGTCGAAGCGGCCTTGGAACTCACTTCACAGACAGATCGTGTAGTTCTTTTGACTCCGGAAAAAGAAATCGTCACTAGTGAAACACTGAAGGATGAACTCACTCAGTCAAGTGTTAAGGTGCTCACTGAATCACGACTACTGGAGATACGCGGAGAGTTCGAGGTTGAGAAAGTTCTCGTCCACAATCTAGATGAGGATGAACAGTACGAGCTATTCGTGGATGCTGTGATCATAATCGAGTAGTTGCATCCGGTAGATACAATTGGCCGGTCTGCTTCATAGTCCATATGCGGACAGTTAGAGAAGCCACTGATTTTGATAGGGAGCTTCTTGTGAGGCTCTTCATCACCGAGATAGAGGATAACATAGATCTCGCCGAGGATTTTGCTGCTGACTTGTTACGATTTCACACCATTCTCTGTCTTGATGAAGGAAAGGTGATTGGCACTTTGAGCTGGGACATACGGGGCGGGCTTGATGATGGTGTTGTCGAGTTAATCGGACTAGGAGTCAATCCTGAATACAGAAGGCAAGGCATCGCAAAGGAACTTGTACAGACGCTGATTCATGATGCATCGGTGCATTACTCAAGTCATAATCACAAACTTCGGGTCATCTACCTATTCATGGAGAAAGAGAATGAAGGAGGTAGAGCATTCTACAGGTCAATCGGGTTCAAAGAGGTGGCAGATGTGCCAAATCTTTACCCACATGATGATGCAGCAATCTGGACTCTGCATCTGTGAGGGAAGCAGACCGTGTATTTGGAGAGAGGATTTCCTAGCGAAACCATTGACGAGATTGCGTGGAGTGAAAGCAACTCGAGGAAGCCAATATATCATATGCACAAATGGTTTGCGCGCAGAGTTGGATCTACCTTCAGAGCAATCATTCTTGGACTCTTTCTTGATGAAGACCCGATGAAGAGGTTCTATGAAGATGTGAAACTTGAGAATGCGAGTGGCGAATCTCCACTTATCCTAGACCCCTTCATGGGCGGCGGAACCACGATTGTTGAAGGACATAGACTTGGATGTCGCACTATTGGTGTGGATATCAACCCTATGGCATGGTTCATCACAAAGAAAGAGCTTGAGTCAGTTGACTTAGCTAGTTTTGAGTCTGAGTTTGCCAAGATTAGACTGTCCGTAGAGTCCAAAGTGCGTTCGTTTTACAAGACTACATGCAAAGAAGGACATAATGCAGATACAATGTACACGTTTTGGGTGAGGACTGTGAACTGTCAATCCTGCGACAATGAGGTTCCATTGTTCAAATCCTTCCTCATCTCCAGACAGAATGACAATCGAAAGACCTTCTTCTGCCCGTCGTGTAATGAAATAGTAGCAGCAGACAATTCCCACTGCCACTGCGGTCTGGACCTCTCAAAACCATATGCCACAAACAAGACGTACGATTGCCCAAGCTGTAATCACAATGGTGATTTGACAGAAGCGTGGCTAAAGAAAGGAAAGCCTCCTGCTGAGATACCATTTGCAATTGAATTCTATTGTGAAACATGCGGTAGAGGGTACAAGACTCCTGACAAGTCTGACCTACAGCGAATATCTGACGCTGAGAGAGAGTATAAATTAATGGAAAAGAAGCTCAAAGGAACGCTGATTCCAAACGACGAGGTGCCTTGGAATAGAATGGCGACAATGAGGCCTCGCTGCGTTGTCTATAGAAGATTCAGTGATTTCTTCAATTCTCGGCAGTTGCTTGCACTCTCGATCATACTGGAACGGATTCTCGAAGTTCAGGACAGAGGGGTCAAAGAACTTCTACTCCTTACATTTTCAGACTCTCTCAATGCCAACAATATGTTCTGCATCTATAATACTCAAGCATCGAAACTTGAACCTCTATTTGGTGGACATTACTTCTCTCCACCCACTAGTCCTGTAGAAAACAATGTGTGGGGTACAAAATTGGGGAGAGGCACCTTTAGGAAGTATGCGGCAAAAGGAAGAAGGGCTCTGAGCTACCAACGAGAGCCATTCGAGATTCGAATCTCTGAAATAAAAACTCCAAAGGGCGAACAGACCAGAAAAAGGGAGAGAGTCAAAATTGGTGGTAGAATAGGAGCTGACTTTGTTAGCGAGTTCAAAGAGCTAAAGCGCCCAACGAGTTCCTTGCTAAAGTGTCAGTCATCCGAGGACTTGACATTCATCCCTGACAAGGCTGTTGATGCAGTAATAACTGATCCACCCTATTATGATAATATCATGTACTCTGAGCTTTCAGATTTCTTCTATGTGTGGCTGCGCCAGCAGCTATTGGACACTTACCCGACTGCTTTTGGCAAGAAATCCAGTAATAATGCCGATGAAATTCTAGTACATACCAAGACAGGTAAAGATGCAGATTTCTTTGTCAGGTCCATGACTAAAGTCTATAGCGAGCTCAACAGAGTGATGAAGGATGATGCCAAGCTAGTCTTTGTCTACCAACATAAACGACTGAAGGCATGGACTGCCATGTTGCGAATTCTTGTGAATTCAGGATTCAATGTGAATGCAGTCTATCCAACACATGGTGAAACACCTAGTGGCGTCAGAGCCCATGGTATGAATCACAACGCCCTTTTGGTGTGCGGAAAGAAGTCAGATTCAGTGGCCAGTGTCGAAATGTCGCCAAGGGATATTGCCATTGAAGCAATAGAGTCAATCCATAGAATATACGGTGACAAGAAAAAAGGTCCAAGTTTCATGATTAAGCTCGGGAAAGCATTGCAGGCCTACACACAATATCCTGGTGTCAGAGATGGTGAGATCACCGATGATTGCATTGATGATTTTGAATCTTTTGTGGAGGACCATATTTTGAAGCAATGAAATCATTTCAGTTGATAATACTTGAAGCCGAGTGCCTGAGCCTTCTCCGAACTCAGGTTCATTTCCTGAATGACTCTTCTTATTCTTTCAGCTCCAATCTCTGAAACCGTAGTGAACCCCGCTCCAATCGCACGAGAATTTTCCGGAACTCTCTCAGGTAACTGGACGACAATGAAGCTTCTATTCCCTCCATCTTCTAGGTTCTTTTCCAGTAGTGCATGAGCTGTCGTACAGGAGCCAGCAAAGAAATCTAGCACAATGTCATTGCGATCTGGTTCAGTACTGATATGCAATATCCGCTTCATTAGTCTGATCGGCTTTGGAGTTTCAAAGACACCTACATCACCAAAAATCTGACGAATCGTCCTTCGGGCTTCCTGATTATCACCGACCTCACTTCGCCGCCATATTGTGCAAGGTGTCAGGCCCTGCTTGACTTCAGATAGGAATCGCTTGAGTCGTGGGACATTATCCCCATCAAGACCGAACCAGATACGATTCTCAGCCACGAGGCCATTGTATGATTGGCGTGTCATGCCCCAACATCTCCCTCGTGGAGGATGAACCCGTCTTCCAGATGGTGTTGTTAATTCGTAATCATAATCCTTGTTGTAAGTTTTGACTGTCAAATCGCTTGAGGTCCAGGGACCTCTCGGGTCATTGTCAGGATTTTTGTAGCGTGCATCAGTTTCCTCTGTTCTCGGTAGCAGCCGCGGTCTCCATAAGTCCTTATTCCGGGCAAAGATGAGTATATAGTCATGGTTATCTGAGAACCACCGAGCATCGTTTTGAGGTGAGAACTTCTTCTCCCAGATTATTGTTGCTACAAAATTATCCTCACCAAATACCTCGTTCATTAACATACGTAGATTATGAACCTCATTGTCATCAATTGAAACGAAGATGGCTCCATCCTCACGAAGAAGCTCTCTTGAAACAAGAAGCAGGGGAAACATCATAGAGAGCCATTCAGCATGTGATTCAGTAAACTTATCATTGTAGACAAAACTGCCGCCTTTGTTATACGGTGGATCGATGTAGATCACACTTATTGCTCCATTATGGCTCTCACGCAAAACCTTGAGAGCTTCCAGATTATCACCCTCGATGAACATATTCTCAGTTGAGTCAAACGAGATGGATTGCTCTTCAAGAATCTTCAGTTTGTGCTTTGATCGCCTAGTAGCCGCATTTCTGGCATCCCTCTTTCCAGTCCATGTGAATCTGCAGCTGTTGATTTCTTCCTGCACTAGATTCCCTCCGAGCATTTAGAGGAAGAGACACTATGGTTTCGTTTGCGTCCAGTATTTCAGTATTTTCAACGTTTCTTTAAATGCTCACGTATGATACTGATTGAATCTGAGGGAATATCCCAAATGGCAGAATCCTCATTGTAAAATTCGAAGGGGTGAGAGGAACTTGTTCGACGCGGGTTGTGCAAGGTCTGAAAGAAATAGGAGAGTAAGGAGGGCCTCAGCAAGTCAAAGCCCTTCAGAAAGCAGGCGAAGTCTGAAGCTAATAATCCAAGGCGAATACAAAATCGAGTCCTTGATTCCATCATGATACAAAGTGGAAACGGGAGCTGATACAAACTCGACAATACTCTCTCGACAGGCTCCTCTATCTCAAGAAAGAAACAATGGGAGAATTGGCTGATTGACGGAATGATAGTGGATTTGTAACCCTTGATAACTCCAGCCTTTTCCAAGCGTTGCACTCTCTTGCTAGCTCCGGTTTCGGACAAGGATAGTGCCTCAGCAAGATGACGTTGGGTTGACTCTCCGTTCCTACCTAAATGCCTCAGCACATCTATGTCTTTTGAATCGAAATTGACAACCTGAGGGTTCTCATCCATCCGGAATGTGAATTTTAATTTCCCCTTCAGATTTCTCTTGATTGACTTATACCAAAGCTTCCAGTCCCAATTCCAGCACATGTCAGGCCTAAGATATTCATAATTCGCTCGTTTATACTCGTAGTCCACAATGTCGAAGATATGATAGTCCTCCACAAGTCCCTCTTCCTTTAATGCTATTATCAATAATGGGATGCTATCAGGGGAGTCAAGAGAATAAACAGCATGAGCCAAGAATCCATCATAGGAGCCATAGGATTCTGTCATCCAATAGAAGGGAGCCAATTCATCAAGAATGGCAGGGAGATGTGTTGCCCCAAGTCTGGTAGCCTTCATGCAGACTGATGCCTCTCCAAGACCAACCTTTCTCTCATGAGTCATTGCTCGTGGAGGATGCAAGATGCCTTTCTTCTTCAATCGAGAGAGACGATATCTGACTGTTCGAGATGGAATGCCCAATACTTCACTAAGCTGCTCCGCCGATGCTTTTGCGCCAAACTTGTCAAAGGCTCCAATGATGGCAAAATCCTTTTGGTCTAGGGCCATCTCATTTGTCAGAAAATCACATCCGACGGACCTGCAGATGATTCTTCATTTAACGATGTGTTTCTGGGCACCAATAGATTACGCTATTGGCAACGCTTATAAAAAACGAATTGCCACTACTGAGGTCGAGCAAGTGTTTGTGGCAACACGATGACCTTAATATGGCCGGAAGTTGCTAAAGAACGCCTGACGGTGATGACAGATGCGCCTGCCTTTCAACCTGACAAGAAGCTCTATTGTTATACTGGACACTTTGGCCTCAGACGGTCCAATGTATCCCCAAGAGATCGCGACTAGGGTTGGACTCGCTCCCAGAACCGTAACTCTGGCTTTGCGCAATCTCTTGAAACAGGATCTCTGCCATAAGGTTGCGAATTTCCAAGACATGCGTAAACCGCTTTATCATGCAGATGTTGCCAGAGTCCAGAAGCTTAGAAAAGAGATTGAGATCTGGAAATCCATTTCTACTCTACACCTTCGAGTGTAGGCTCTCATACGATACATTCACACTCCTCAACGGGCCCGCTTGTTCCTGAAAAGGAAACCGAGAGGGCCCTACTTCTGTCAAATCCATTGTATAGAATAACTTATTGAAGGCTCCGAGCGAGTTGAATTAATGAACATTCACAAGGTCATAGCTGAGCTCCCGGAGGTGGAGTTTCACAGAAATGGAATCTGCTTTTCTACATGAAACTGAGAAAGAGGCTTCATTTTTAAAATTTAAAGAGTCAACCAATAGAATTCTAGGAGAGTCATGATTCATTCATTGAAGCATGTCCTTAGAACCGCATGCATGAGAGCACCTCTTATTGCATCAATGTCTGGAATTCCTACAATTACTTCCCCACAGATTTGTATCGTTGGAAGTCCTATTGGACCAGCAGTTGCAGGATTGACTCTTTCGGCATCAACCAGGGCTATAGTTTCATATGGTAGACTGAAGTCAGAAACGACCTCCTTTAGGATCTCCCAGGCCACATCACAGAAGAAGCAACCATCTCCTGTGTAAAAGATGATGCAGCCAGTCTTTCCACATGGCGTCTTACAATCTGCGAAATCGTACAAGGGTTGATGAGTCCAGACAGTCATTGCAAGAAATTGAGTAGTTGTCGAGTATATAGGCGATTGTAGTAAAACTGCCCAGTATTAATCCTACGAATTTCGGCGTCTAGCTGAGTTCTATTTGAGTCTTCTAATGGCGGCTCGAGTTTTCGAGCTAACATCATGATGCAAAGATTTGAGGCGTCCCAGCATACTCTCGGTAACTTAACAAACGGTCAAAACAATCGTGTCAGCATGTTTTGTCAAGAGCAGTCATTAGGTCAAGGAGCAGGTCGTTTTGATCCTCAATCCCTGCAGACAGTCGTATTGTCGATTCCGAGATTCCCATCTCCGAAAGAACATCTGCCCCCAGCCCATAGTGAGTAGTCAATGCTGGAATGCTAGCCAAGCTCTCCACCCCACCAAGGGACACTGCGTTCAGAAATATGTCCAATGAATCAACAAAGGTCTTGGCGGCCTCGAGATCGCAGTCTAACTCAATTGAGAGCATACCACCGAATCCACGCATCTGCCTCTTAGCCACCAAATGATTGGGATGATTTGGGAGCCCTGGATAATGGACCCTTCTGACTCTCGAGTCGTCTGCCATTTTTTGAGCTAGATACAGCGCATTGGAGTTGTGTTTCTCAACGCGAACAGACAGTGTTTTGATACCTCTGTCCAGTAGGAACGCGGCAAAGGGATCCATTGTCCCTCCTAGAAGTCTTGCCGTACTACGAATCTTGGTCATAACTTCCTTCGAGCCAGAAAGTGTTCCAGCGATTATGTCACTGTGCCCACCCAAGTATTTTGTTGCACTATGCATCACGAACATGGAATCGATATCGTG